>NZ_JAWUEA010000035.1:0-370392 GCF_036663475.1 Rouxiella sp. T17 | reverse complement strand
GTGGTGGGCCGTGCGGGATTCGAACCTGCGACCAATTGATTAAAAGTCAACTGCTCTACCAACTGAGCTAACGGCCCTCTGTTTACTGCTTGCTACTTTTACTTCTTAAAATCTTAATGCTAATTAAACAGTGGTGGGTCGTGCGGGATTGACTCGTCCTATGGACTCGCCCTTCGGGCAACGCTATCGCGTTGTCGTCTCGCTCCGCTCGGCTCGAACCTGCTGCAGGTTCTCAACCCTTACGACTTAACACTTTACTTCCAATTAAACAGTGGTGGGTCGTGCGGGATTCGAACCTGCGACCAATTGATTAAAAGTCAACTGCTCTACCAACTGAGCTAACGACCCACTAATCTGCTTAATTTGTTGACCGATTTAAGCTTTAACACTTTGTCTGGGCAACGGCGGCATATATTACTGATTTATCTGAGCAGCGCAACCCTAATTTCGAGATAACTTACTGACTGCTCGTTCTTCATACATTCGAGCCCGAAAAACAGACGATGTGGTCATTTTTCGGGCCTGAATAACGCTTATTTTGCAGATAAACGTTTTTGCGCCAATTTGCCAGATTCACTGTTCGGGTATTGTTTAACCACCTGCTGGAACACGGCTTTTGCTTTTTCGCTCTGGCCTTTTTCCTGCATGATGATCCCGACCTTATACATTGCATCAGGGCTTTTTGGTGACTTCGGATAGTTTTTAACCACGACCGCGTAATAATAGGCCGCATCGTCTTTCTTACCTTTGTTGTAATACAACTGGCCCAACCAATAGTTGGCGTTAGGCAGGTAAGTCGACGTTGGATACTGCTTGATAAAAGCCTGGAAGGCAGATATCGCCTGATCGTACTGTTTTTTCTCCAACGCGAGTGACACAGCCGCGTTGTAGTCAGTATCAGGGTTACCTG
The DNA here is from genome assembly GCF_036663475.1 of Rouxiella sp. T17. Taxonomy (NCBI): domain Bacteria; kingdom Pseudomonadati; phylum Pseudomonadota; class Gammaproteobacteria; order Enterobacterales; family Yersiniaceae; genus Rouxiella; species Rouxiella sp. T17. Next base: position 369,482 of record NZ_JAWUEA010000035.1, on the reverse strand, counting down.
TCATCGCCGAGCTGCTGCTTTCAGAAGGCTGAGACGACGCGCCCTCGTCGGAAGCGGCTGCACCGGCCGATGCGCTTGCTGCAGGCGCAGGGGCGCTGCCAGCGCTCTGCATCGAAGCAATCTGCTGCAGGATCTGGTTTTGGCGATCGGTTATCTGTTTCAGCTGATATTGGTTATCTTGAATCTGACCACGAAGATTGGCGATATCGTTTTGATTGTCAGAGACTTGTTGCTGAAGTTGATTTAAAAGCTGGCCTTGACCGTTAGAAATACGTTCAAGAGTGGTAACTCGATCGTCGATCGAGCCTGAGCCGACATTACTGATTGGTGCCGAGGCAGTAGCGACCCAGGGGGCCGCTACGCCAATCAGTAACGACAGACTCAACAGGTGAGTTCTGAAGTTACTGCTCATGCGATTCTCTTAGTATACCAGTACGGCACGACGGTTTTTGGCGTAAGCCGATTCGTCGTGGCCCAGTACAGCTGGCTTCTCTTTACCGTAAGAAACGATAGAGATCTGGTCAGCAGAAACGCCTTTGCCCTGCAGGTACATTTTAACTGCAGTTGCACGACGCTCACCCAAAGCGATGTTGTATTCAGGCGTGCCACGTTCATCGGCGTTACCTTCAACAGTCACTTTGTAAGACGGGTTGCTACGCAGGAATGCAGCGTGTGCATCCAGCATCTGAGCATAGTCGGAAGAAACATCGTATTTATCCAGACCGAAGTAAACGATGTTGTTCTTCTGCAGCTCTTGCATCTGCGCACGCGCTTGCTCTTCTGAAGACATATTGCCGTTTTCAGAACCAGAAGTCATACCAGTGCCAGCGCCGTAACCAGCCTGACCGTTATCTGCGCTCTTGTGTGAAGAACAAGCAGCGATTGCCATTACAGGCACGGCCAGCAGCAGCCCTTTCAGCACTTTGTTAAGTTGCATCTCGTTGATCCTTTTTATAATTTGCCATACATATCTAAACATGCATCACAGGTACGGCGACCAGGCAGGAAATGAGACCTGTCCATCGGTAGCCGGAAGACGCGCTTTGAAACGCCCATCAGTCGAGACCAACTGTAACACCTTGCCCAGTCCCTGTGAGGAGCTGTAAATAATCATGGTGCCGTTCGGCGCGATACTAGGCGTTTCATCCAGGAACGTGTCCGTTAATACTTGAACGGCTCCCGTTTCCAGATCTTGTTTGGCGATGTGCTGACTTCCACTGTTGGAACTCACCATAGCGAGGAATTTCCCATCGGAGCTCACGTCTGAGTCTTGGTTCTGAGAACCTTCCCACGTCAGACGCTGTGGCGCACCGCCATTAATACTTACTTTATACAACTGAGGACGACCGCCCTGATCCGAGGTAAACGCCAGATTCTGGCTGTCTGGATACCATGCTGGTTCAGTGCTGTTGCTACGTCCATCAGTCACCTGGCTGATTTGGCCAGAAGATAAATTCATGACATAGAGGTTCAGGCTGCCTGATTTAGACAGGGCCATCGCCAATTTAGTGCCGTCTGGCGAGAATGCAGGCGCACCGTTGTGACGCGGGAAGTCGGCAATCTGACGCACAGCGCCGTTAGCCAAAGTCTGCACCACCAACGCGGAACGGCCGCTTTCAAAGGTAACGTACGCCAGCTTGCTGCCGTCTGGCGACCAGGCCGGAGACATCAGAGGTTCTGGAGAACGATGTACCACAAACTGGTTGAAACCGTCGTAATCGGCGACGCGCAGTTCATACGGGAATTTACCGCCGTTGGTCTGCACGACATAGGCAATACGGGTACGGAATGCGCCCTTGATGCCGGTCAGTTTCTGGAATACTTCATCACTCGCCGTGTGCGCCGCGTAACGCAGCCACTCTTTGGTGATTTTATACTGGTTCTGCGCCAATACGGTGCCGGTTGCGCCAGAGGTGTCTACCAGCTGGTAGGAAACCATGTAGCTACCGTCGCCTGCAGGCTGAATCTGACCAACAACCACGTCATTGATGCCCAGCGCGCTCCAGGCGGCAGGCGTCACTTCGGCCGCGGTGCCCGGCTGCTGTGGCATACGTGCGTTTTCAATAGGATTGAATTTGCCGCTGTTACGCAAGTCAGCGCCAACAATGTTGCCCAGATCCTGTGGAGGAGTTCCCGGACCTGCCCATTTAAAAGGTACTACTGCAATCGGACGGGCGGAATCAACACCCTGGGTAATCTCGATGCGAACTTCCGCATGCAATACCGACGCCCACATAACCAATAGGCCGAACGCTACTCGAATTGCCTGTTTCATTGTATCTCCCTTATCTGGACTCAGAGCCCGAAAGAAATCTTGCGCCTCGCAGGGCCTCATTACAAGCAGCCGAATAACCGCGCATGAGACTCCCCGATTCCATGTTGGGGATGCACGGTTTACCGCTACTTTTTACTGCCCTGATGCCTGCGAGTCGCGACGCCTGACCGGCCTATTCATTCCGCGATAAACTAGCAGAATTTTAACAAACCAATACACACAAAACTACATAAACACAGCACAAGCCATCGTAAATATCCTAAAGTGAGATATTTTCGGCTGAGGCCCTGAATATCATCACTTTAGTCTGTTCTTACAATAGCTCTAATCAGTTCTTAACGTGGTTTAAAGTCTAACGGTACATTTTTAAACACTTCATACACAGCTTGCGATGGCGGTGCAGGGAATCTCGCCTGACGAGCTGCGGCAATCGCAGCCTGGCAAAGCGCAGGATCGCCCCCTTCAGACTGAATATCCAGCAGTGTACCGTTTGGCGCCATCTTCACCCGTAATGTACAGGTTTTGCCGATGTATGATTGATAATCATAGAAACGACTTTTGATTGCTGCCTGAATTTTACTGCCATAATCGGCAATATCTGCACCAGAAGCTCCTGCCTGCTTGTTCTTGCCCTGCCCTGCCGGCGCACCTGAACCGCCTTTAGGCGCGTTCTTCGACGAGGCAAGTCCACCAAATAAGTCATCGACGTCGGCAGAATCTTTCGCTGCAGCAGCGGCGGCTTTCTTCTTGGCATCGGCGGCAGCTTTGGCAGCAGCAGCTTTCTCGGCGGCCGCTTCTTTGGCTGCGGCGGCTTTCGCTTCGGCAGCCTCTTTGGCAGCGGCTTCTTTCGCAGCCGTAGCTTTAGCCTGTGCTGCTTCTTTAGCGGCCGTTGCCTTGGCTTCGGCGGCTTCTTTGGCAGCAGCGGCTTTAGCATCGGCGGCGGCCTGCTTGGCTTCTTCGGCAGCAGCCTTCTTCTCGGCATCGGCAGCGGCTTTCTTCGCCTCGGCCTGTGCCTGTTTCTTGGCGGCGGTGGCCGCAGCGGCCGTTTCAGCTTCGGCCTGCTTTTTCGCTTCGGCTTCGGCTTTCTTCTGCGCGTCGGCCTGCGCTTTCACCACTTTATCGGCTTCAGCCTTGGCTTTGGCGGCAGCATCGGCGGCCTGCTTTTGCTGCTCCTTCGCGGCGGCAGCTTTCGCATCGGCAGCGGCCTTTTTAGCATCTTCAGCGGCTTCTTTAACTGCTTCGGCAGCCGCTTCTTTTTGCTGCTGGGCAGCCTGCTTTGCGGCTTCGGCGGCGGCCTGTTTCTGCTGTTGAGCCGCTTCTTTCGCGGCTTCGGCAGCGGCTTCTTTCTGCTGCTGAGCGGATTCTTTCGCCGCTTCTGCTGCCTGCTTCTGCTGCTCGGCTTTCTGCTGCTGTGCCTCAAGGCGCTCTTTTTCGAGCTCTTTCAGCTTTTGTTGCTGTTCAGCCTGCTTCTGTTGTAACTCTTCCGCCTGCTGTTCGGATTTTTTCTGTCGCGATTGCTGAGCACGATTGGCATCAGCCTGCTGCTGTTGTTCACGATTATACTGGTCAACGACGGCACCGGAATCTACCATCACGGCCGAAATGTCACTGCCGCCACCGCCGCCGCTCATGGTGGTTTCCTCTTCGAGAGAACTCCAGACCAACAGGGCTATCAAGATGATATGCAGAACGACCGAAACAATAACGGCGCGTTTGAGCTTATCGTTTTGTTCAGTTGCAGTTGCCTTTACCAAAATAGGTTTCCCAACACAGGATTGCTAAAGCCTGGTCGGTACACGTGCTTTTATAACGTACACCCACCAGGTTTAAATTAAATGTCACTTTTCGCCAGGGATCAGATTGGCTGTGTCATCAGACCTACTGATTTCACGCCAGCCTGATGCAGCAAGTTCAATGCCTTGATGATTTCATCGTAAGGCACCTCTTTTGCTCCACCAATCAGGAATACGGTCTTCGGATTGGCCTGAATGCGTTTGGTCGCTTCTGCTACGACCTGCTGCTCCGGCAGTTGTTCCATTCTTTCGTGATCGATGACGATGGTATATTGACCGACGCCAGAGACTTCGACGATAACCGGTGGGTTGTCATCGGTAGAAACGGTTTTAGAGTCTGTCGCGTCAGGCAGGTCAACCTCTACGCTCTGCGTGATGATAGGAGCCGTTGCCATAAAGATAAGCAGCAGCACCAGCAACACGTCGAGCAGTGGAACAATGTTGATCTCAGACTTTAGTTCGCGACGACGACGACCTCGTACTCGAGCCATGCTGTTCTCCCTTAATGACTGCTTTCGCGAGAGAAAGCCTGACGGTGCAGGATAGCCGTGAACTCTTCCATGAAGTTATCGTAATTTTGTTCGAGTTTGTTGACGCGCTGGTTAAGGCGGTTGTAAGCCATAACCGCAGGGATCGCGGCAAACAGGCCGATTGCCGTGGCGATCAGCGCTTCGGCAATACCGGGTGCAACCATCTGCAGGGTCGCCTGCTTGACCGAACCTAAACCAATAAAGGCGTGCATAATCCCCCAGACAGTACCGAACAGGCCGATATACGGGCTGATGGAACCTACGGTGCCGAGGAATGGAATATGCATTTCCAGCGTTTCGAGTTCACGGTTGAAGGAGATACGCATCGCGCGCGACGAGCCTTCAATAACGGATTCGGGGGCGTGGCTGTTTGCGCGATGCAAACGGGCAAACTCTTTGAATCCGGAGTGGAAGATCTGCTCGGCGCCGCTGAGGCTGTCACGGCGGCCCTGGCTTTCCTGATAAAGACGTGAAAGCTCGATTCCGGACCAGAATTTATCTTCAAACGCTTCGGCTTCGCGGGTGGCGGCATTCAGCACTTTGGTGCGCTGGATGATGATTGCCCAGGAAGCAATGGAAAAACAGATCAGGATAAGCATGATCAGCTTAACCAGGATGCTGGCCTTTAAAAATAAATCAAAAATGTTCATGTCAGTCACTGCTTAAACTCCGCGACAATAGACTTAGGAAGCGCTCGTGGCTTCATTTGATGTTGATCGATGCATGCAATAAGAACTTCTGCGCTACACAGAAGATTGCCATGCGAATCTAGAATTCGTTGTGCAAAGGTAAGTGAAGCCCCCCTAATGGCGGTTATTTCGCTCTGGACGTCCAACAGGTCATCAAGACGTGCCGGTGCCAGATAATCAACCGTCATGCGGCGAACAGCAAAAGCGACATGTTCTTCCAGCAACTGGTGCTGATGAAAGTTGCGTTGACGCAACATTTCTGTGCGAGCCCTTTCAAAAAAGGCGACGTAACGGGCGTGGTAGACCACACCGCCTGCATCGGTGTCTTCGTAATAAACACGGACAGGCCATCGGAACAACGAATTACTCACTCTACATCCCGTATTGCAATTTGACGGGCCTACTATACGCAAGAGATTTGGCGTTTGGAATGGGTTGCTACTCTGGAATGAAAATAATTATAAACGGTTTACCCCGATTGAAACGGCAGTGTCAGGGCTTTGTAAAGCTTGTAAAAAAAAGCAGCACATTGACCTGCTCACGTAGCCGAGTCTGTGCGGACCTATTAATGGAGACGGCGTCAGAGTGAGACGCCGTCTTGCAGACTATTTCGCGCCTTTCGCCGCGTTGTTCTCTTCACAATGCTCAAACGCCAGCGCGGTGATAATTCCGAACGAACAGGCCAGCAGAGTTCCGAGGATCCAGGCAAAATACCACATAACGTTACACTCCCCTTCCGTTGAAATTAATAAAGCGAATGCGTGTTGTTTTCGATGAAGTTTTTATCGAGACGACCAAACATTTTGTAATACGCCCAGCTAGTATAAAGCAGCACGATGGGCACGAAGATACAGGCCACGACGGTCATGACTTTTAGGGTCAGTAAACTCGAGGTAGCATCCCACATGGTGAGACTGGCCTCGGGCATCGTGCTGGAAGGCATGACAAACGGGAACATCGTCACGCCAGCAGTCAGGATCACGCAGGCGATAGTCAAGGACGAGGTCAGAAACGCCCACGCCCCTTTATTTAGCCGTGAAAGCAATACGGTAAATAAAGGTAAAATCAGACCCAGTAGCGGAATGGCCCAGAGAATCGGCAGGCGATTAAAGTTGAGCAACCAGGCACCAGCCTGATGCACGACGGTCTTGCGCAATGGATTTGATTCGGCCGCCGTGTTGATGGCCGAGGTAATAACATAACCGTCGATACCTTTTACCAGCCAGATACCGGCAATCAGGAAACACGCCGCCATCACCAGCGCAGAGATTTCCGTCGCCCTGCGGCTGCGCAAATGCAGCTCGCCCGTCGTACGCATTTGCAGATAAGTAGCCCCCTGCGTCAGCAGCATGGTCAGGCTGACAATACCGGCCAGCAGGCCAAACGGGTTAAGCAGCTGCAACAGATTGCCGGTGTAATAAAGGCGCAGATATTCGTCGACGTGGAATGGCACGCCCAGCAGCAGATTGCCGAAGGCGACGCCGAATACCAGCGCTGGCACAAAGCTGCCGACAAAAATGCCCCAGTCCCACATATTGCGCCAGCGCTTGTCGTCGACTTTGGCGCGATAATCGAACCCCAAAGGTCGGAAGAACAGCGCGCACAGCACCAGAATCATGGCGGCATAGAAGCCGGAAAACGCGGCCGCATAAACCATCGGCCAGGCGGCAAACAGCGCGCCACCGGCGGTGATTAGCCACACTTGATTACCGTCCCAGTGCGGCGCGATAGCGTTAATCATCACGCGGCGATCGGTATCCGTTTTGCCAATAATACGCAGCAAGATACCCACGCCCATGTCAAAACCGTCGGTGACTGCGAAGCCGATAAACAGCACGCCAATCAGCACCCACCAGATAAACCTCAACACTTCATAGTCAAACATCACGGGCCCTCCCTCTATTTATGGCTGAATTGGCTGAACGGGTTTAAGAGGCTGAACGGACTGCACAGCGTCGTCGCCGTCAGAACGTTCGAAGTGATAACGACCGGTTTTCAGACTGCTTGGCCCAAGGCGCGCAAACTTGATCATCAAATACATTTCGGCAATCAGGAACAGCGTGTACAGCCCCAAGATGAGCAGCATCGAAGTCAGAACGTCGGCGGCGGTCAGTGAAGAACTTGCCACCGCCGTCGGCAGAATTTCGCCGATAGCCCACGGTTGGCGGCCATACTCGGCCACAAACCAGCCGGCTTCGATGGCTATCCACGGCAGTGGCAGACCATATAAAGCCAGCTTATGCAGCCAGCGGCGTTTGCCGATTTCGCCACGCAACACGGTGAAAAATGACAGGCCGATAATCAGCAGAATAAGGAAGCCGCCCGCGACCATAATGCGGAAAGCAAAGTACAGCGGCAGCACGCGCGGAATAGAGTCTTTCGCGGCCTGCTGAATTTGCGCCTCGCTGGCATCGCTGACTTTGGAGGTATAGCGTTTGAGCAGCATGCCGTACCCGAGATCAACCTTGCTCTTCTCGAAGGCGCTGCGCACTTCTGCACTGCTGTTTCCGGCGCGTAATTCTTCAAGCAGGCCATAGGCTTTCATGCCGTTTCTGATACGCACTTCATGCTGGGTCATCAGCTCTTTCAGGCCGGTAACCTGCTCGTCGGTCGAGCGGGTAGCGATTAGGCCGAGCAGGTACGGGATTTGGATGGAATAGCTGTTTTCCATCTTGTCCTGATTGGGTAACCCGATCAGCGTAAAATTGGCGGGTGCAGGCTGGGTTTCCCATTCGGCTTCGATGGCCGCGAGCTTGGTTTTTTGCACGTCGCCCATTTCATAGCCGGATTCGTCACCGAGCACGATCACGGAAAGCGTGGCGGCAAGGCCGAAGCTGGCGGCAATCGCGAACGAACGTTTGGCAAAGGCGGTATCGCGGCCTCTCAGCAGGTAATAAGAGCTAATCGCGAGGATAAACATCGCGCCTGTGACATACCCTGCCGCCACCGTGTGTACAAATTTGACCTGCGCGACGGGGTTAAATACCAGCTCGGAGAAGCTGGTCATCTCCATGCGCATGGTTTCGTAATTGAATTCGGAGGCGACCGGATTTTGCATCCAGCCGTTGGCGACCAGAATCCATAACGCCGACAGGTTGGAGCCCAGCGCCACCAGCCAGGTAACGGTCATGTGCTGTACTTTGGAGAGGCGATCCCAGCCGAAGAAGAATAGCCCGACCAGCGTCGATTCGAGGAAGAAGGCCATCAGTCCTTCGATGGCGAGCGGCGCGCCAAAGATGTCACCGACATAGTGCGAAAAATAGGACCAGTTGGTGCCGAACTGGAACTCCATGGTCAGGCCCGTCGCTACGCCCAACGCAAAGTTGACGGCAAATAACTTGCCCCAGAACTTGGTCATGTCTTTATAAATTTGTTTGCCGGAAAGCACGTAGACCGTTTCCATAATGGCCAATAAAAACGCCATACCCAGCGTTAATGGCACAAATAGAAAATGGTACATAGCGGTTAAAGCAAACTGTAAACGAGACAGCTCAACGATATCAAACATTTTAGCCCCTAGCTCCTCGGAGGAAGACTCCAAATAGCAACTCACAAACGCATTAACGTTAATGCGTCACTTAACAGCAGTTGTTTAACAACAAATTGCGAACGGTTAATTGTTAATGAAATTCAGTTAACGATATGTTGTCAGCAATCAATAGTTAATCCGCTGTTATCAGTACTTCTTAGATTTAATAGGTAGTGTAGAGAGGTATTTAAAACTTATTAATTAATAGCGTGTTTAATAAGTAATTCGATTTAACGAACGCACTATTTAAAGGAAAACTTTTATTTTTGAAAAATCCAACGTTAAATTTTGCTGACAATAGAATTTAACTACATAAGACAGAATTTAACTACAGACAGCATCGCTCACTTATCATTAAAAGATAAGACTAAAGGTTACAGGTAAAGCCTGTCGCGGGAGGCCTAGCGCTTAACAGTGAGTGTCAATAACAAGCCTCGACAACGATTTTCAAGCGTACTCAAAGGTGCCGTTGGATAGGTGATTGTCAAAGCCCGCTAATGTTACGCCACTCTGCCCCGACAATAAACAGGTGATTTTGTGTACCGCGCTTTATTTTTGGAATGCAGATCAAATCTTCTCATTATTATCAACCCACGCCATTCTTGATTTAGAGCAATTTAATCCTTTCCTGAGTTTATTTCTAGATGATTAAGAAAATATTTAATGAAGCAATCGCCGAGATGTTAATAATAGGTCTTATTGTTTTTAATTATCATCTACTCTGTTAATTTATTGTGCCAATTAAAAAATAAAAAAGGCCAATTAAATAACACCAAAAATATAAGTTTAATTAAATAAAATATGTCATTGATCCAGATCAATAATAACTGGGAATTATAATTAATCTTGAAAACATTGATGAGCTAAATAATGTTAATCAATGAAAACCCAATAAACAGTGGGCTGAGGCAAAAAAAATGCCGCCTCGGAGGCGGCATTTCAGGCTTTCCGTAGGCATTACGCCCTTGGAAAACGGCTTACGTCAGCACACTTACTGTGGCAAGACAGCCTTCACGGCATTGCCGATTTCAGCCAGGCTGCGCACAGTTTTCACGCCTGCGGCTTCGAGAGCTGCAAACTTGTCGTCAGCCGTGCCTTTACCACCGGCAATGATCGCACCGGCGTGGCCCATACGTTTGCCTTTCGGCGCAGTCACGCCCGCAATGTAGCCTACAACCGGCTTGGTCACGTGCTCTTTGATGTAGGCAGCCGCTTCTTCTTCTGCGTTACCGCCAATCTCGCCGATCATCACGATCACTTCAGTCTGTGGATCTTCCTGGAACAGTTTCAGGATATCGATGAAGTTTGAGCCTGGGATCGGGTCGCCGCCGATACCGACACAGCTTGACTGACCATAACCGTAATCAGTGGTCTGCTTAACGGCTTCATAGGTCAGCGTACCAGAACGGGAAACGATACCGACTTTGCCTGGCTTGTGAATGTGACCCGGCATGATGCCGATTTTGCATTCACCCGGCGTGATCACACCCGGACAGTTAGGGCCGATCATGCGTGCGTCACTTTGCTCAAGCTTGGCTTTAACCACCAGCATATCCAGCGTCGGGATGCCTTCGGTGATACAGATAATCAGCTTGATGCCCGCGTCGATCGCTTCAAGAATCGAGTCTTTACAGAAAGGTGCCGGCACGTAAATAACGGAGGCAGTAGCGCCCGTGGTTTCTACGGCTTCGCGCACGGTGTTGAACACCGGCAGGCCCAGATGTTCAGTGCCGCCCTTGCCCGGCGTTACGCCGCCAACCATTTGGGTTCCGTAGGCAATCGCCTGCTCGGAGTGGAAAGTCCCCTGGCTACCGGTGAAGCCCTGGCAGATAACTTTGGTGTTCTTATTGATTAAAATCGACATTATTTACCCTCCACTGCAGCAACAACTTGCTCTGCGCCGTTGGTCAGGCTGGTCGCTGCAATGATGTTCAAGCCGCTGTCTGCCAGTTTTTTGGCACCCAGTTCAGCGTTATTCCCTTCAAGACGCACCACAACCGGCACGCTGACGCCCACTTCAGCCACTGCGCCAATGATGCCGTCGGCAATCAGGTCACAGCGCACGATACCGCCGAAGATGTTAACGAAAACGGCTTTCACCTTGTCGTCGGACAGGATGATTTTGAACGCTTCGGTCACGCGCTCTTTGGTCGCGCCGCCGCCCACATCAAGGAAGTTGGCCGGTTCGCCGCCGTGCAGTTTAACGATGTCCATGGTGCCCATCGCCAGACCCGCGCCGTTAACCATGCAACCGATGTTGCCGTCGAGCGCAACATAGTTCAGTTCCCACTGCGCAGCCTGAGATTCACGCGCATCTTCCTGACTGTGGTCGCGCATTTCGCGCAGTTCAGGCTGACGGAACAGGGCATTGCCGTCGGCACCCAGTTTGCCATCGAGGCAGATCAGGTCGCCTTCTTTGGTCACAACCAGCGGGTTGATTTCAATCAGCGCAAGGTCACGCTCAAGGAAGATGTTCGCCAGGCCCATGAAAATCTTGGTGAATTGTGCAACCTGCTTGCCACTCAGACCCAGTTTGAACGCCAGTTCACGGCCTTGATAAGGCTGTGGACCAGTCAACGGATCAAGGGCAACTTTGTGGATCAGGTGTGGCGTCTCTTCTGCCACTTTCTCGATTTCCACGCCGCCTTCGGTAGAGGCCATAAACACAACGCGACGCGAGCTGCGGTCAACTACCGCACCGAGGTAAAGTTCTTTGTCAATGTCAGTCGCGGCTTCAACCAGAATCTGGTTAACCGGTTGGCCGTGCGCGTCAGTCTGATAGGTCACCAGACGTTTACCCAGCCAGTGTTCAGCAAAAGCACGAATCTCTTCTTTGCTGTGAACCACTTTCACGCCGCCCGCTTTACCGCGACCGCCTGCGTGAACCTGACATTTTACTACCCACGGACCCGCACCGATTTTCGATGCAGCCTCTTCCGCTTCACGCGGGGTGGAACAAGCAAAACCTGAAGGTGCAGGAAGGCCATAGCGCAGAAACAGCTGTTTCGCCTGGTACTCGTGTAGATTCATGATGTTCTATCCATTGATTTCAGAAGTTTGCAGAGCAGACTTTCCTGCCCTGCACTTGTTTTAAATCACGCCTAACCGTTTATTTGGTAGACAAAAAGCACTAGACGTCCAGCAGCAGACGCGTTGGATCTTCCAACAGCTCTTTAATCGTTACCAGGAAACCAACGGACTCACGGCCGTCGATCAAACGGTGGTCGTAGGAGAGCGCCAGATACATCATCGGCTGGATGACAACCTGACCATTTACGGCCATCGGGCGATCTTTAATGGCGTGCATACCCAAAATCGCACTCTGCGGTGGATTAATGATTGGCGTAGACATGAGAGAGCCGAACACGCCGCCGTTGGTGACGGTGAAGTTACCACCGGTCATCTCTTGAACGGTCAGTTTGCCATCGCGACCTTTGATAGCCAGCTCTTTGATTTTCTTCTCAATGTCTGCCATGCCAAGCGTATCAACATCTTGCAGAACCGGGGTGACCAGTCCGCGCGGCGTCGATACGGCAATGCTCACATCGAAATAGTTGTGGTAAACCACGTCGTCGCCGTCGATTGAGGCGTTGACTTCAGGGAAGCGTTTCAGCGCTTCAACCACGGCTTTCAGATAGAAGGACATAAAGCCCAGACGCACGCCGTGACGTTTCTCGAAAGATTCGCCGTACTGCTTGCGCAGATCCATGATGGGCTTCATGTTGATTTCGTTAAACGTCGTCAACATTGCGGTGCTGTTTTTCGCTTCCAGCAGACGCTCGGCGACGCGTTTACGCAGGCGGCTCATCGGCACGCGTTTTTCACTGCGTGAAGCCAGTGATGGCGCTTGTGCCGCAGCAGGCTGTGGCGCCGCTGCCGGAGCAGGTGCGGCCGCAGGCTTATCAGTGTTGCCGCCTTTGGCGATGTGCTGCTCAATGTCTTCACGGGTCAGACGTCCGCCGACACCGCTGCCTTTAATGGCGCTGGCATCGAGAGAATGTTCGGCGATCAGGCGGCGAATGGCCGGGCTGAGCGCGTCGTTGCTTTCGTCGTCGAGTGCCGCAGTGTGGCGATCGGCAGGCGTAGATTCTTTCGCTGAACTCTTCTCCTGGCTAGGTTTGCCAGAGCTGTTGCCCGGACGCAGGCGAGCCAGAATCTGTTTGGAGAGCACGGTTGCGCCCTCTTCTTCCAGAATGCTGTCGAGAATACCGGCTTCGCTTGCCGGCACTTCCAGCACAACTTTGTCGGTTTCGATTTCAACCAGCACTTCATCACGCTCAACGCTATCGCCCGGTTTTTTGTGCCAGGTTGCAACCGTCGCATCCGCAACGGATTCAGGTAGGTCAGGGACCAAAATATCTACGCTACTCATATCAATCCTTAAAATTTATCATCTATACGACTATTGAATATTCAGCGCGTCGTTAACCAGATCTTGCTGCTGCTTCTGGTGAACCGACATATAGCCCACGGCAGGCGAGGCTGACGCCGGACGTCCCGCGTAGCGTAAAGAGGCACCGTAAGGTACAACTTCACGGAAATTGTGCTGACTGCAATACCATGCGCCCTGATTGAGCGGCTCTTCCTGACACCAAACGAAATCCTGCACGTGCGCGTACTGCTCGATCACACCCTGTACCGCCTTGTGCGGGAACGGATAAAGCTGCTCGATACGGATAATCGCCACGTCGGTCTGCTCGTTTTTGCGACGCTGTTCCAGCAGATCATAATAGACCTTACCGGAGCACATCACGACGCGCTTGACGCCTTTAGGGTCCAGTTCGTCGACTTCGCCAATCGCCGGCAGGAAGCTGCCGTTGGCCATTTCATCGAGCGACGAGACCGCCAGCGGATGACGCAGCAGAGATTTTGGTGACATGACAATCAGCGGACGGCGCATACCGCGCAGCGCCTGACGACGGATCATGTGGTAAACCTGCGCTGGCGTTGACGGCACGCAAACCTGCATGTTTTGCTCGGCGCAAAGTTGCAGATAACGCTCGAGGCGCGCGGAGGAGTGCTCCGGACCCTGACCTTCATAGCCGTGCGGCAGCAGCATGACCAGACCACACATGCGGCCCCATTTCTGCTCGCCAGAGCTAATGAACTGGTCGATAACGACCTGCGCGCCGTTGGCGAAGTCGCCGAACTGCGCTTCCCAGATGGTCAGCGTGCGAGGTTCGGCCGTCGCATAACCGTATTCAAATGCCAGCACCGCTTCTTCCGACAACACGGAGTCCCAGACGTTAAACACGCCCTGACTGTTGTGAATGTTGGACAACGGCACATAAACAGAACCGTTTTTCTGGTTGTGGATCACGGCGTGGCGGTGGAAGAAGGTGCCGCGACCGGTATCTTCACCGGACAGGCGGATAGGAATGCCTTCATCAACTAACGTCGCGTAAGCCAGATTTTCGGCGCCGCCCCAGTCAAACATCTTCTTGCCTTCGGCCATGTCGGCACGATCGGCGTAGATTTTTGACACGCGCGACTGCATTTCAATAGCTTCCGGCACGCTGCTCACACGACGCGCCAGCTCTTGCAGGCGTTTCGGCTCAACGGTGGCTGGATAAGCTTCGTCCCATTCGTGGTTCAGATACGGCGACCACGTAAAGGTGTGCATGTCGTTTGGACGCCATTCGGCAACCACGCACTCGCCCGCATCCAGCGCATCGCGATACAGATTCACCATTTCGGTGGCATCTTCCAGACTCGCAACGCCCTGTTCGGTCAGGATGTCAGCATAGAGTTTGCGCGGCGTAGGGTGTTTCTTGATTTTCTGGTACATCAGCGGCTGGGTTGCACTCGGCTCGTCGGCTTCGTTGTGGCCGTGACGGCGATAGCAAACCAGATCGATCATTACATCGCGCTTGAAGGTGTTGCGGAAATCCAGCGCCAGTCGAGTGACGAAAGCCACGGCTTCCGGGTCATCGGCATTCACGTGGAAAATCGGCGCCTGCACCATTTTTGCGATGTCGGTACAGTATTCGGTAGAACGCGCATCTTTCGGGTTCGAAGTGGTGAAACCAACCTGATTGTTGATAACGATACGCACGGTACCGCCCACTTCATAGCCGCGAGCCAGCGACATGTTCAGCGTTTCCTGAACCACGCCTTGTCCGGTGATCGCCGCATCGCCGTGAATGGTGATAGGCAGAACCATGTTGCTGCGTGCTTCATCGAGACGGTCACGACGTGCGCGAACCGAGCCGATCACTACCGGGCTGACGATTTCCAGGTGCGACGGGTTAAACGCCAGCGCCAGGTGAACCATGCCGCCTTCAGTTTCGACGTCGGAAGAGTAACCCATGTGATATTTCACATCACCGGTACCCAGATGCTCTTTATGTTTACCTGAGAATTCGTCAAACAGGTCTTGGGGTTTTTTACCCAGCACGTTGATGAGAACGTTCAAACGACCACGGTGCGCCATGCCCAGCACCACTTCACGCGTGCCGTTTTTACCGGCGTGGCGGATCAGGTCTTTCAACATTGGCACCAGCGCATCGCCACCTTCAAGGGAGAAGCGTTTTGCACCCGGGAATTTAGCACCGAGGTAGCGTTCAAGCCCTTCTGCCGCCGTCAGTTCGCTCAGGAAAGTCTTCTTCTCCTGCTCGCTGAATTTTGGACGACCCACCACGGATTCGATACGCTGCTGGATCCAGCGCTTCTCGTCGGTGTTGGTGATGTGCATGTACTCTGCACCAACTGATCCGCAGTACGTCTGCTTCAGCGCGGCATAAAGTTCGCCCAGCTGCATGGTCTCTTTGCCGATAGCAAACGAGCCCACGTTGAAGGTTTCCTGAAAATCTGCGTCGGACAGGTTGTGGTACGCCGGATCGAGGTCAGCCACGGTTTCGCCACGCCATAATCCCAGCGGGTCGAGGTTGGCATTCTGGTGACCACGGAAACGGAAGGCGTTGATAAGCTGCAACACCTTGACCTGCTTCGCATCGGTTTGCGGATCGCTGATCGCGGAATTATAACGCGAGGCGTCTTTCGCCAGACGGCGGAAGTAGTCGCGGATTTGAGAATGGATTTGTTCCGATTGTCCTTCGGAAGACCGTACTCCGACTGTCGGTAGCTGTTTAAAAATTGAACGCCAGCTATCGTCAACGGAACCAGGATCGGTTAAATAATCTTCATAGAGTTGCTCTATGTAAGACTGGTTCGCGCCCGCCAGATAGGAGGAATCCAGCCAGGCCTTCATTGCGCCGTTCTGCATCGTGATCCCTTAAGCTTTAAAAGCTTTAGTTTTCGCCGTGGTTAATAAAATCACCGTGTCACCTTGATGTTTTTTCACGCCCATCGAGTAAGACGGTTTTCCATACAACAGTTCACCTGATTGACAGGGTTTCTTTCCTGTCGTCCCTTCAAGGAACCTCCAAAAGCAGGCGCGTGCCCGGTATGACTTGAATCAATTAACAGCATGGCGCGATTAATTGATGACTAGCTCATTACCTACAAGTGCATCGGCTTTTGGCGCTTCCCTGTACTGCTCGCTTTGCGTTTTGTTACATAACAAAATTATCACGCTTTAACCGGCAATTTCATCAGGTTATTCAATAAGCTGCGAACTATTTTGTTGCAAAAATGTTACTACCTTTCACCTTAAGACTAGCGGGAACCTGAGTTCCCGCTGATTAATCATTTTTCGCTTAGGCACTGCGTTGAAGCAGCATCGATTTGATGTGCCCAATCGCCTTGGTCGGGTTCAACCCTTTAGGGCATACGCTGACACAGTTCATGATGCTGTGGCAGCGGAATACGCTGAAAGCATCGTCAAGATTATCAAGACGTGATTGCGTTTCTGTGTCACGGCTGTCAATCAGGAAGCGATAAGCAGCAAGCAGACCGGCAGGACCGACGAATTTATCCGGATTCCACCAGAATGACGGGCACGACGTTGAACAGCAGGCGCAGAGAATACACTCGTACAGGCCGTCCAGTTTTTCACGTGCTTCAGGCATTTGCAGGTGCTCGCGCGCCGGCGGATTCTTGCCGTCATTGATCAGGTAAGGCTTGATCTTCTCGTACTGCTTGTAGAATTGGCCCATGTCGACCACGAGGTCACGCACGACAGGCAGGCCCGGCAGCGGACGAATGACAATTTTCTTTTTGCCATTGCGCAGCGCCGAAACCGGCGTAATGCATGCCAGACCGTTTTTGCCGTTCATGTTCAGACCGTCGGAGCCACACACGCCCTCACGGCAGGAGCGACGAAACGCCAGCGTCGGATCTTGCTCTTTCAGCTGGATAAGCGCGTCCAGCAGCATCATGTCACGGCCTTCTTCGGATTCCAGCACATAGTCTTTCATGTATGGAACGTCGTCGACGTCCGGGTTATAGCGATAAATCGAAAATTCGAGTTTCATTTATATGCTCCTGCTCACCGGCCTAGTAGGTACGTGCTTTCGGCGGGAATGCCGCGCGTAGCTTAGGCTGCATGTTCACTTCACGGCGAGTCATGCTTTCAGTTTCCGGTTGGTACAGCGTGTGACATAACCATTGTTCGTCATCGCGATCGGGGAAGTCGAAGCGACTGTGCGCGCCACGGCTTTCGGTGCGATAGTTAGCCGAAACCGCCGTCGAGAATGCCACTTCCATCAGGTTATCCAGCTCAAGACATTCGATACGCTGGGTATTGAATTCGGTGGAGGTGTCGTCCAGACGGGCATTTTTCAGGCGTTCACGGATAAGTTTCAAATCTTCCAGACCCTGTGCCATCGCAT
This sequence comes from Rouxiella sp. T17, assembly GCF_036663475.1. Classification (NCBI taxonomy): domain Bacteria; kingdom Pseudomonadati; phylum Pseudomonadota; class Gammaproteobacteria; order Enterobacterales; family Yersiniaceae; genus Rouxiella; species Rouxiella sp. T17. Next base: position 351,934 of record NZ_JAWUEA010000035.1, on the reverse strand, counting down.
CACCTTCGCGGAATACCGAGAAGTTGTTTTGCATGCATCTTTGCAGGTCTTTACGAATTTGCACCGGATCTTCACCATTACGGTTGTTGTTCCAGCGATTCAAACGCTCGAGCGCAGCATCGATGTCAGCCTGCGTTGCGTCGCGGCTTGGGCCCTGCTCCAGCAGAGATTCCTGAAGATGCATTCCCGCTGCACGACCAAACACCACCAGGTCAAGCAGTGAGTTGCCGCCCAGACGGTTGGCGCCGTGAACCGATACGCAGGCGATTTCGCCCACGGCAAACAGGCCCGCGATCACTTCGTCTTCGCCCTGCGCATTCACACGTACGGCCTGACCGGTAACCTTGGTCGGAATGCCGCCCATCATGTAGTGACAGGTTGGAATTACTGGAATCGGTTCTTTAATCGGGTCGGCGTGCGCGAAGGTACGCGACAGTTCGAGGATGCCCGGCAGGCGCGATTCGAGCACTTCTTTACCGAGGTGATCGAGCTTCAGCTTGACGTGCGGGCCCAGCGGACCATCGCAGCCGCGACCTTCACGAATTTCGATCATAATAGAACGCGCGACCACGTCACGACCGGCCAAATCTTTGGCATTCGGTGCATAACGCTCCATGAAGCGTTCGCCGTCTTTATTAAGCAGATAACCACCTTCACCACGGCAGCCTTCTGTGACCAGCACGCCCGCGCCGGCGATGCCGGTTGGGTGGAACTGCCACATTTCCATGTCTTGAACCGGCACGCCTGCACGCAGCGCCATGCCGACACCGTCGCCGGTATTAATGTGCGCATTGGTGGTGGACTGATAAATACGGCCCGCGCCGCCGGTCGCCAACACGGTGGCTTTCGCCTTGAAGTAAACGACTTCGCCGGTCTCGATACAGATTGCGGTACAGCCGACGATAGCGCCGTCCTGATTTTTCACTAAATCCAGTGAATACCATTCGGAGAAAATCGTGGTGCCGTTTTTCAGGTTCTGCTGATAAAGCGTGTGCAGCAACGCGTGACCCGTACGGTCAGCCGCTGCCGCAGTACGTGCCGCCTGCTCGCCGCCGAAGTTTTTCGACTGGCCACCAAACGGACGCTGATAAATTTTGCCGTTATCTAAACGGGAGAAAGGCAGCCCCATGTGCTCGAGCTCCAGAATCGCTTCCGGGCCGGTATTACACATATATTCAATGGCGTCCTGGTCGCCGATGTAATCGGAACCTTTTACGGTGTCGTACATGTGCCATTCCCAGTCATCATCATGGGTATTGCCCAGAGCAACGGTGATACCGCCCTGCGCAGATACCGTATGGGAACGGGTTGGGAAGACTTTTGAAATCAGGGCGCAAGAGAGGCCCATCTGGGTAATCTGTAATGCAGCTCGCATACCGGCGCCACCTGCACCGATAACTACGGCATCAAACTCTCTGACTGGCAGATTCATTTACTACGCTCCCCACACAACTAATGTTCCATAAAGTAGATAAACAATCAGGGCAACCACGATGGCAATCTGGAGCACCAGACGCAGCGCTGAATGTTTTACATAATCCGTTAACACCTGCCACATACCGATCCAGGCGTGAACCAGAATCGACATCAGGGTAAGCAAGGTGAATACTTTAGTGATGGATGAGGCAAAAAAGCCGTGCCAGACTTCGAAGTTTATATCTTGAGCCATAACCACGAAGCCCAGAATATAGAGGATGTACAGGGTGATAACGATAGCTGAAACACGGATCAGCAACCAGTCATGAACGCCATTACGTCCCAGTGCAGAAACATTGTTAACCATTCTATTTTTACCCTACAAAGACGCCAGCCAGTACAGACAACACAACGGTAAGCCCGATGGTAATGTATGCCGACATTTTACCGGCAGCCAAACTCTCTTCGATCACGCCGAAATCCATCAGCAGGTGGCGAATGCCGCCGCAGGTGTGATAGGCGAGCGCAGTGAGTATTCCCCAGAATATGAACTTGACGAAGAAACTGTCCATGATGGCGGCAGCATGGGCAAATCCTTCCGGAGAGGAAAGAGAGATACCAAGCAACCAAAGGAGGATACCAACAGCAACGAAGGTTATTACGCCGGAGACGCGGTGTAAGATGGACGCTATCGCAGTTACGGGAAACTGGATCGTTTGGAGATCCAAGTTGACAGGTCTTTGTTTTTTCACGGTTTCGCTCACACAGCCCTTAGAGCCTGTTCATTAACATCCTGCGGCGGGTACCAACAAGGCAAAATAAGCGATAAAGCCGGTTTACGGAGTACAAATTGACCAAGTACAGGGCAAAAGGGCGTTTGGTGCTTCTTTTAACACATCAGGCCGAGCGCAGTACGTCTTGAATGGCGCTTATTATTTTCCATCCTCCGGCCTGGGCAGAAATCAGACAGCGTTAAGAACCAAGGGCCCTTCACGTCACGCGCTCAAACATCGACATCCACTGTGCTTAAACGGCGCGTTCTATTTAACGCTGGGTGCTCCTACTACAGGGTATCCCGGAGACCTTTCGGAAGTATAGGATGATCACATTCCTATTACAATTCCCCTACAAAATGTTTGGTCACTTTTCTGCGAAACAGTGATTTGCGTCGCATTTTCCATATTATACACAAAATAAATTATCTTGTTTGACACCGCGCTAACATTTCTATTACAAATGGGTCATAATTCGTACCTATGACTTTACTTCAAATCAACACATACACTTCCCTGCGACGCTGACTTGTGCAAAAGTGTAGCACGTGTATGCCCTCATACTTGTCGTAGGTATTGAGCAAAGATATCTGATCAACAACAACAATGAAATACCGCCTGTCCGCCAAAAGCTGTGCAATGTAACAGCAAGACGGCTTTGCCCTACGCTAACTCGCCAGCGCGGTGAAGACCCATATTATAGCGGCGGAGTTTCCACCCTCAGGCAGTACCGGGTTCTGCAACTAGACCAAGGACAGAGTTGTTGGAGATTATTAAAATAAGGCGCTAAGGAGACTGTAAATGGCTGATAAGAAAGCGACACTTACCCTACAGGGTCATGACCCGATCGAACTTGACTTGCTATCCGGCACGTTGGGTCAGGACGAGATTGATATTCGCCCGCTCGGTGCAAAAGGTTTTTTCACCTTTGACCCAGGCTTTACCTCTACCGCATCCTGCGAATCTAAAATCACCTTTATCGATGGCGATGAAGGCGTTCTGCTGCACCGTGGTTTCCCGATTGACCAACTGGCAACAGCATCCAACTACCTTGAAGTCTGTTATCTGCTGCTGCACGGCGAGCCGCCAACGCAGGCGCAGTACGAAGAGTTCAAAACGACGGTAACCCGTCACAGCATGATCCACGAGCAGATCACCCGTCTGTTCCACGGTTTCCGTCGCGACTCACACCCGATGGCCGTACTTTGCGGCGTAACCGGCGCGCTGGCGGCGTTTTATCACGACTCTATCGACGTAGAAAACGAGCGTCACCGTGAAATTGCCGCCTTCCGTCTGCTGTCAAAAATGCCGACCGTTGCAGCAATGTGTTACAAATATTCTATCGGCCAGCCGTTCGTTTATCCGCGCAACGACCTCTCCTATGCCGGTAATTTCCTGCATATGATGTTTGCGACCCCTTGCGAAGAGTACAAAGTTAATCCAGTGCTTGAAAAAGCCATGGACCGTATTCTGATTTTGCATGCCGATCACGAGCAGAACGCGTCGACCTCAACCGTGCGTACTGCGGGCTCTTCGGGTGCCAACCCGTTTGCCTGTATCGCAGCGGGTATCGCTTCACTTTGGGGACCTGCGCACGGCGGCGCCAACGAAGCCTGCCTGAAAATGCTGGAAGAAATCAGCACCGTTGAACATATTCCAGAATTTGTGCGCCGCGCGAAGGACAAAAATGACTCCTTCCGCCTGATGGGCTTTGGTCACCGCGTTTACAAAAACTATGACCCGCGCGCGACCGTCATGCGTGAAACCTGTCACGCCGTGCTCGAAGAGCTGAACATGAAAGATGACCTGCTGGAAGTGGCGATGCAGCTGGAACACATCGCGCTCAACGACCCGTATTTCATCGAGCGTAAACTCTATCCAAACGTCGATTTCTATTCAGGTATCATCTTGAAAGCAATGGGAATTCCGTCGTCAATGTTTACCGTTATCTTCGCGATGGCGCGTACCGTTGGCTGGATTGCCCACTGGAACGAAATGCACGACGACGGCATCAAGATTGCTCGTCCGCGCCAGCTCTATACCGGCTACGCGAAGCGTGATTTCAAGTCAGAGGTTGATGATAAATAATCGCCTTGATTGTTGATTTTTAGCTGTTAATTCGCAGCCAATAAACAGCAATTAATACGAAACATAAAAGGCTCCTGTAACACGATGCGTTAACGTGTTCAGGGGCTTTTTTATGGCCTTTTTAGCTTATCTATCAATGTGTTTTACAAACCCAAGCCATCGATTTTTTTCATCGACCTGCCGCAGTAAATAAGCGATCCTTGCTACTTTGTTTCTCGGGTTCAGCCTCATAATTGGCTGTTATCACCAACCTGGGGAAATAAAAATGGTTCCAATAAATAATAATACGACTGCCACCAAGACAAAATTCGATTTGGCGGCGGTAGAACCAAAAAAATCTAATGATGTTTTTGCAAACTATATGGATGCTTGTCGTGTAGGTCCTTCATCAGGAACGATAAAATCTAATGATCCGCTCGGTGCCACGCAAAAGAACTTAACTGATAAGGCGGGCGTAAAACCTCTCTCGGCGCTCGTTATCACTAATGAGATAAAAACTGCGACCGTGTACTCAGAGTCCTTGTCACCTCAGTCACCTCAGTCACCAGATAGCGGTATTGAGAGCCCACCAACTGCACCCGCTACTGTTAAGGGTCAACCGGCGCAAACGTCAGAAATTGACAGGAAGTTAGTAAAATCTCTCTTAGCCGAATTTATCACCAATTCATTACCCCAAGATAATCCGCCCATCTTAGACAGCTACAAGCATCAGCCCGTTAAAACTCATATCAGTAAATTTGAAGCACTTATAAAAAAAGCGCAAGCAGACGCTGCGTTACTGGAAGCACAAAAAAATAGAAAACCGGGTAGTAAAACTATAGCTAATGCTCCTCCTAAAACGGTTAAGAAACCAGAAGGTTCTGATGAGCGGACGGTTGTAAAAAAAGTTGAACCAGAAATTAAAGTCGAGCAAGGACCTATTATTGATCAAGAAATTAAAACTGAACCAGAACCTATTACTAAACCAGAAATCCAAAAAGAAAAAAAACCTATCGTTAACCCTGATAATAAAGGCTTGGGGGAAATCACTCTTCCTGAAACTGCCGCTAAAGCTGATATTGTTAAAGATACTTTCGATCCTGATCTAAATAAATTAATCGATAATCCCATTTACTCCCCATTTGGCAGTACTAAGGGCGAAAATATTTATGAGACCATAGATACCAGAAACATCGAAACACTCATTAAAGACTTCAATGAACTAGATCCTCATGGAAATGAAGAAGAATGGCATAAACTGGTAGACAGTATGTTTACTATTGCCTGTGGCGGCAGAAAGGCAACCAAAGCTGAAGCTAAACAAGCTGAAGTTTTCCTGTTGGGATTACACAGCAGTGGCAGCACTAGAAAATATGCAGTTTTAGAAAAAATGCTTGTAGAAGAAAAATGTCTGGAGTTATTTGAGCTAGTACAGCAACAAAATAAAACGGTTACCGAAGAAAATAATAACAATCCGCACAATGCGCCTGAAATTCTCTGGAAAACCCCCAATAGCTTTTCAATTATTGCCGGTTTCCAACCACCAAGAGTGGCTGCTGAAGGCGATTGGGATTGGGATCCAGAAACAGAAAATGCCGATACTCCTCGCATCGTAGACAATCGAGTTAATATCGCAAATAGATTAAATGATAATCTTAGCCTTGTTAACTATGTTTATGAAGGTCCCGAAACAATTGGCAGATCTTTATTTACCGCTAATCGGCTTATTAGCGCGTCAGAGCTTGATTCTTTCGCCTACAAAATTAACCAAGGCAACAGTGACATTGAAAACAAACCTTATTTTTATGGAGGTTGGAAACCTAATGTCACCATAGATAAGAACGGACCCGCATTAGACATGGACACTATAAAAATCGGCAACTTCTCCGTGGGAGAAGCAAAAAAAGCCGCCAATTTTTCACCGATTTTATTAAATAATCATTGGTATTTGTTTGGCACGTTTTATGACGGTGATAAGAAACAGGCTATTGTTTTTGATAGTAAATCAAGCTCCCATAAAAAGTTAGAAGAAAAATACTTCAAAAAATTGGCTGTAGAATGTGGCGTGACGGATAAGCCAACCTTTATCGCAGCAAACATGCAAGACAATGCACCCAATGCGTGTGGACTTTTTGTGGCAAAAGCGATGGAGAAATTGAGTCAACACGAAAGCTCAAACTATAAGTCTGCTCTCAACGATTGGGCCAATGACTTTATTAGCCAACCGACTGAATTTCAAGAGGCGTTTAATCGCCAAGGAAGAAAAGAGCTAATGCTTGCGATGAATGAAACAATCCCCCAAGAAGATGCTTAGGTAAAACAAATATTCTTAAAATGTGGGCAACGTTAATATCTAAAGCACATTACCCCTGACAACCCGGACAGTAGAAGAATGGCCGTGTCGAGACGCTGGTTTTTACTATCGTCTCGCCACAGCGTTCGCAGCGTTTTCCGGCGCGGGCGAAAACTTTAAAGCGGAACATCGCGCCGTGATGCACATTTTCGTCCATTGTGCCGCGCATCGCGTATGAGTGACGAGCAATAGAAAGGCAGGCGTCAGCCAACAAATCAAGCTGGGCGTCGTTTAAATCGGCAGGCTTGTGTGAGGGCAGTAATTTTGCCAGCCACAAGATTTCGGCACGCAGATAATTTCCTAAACCGGCCAAAAATGCCTGATCCAGTAACATGCCTCCAAGCTGACGACGGCAAAAACGTGCCGACATCAGGCGCTCTTTTACCTGCCCCGCCGTGAGATTTTTATCCAGCACATCGGGGCCAATACGTTGTAAAAACGGATGCTGATAAACGTCATCAGTGGGCCAAATTTCAATCTCGGAGGCGCTGTACAGCAGAATAGCGCTGTCGCGCGTCGCGAGTTTTACCCGCAGCGAACGTTTGCCGTGATTGATAACATCTTCTGGCGTAAAGACTCGCCACACGCCATAGAGCTGATTATGGGTATAAAGCGTTAAATTATTGGTGAAATGCGTCAGCAACGCTTTGCCGCGCGTTTCAATAGCTTTAACTTTCTCGCCAATCAGGTCCGATTGATAAGGTTGTAAAGTCGGAAAGGCGAACCACACGTCGGTTAATGGCTTGCCTAACACGGCGTGCTCTAACTGGTCCGCCGCCCTGCGAATCTCGGGTCCTTCAGGCATTAATGCGTCGCTCCTTCCGCGATTGTGAGATCTTTTTCTGTATGTAGCGCAATAAAGATAGTCAACTCAAGGACTTCGAGCAAGGTAGCCACTGACATACTGGCACTTCCCGGGTGAAGTGCCGCCTGTTCGGGCAGATATGGAATATGAATAAAACCGCCCTTCTCCACGCGACTATTGCCCTGCTGCATGCGATGAAGCAGGCCATACATCACGTGATTACAGACGTAGGTGCCCGCCGTTTGCGACACCGAGGCCGGAATGCCGGCTTCGCGTAGACCGTTAACCAACGCCTTGATCGGCAATTTAGAAAAATAAGCGGCCGGACCCTGCGCCACAATCGGCTGATCTACAGGCTGCTGACCCGCGTTGTCGGCAATACGCGCGTCGTCGACGTTAATGGCAACCCGTTCAATGCTGAAATCGACGCGGCCACCGGCTTGCCCAACGCAGATAACCATCATCGGATCGATCTCGTCGATAGCCTGATTTAACGCCTCGATAGCCTTGCCAAAAACACAAGGCAGCTGACGGACCACCAGCTTAACGTCTGAAAGCCCGTTATTGTTGACTTCTCTACCCGCCAATTGTTTAACCACTTCCCACGAAGGATTAACGCGTTCGCCGCCGAACGGCTCAAAACCGGTGATTAATACCTGACGCATAACAGCTCCTTGAAAGCAGATAAAACGCAGGTAGATTGTTACCTGCGTGCAGGATGGAATAGCGCTTCACGCTGCTTGATTATTGATGGTACAGATAACGCTTAACCCGCGATTACCTGAATGTTTTTCTCGGCGAACGCTTTGCGCAGGCTGCGCGCAAAGGCCAGCGCGTGCTCGCCGTCGCCGTGCAAACAGACTGAATCGGCCTGAACCGGCACATACACGCCGTCGCGGCTGAGTACCTGCTTATCAATAATCATGCCCAGCGTCTGTTCAAGCGCCAGCGCGTCGGTTTCAATCATTGCATCGGGTTGGCTGCGCGGCACCAGATTGCCGTTACTTTGATAACGACGGTCGGCAAAGACTTCCTGACGCGTTTGCAGGCCAAGACGTTCACCGGCGCGGATAAGTTCGCTGCCCGCCAGCCCAACCAACTTGAGCGATGCATCAACATCACGCACCGCGCGAGCGATGGCGTCGGACAACGCCGCGTCAGTCGCCGCCTGATTGTAAAGCATGCCGTGCGGCTTAACGTGCACCATCTTGCCACCTTCGGCGCGCGTTATCGCCGCCAGCGCGCCGAGCTGATAAACCACCTGCGCATAAACGGTTTCGGGCGGCAGCTGCATCGCCGTGCGGCCAAAGTTTTCGCGATCCGGAAAGCTCGGATGCGCGCCGATCGCCACGCCGTATTGCAGCGCCCAACGCACCGATTGGCGCATGGTTTCTGCATCGCCCGCGTGAAATCCGCAGGCAATATTGGCTGAACTCACCAGTTGGAGCAGCGCTTCATCGTTGCCGCAGCCTTCGCCCAAATCGGCATTTAAATCAACGATCATGCAGCCCCCACTTAATTTGTTCGATAAAACGATTCTGTTCAAAGTTGGCACGCAGCGCCTCTTCGACGCTACATTTCACAAAATGCACGGGCATGCCAAGGCGGATCTGCGCCAGGTTATAGAGATCGGCTTCGATCACTGTAGCAATGCGCGGATAACCGCCGGTGGTCTGCGCGTCGGCCATCAGCACGATCGGCTGCCCGCCGTGCGGCACCTGAACCACGCCCGGCACTAATCCGTGCGACAGCATCTCCCGCTTTGTGTCGCGTTTAAGCTCGTGACCGTGCAGGCGATAACCCATCCGATTACTCTGCGGGCTAAGCTGCCACGCCGTGCGCCAGAACGAATCGCGCGCATCGTCGCTGAATTCGTGATACTCAGGACCCGGTACGGCGCGAATACGGTTGCCGAACAGCAGCTGTTTTACGCCCGTTGATTTGCTCGGCGGATTCGCTGCCTTGCCGGCTTTCAGAATATCGCCCTCTTTTAACGGTCGTCCTTCAAAGCCGCCAAAGCTGGCCTTGATATCCGTGCTGCGCGAGTTCAGCACTTCTGGAACGTCGATTCCGCCCGCCACGGCCAAATAGCTGCGCATGCCGCGCATCGGCGTTTTCAGGGTTAACGTCTGTCCAGCTTTGACCGGATAACACCAGCCGGTCCACACCGATTCGCCGTCGAGCAAGGCGTGACATCCTGCGCCGCTCAGCGCAATCCAGCCTTTTTTAGTAAATTCGACGCTAAATTGCCCCAGCGTTATTTCAATCCCTGCGGCATTTTCTTCATTTCCTACCAGCAGATTGGCGATGCGCAGCGCGGGTGCATCAAACGCGCCAGACTGGCTGACGCCGAGTTGACGATAACCGTCGCGGCCTAAATCCTGCACCGTGGTCAGCATCCCAGCTTTTAATATTTTTAACATACGCCCTCCTTATGCGGCACGAAGCGTACCCGATCGCCAGGACGTAACAGCGTCGGCAAACGACTTTGCGGATCAAACATCGCCTGCGGCGTGTGACCAATTAACTGCCAGCCGCCCGGCGTAATCAGCGGATAAATACCGGTTTGACTGCCGCCGATACCCACCGTGCCCGCCGGAACTGAGAGGCGAGGTTCAGAATGTCGCGGGGTGGACAACACGTCAGGCATGCCGCCGAGATACGGGAAGCCCGGTTGGAAGCCAAGGAAATAGACGATATATTCCGCGCTGCTGTGGCACTCCACCACCTGACGGGCGCTCATGCCGGTGTGACTCGCCACGCCTTCGAGGTCGGGTCCGCCTTTGCCGCCGTAAACCACAGGAATTTCTATCAACCGCGACTCGGGCACCAGCGCCTGACTCTCTTGCCACCATTTTTCGAGAGATTCTACCGCGCTGAGGGCAAAACGCTGCGGATCGCTCAGCAGCACGGTTAAATTATTCATTCCGGGGATCACTTCCTTTACTTCCGGAAAAGTCGCCAGACGTTGGGCAAGGCCCCAGATTTGCTGCTGGCTCGCCAGTTGTACCGGCGGCTCAAGCTCGAGAACGACTGCGCGCTCACCTAACAAGTAACATCGTGCTCGTTGCACCAGATAACTCCTATGCCATAAAAGTCTTGTCCGTTATGAAAGACAAGTACGCGTAAAGTGAAAAAATCAGACAAAGATGAGGATAAAGATAACGTTATTTAAACCGCAGTGACAGACCCTAAATAGCGCGCTTCGGACTTAACCTGTCGATAGCGACCGGCCTAGCTGCTACGCTTACTCCTAAAGACCGCCTGTGTGTCTAATGTTTCCGCGAAACCCTGCGCGCCCGGAAGGCGAGTAAAAACAGGGAATTGCCACAAATAAAAGGGAGAAACAGTGAAAAAGACCTTCGGCGTTTTTTTTCCGCTCTACACCACAACGCTACTGATGCTGCTCGGCTCAGGGCTGCTCACCACCTACGTCTCCCTGCGGCTTAGCGCGATACACGTGAGCGGCGCGATGATCGGCGCAATTATCGCCGCCAACTATATTGGTCTGGTGATCGGCGGCAAAGTCGGCCACTTTTTGATTGCCCGCGTGGGTCACATCCGCGCCTACGTCTCCTGTTCCGGCATCATTACCGCCGCCGTCATTGGTCACGGATTAACGGATATTATTCCCGTTTGGGTGGTGCTGCGGCTGATTATCGGCCTGTGCATGATGTGTCAGTACATGGTGCTCGAAAGTTGGCTTAACGATCAGTCCGACTCCAGCCAGCGCGGCGTAGTATTCGGCTTTTATATGGCCGCCTCTTATCTCGGCATGGCGCTCGGACAAGTGGTGTTGATGCTGCAAACCGACCTCGGCATGAGCACGCTGTTAGTGATTGCGCTGTGCTTCGCCCTCTGTCTGGTGCCGATCGCGTTGACCACCCGCACTAAAGTGGGCCATATGTCACCCGCGCCGATGGAGCTGAAATTCTTTCTCGGCGCGATCCCGAAGGTGCTGGCGATTACGCTGGTGATTGGCATGATTGTCGGCTCGTTTTACGGCATGGCACCGCTCTATTCCAGCCAGCAAGGGCTCTCCACTCAGCAAACCGGCCTGTTTATGGCGTTGGCGATTTTCGCGGGGCTGGTCGCGCAGTTCCCGCTGAGCTGGCTATCGGACCGCTATAATCGCAACCTGCTGATGCGTATTAACGCCGTGCTGCTGGCCATTGCCGCCCTGCCGCTGGCGATTTTCACTCACATCTCTTTCCCCGTGTTACTGGTGGTCGGTTTTACCGTCAGCCTGATGCAATTCACGCTGTATCCGCTGATCGTCGCGCTCGCCAATGACATGATTGAACCCGAGCGGCGGGTGTCGCTGTCGGCCTGTTTACTGATGGCCTTTGGCGTGGGAGCCTGTATCGGGCCGCTGGCGGTTGGCGCGCTGATTGAGCCTCTCGGCGGCAATATTCTCTACGCCTTCTTTGCGCTGTGCGGCGCGGCGATTGTCGGCCTGAGTCGCAGCTCGGCCAAAGAGGAGCAGACGCAAATGGCCGTCGATGCGCCCGTCCCGCACATCGCGATGCCCGACAGCCTCAGCAGTTCGCCGCTCTCTCCAGCACTTAACCCTAATATCGACGAGCAGATGATTCAGGAGCAAATGCCCGCGCCCGACACCGCCGAGCAGCCTGAAGCGGAGCAAGACGTTGAGCTGGACATGAATTCGCAAGGGGCCGATCCCGACGCGGACACCGGCCTGCAACGCGCGTTTATTCTGTTGGAAGACAGCGAGTTACCGCTGCAAGACGAGGAAAAAGTAGAGGAGACTGTGCCACTCAAGGCGGCACAGCAAAATCGATAGCGGTCTAGAAAAGCCCCTCAAAAGGAGGGGAATTTACGCCGGATTATCGATATCAACAAAGGTCACATCCAAGCCGTGCTCTGCGGCGAGCCATTCGCCCAGAGCCTTCACGCCGTAACGTTCGCTGGCGTGATGTCCGGCGGCGAAGAAGTGCAGCCCCATTTCGCGGGCGATGTGAATGGTTTGTTCAGAGACTTCGCCCGTGATAAATGCATCGACGCCAAAATCGGCCGCCTGTTGAATAAAGCCCTGACCGCCGCCCGTACACCAGGCCACGCGGCGGATTTCTTGCGGTCCGCCCTCGGCGCTGTGCAGCACTTTTTTACCCAGCTGCTGCTCAATTCTCTGATGAAACGCTTCGGCAGGCATCGGGTTTGGCAGCTCGCCGTAAGGCACCAGCGGCATGATTTCGCCGAGCACGTTAATGCCTAACAGTTTCGCCAGCTGCGCGTTGTTGCCAAGCTCGGGATGGGCGTCCAGCGGCAGATGATAGCCATAAAGATTGATGTCATTTACTAGCAACGTTTTCAGTCGATTACGCTTCATGCCCCGCACCGCCGCCGGTTCGTTTTTCCAGAAATAACCGTGGTGGACAATAATAGTGTCAGCCTGATGCGCCAAGGCGGCATCCAGCAGTTTCTGGCTGGCCGTCACGCCCGTGACAATGCGTTTAACCTCTGGGCCGCCTTCAACCTGTAGGCCATTCGGGGCGTAATCTTTGAAGGTCTCAACCGCCAGCTTCTGGTCGATCAGCTTTTCCAGCTCAATGTTATTCATCTTGTTTCCTGCGTCATGTCTGTTGCGTACAAATCAAAATTCGAGGCTATCGCCCTGCTGCATAAAGAGAAAGTTTACGCCGAGGTCGTTGCCCTGTTCAAGCTGCTGGCGGATATCGGCCCGAGGATCGGCGCCGGCAGTCAGCGAAGGTTTTATGTGGCTGATCACCACTTTCAGGCCTTTCAGCGATCCTTTCCCGCCCGCATAACCTTCGAGATGGGTTAACTCCTCAAGCAGCAGCGCGGGCGTTAAATGGCCGAATAGCTGATTTTCAGGGGTTTGATTAGTGAAAGAGGTCTCGATAATCAATCCCTTAAGGCGTTTTTGCTTAATCTCTTCGCCCAACGCGCGCCACGCGGCGTCGAGGTGACGAGATTTCTCCAGCCTATCGGCACCCGTATCGCCGAAATAGGCAAAAGTGTCATTATTGCGGCTGACCAGCAGCATTGAGGAACCTATGCCGCCGTGGCTCAGCGGATAAATCACCCCGTCGAGGCCGCTGAGTCCGAGTGAAAAACGCTGCCCGAGTCGCGGCGCATTGAGGCGATAGGTGCCCAGACGCTGGCCGCTGCCGGAATCGCTGAAATTCGGCCACACCTTCCAGTTGAAATAGTATTGACGCAGCGTGTCGATGGTTTCTGCGGAGCCATAAATTGGCTTTTTACTGTCTTGAGGCGAGGCGATAATCAGACCGGCGAGGTGATCGAGATGGCCGTGGCTGATGAAATAGGCGGAAATAAGATTGCGGAATACGGCGCCCTTGGGCGTTAAGGGCGCGCTATTTTCAGAGGTCACTTCGGGAAAACTGCCTTTCTCCAGCGCCTTGCCGATGCCCGGTAAGACAGAGCCTGCGTCGAGGCCCAAATAGCGGCTTTGGTCGTCGCTGCGAATCAGGTAGGAGGTCAAATTACCCTCCTCCACGCCGCCGTTTACCCCGAGTGCTACCACTTTGAATCCGGCGCTGGCGTTAACACTTAGCCCCAATCCGGCCGAAATTATTAGCGCCGCGCGCCAGCCTTTGTTCGTCATCACATCGCTCCTTGGTGTGCTGAGAGTGATTCAGGAATTATCCCTCACTCTCGGCCCGAGCGCGACTTTTGGCCTCTTCAAACGCCGCCAACGTATCCTTGCGCGCTCTGGCGTGGTCGATAATCGGATGAGGATAGTCTAACACGCGCTGCTGTTTTTCTGCCCAGCGATGTGGCTGATGAATATCTTTTTCGGGCACATCGGCCAGCTCGGGGATCCACTTTTTGATAAAGCGCCCCTGCTTGTCGAAACGTTCGCCCTGCGTCGTCGGGTTGAAAATACGGAAATACGGCGCGGAATCGTTGCCCGTCGACGCGCTCCACTGCCAGCCGCCGTTATTGGCCGCCAAGTCACCGTCGAGCAGTTGGGTCATGAAATAGCGCTCGCCGAGATGCCAGTCGATCAGTAGATCCTTTACCAAAAAGCTCGAGGTAATCATCCGTAAACGGTTATGCATCCAGCCTGTAGCATTCATCTGACGCATGGCTGCGTCGACAATCGGATAGCCCGTTTTGCCTTCCTGCCAGGCTTTTAAATCGTCTTCAGATTGTCGCCAGCCCACGCCGCGCGTCCAGTCGATAAAAGGTTGATGCTTGCACAGCGACGGCCAAGCTACCAGCAGGTGACGATAAAATTCACGCCAAATCAGCTCGTTAAGCCAGCCAAAGGCGCTGCCGTCGCGCTTTTCCAACACCTCGGGATTTTCGGTACGCAGGCGGTTGAAGCATTGACGAGGCGACAAAACGCCAATCGCCAGATACGGCGACAGCGAGCTGGTGCCGTCAATCGACGGAAAATCGCGCTGGTCATTATAGTCCTGTACGTTTTCGCGGCAGAAACGGCGCAGCCGATCGCGCGCGGCGTCTTCACCAATCGGAAAATCATCGCCGACTTCTTGTTGAGAAGCGTCGCACTGAGAATAGTTAAACGGCTTAATGCCGTTCGGCTTGCCTTTGTGCGGCTTGTCGCGCTTTTTAGGCGCGGGCAGCGAGCGGCAATCTGATTCGCTCAAACGTTCGATGAAGGCGCGACGAAACGGCGTGTAGACTTTATACATGCTGCCGTCGCCCGTGGTCACCGAACCCGGCGGCAACAGTAAACTGTCGTCAAAACGGCGAATTACCATCTCGTCAGACAACGCTTTATCCACGGCGGCGTCGCGCGCCACCTCATTGATCTCCACCTGATTGTTGTAAAACAGCGCATCCACTTTCTGCTCGCGGGCAAATTTCACCAGCCAGTCGACGCCGTCGGCAAACCAATCACACTGCTGGTAATGCAGCGGAATGCCGCGCTCGTCGAGAGACTTTTTCAGTTCAAGCAGATGCTGATAAATAAAGGTTGCCTGACGCGGTGCCATGTCGTGCTGCTGCCACTGTTTTGGCGTAGCGATAAACACGGCAATCACGCTGGCGTCGGGATCTTCACAGGCGGCCGAGAGCGCGCGGTTATCGGTGACGCGCAAATCGTTGCGAAACCAGACCAGATGGGTGGTCATGACCAACTTTCCTTATAAATCAATGGCCGTAACGCAAACGCAGCGCTTCGGGATAGGGCTCGAAATAGCGCTGCTGCGCCAAATAGGCATCGGGAAATTCGTGCATGTAATGTTTAAGCAGCGTGATGGGCGCGAGCAAAGGTTGCAGCCCCTGACGATAATGGTCGATCAGCTGAGCCAGCTCCTGCCGCTGTCCACTGTTCAGCTGTTTGCGGAAATATCCCTGCACGTGCATCAACACGTTGGTGTGATTACGGCGGGTCGCGCGATTTTTCATCAGGCTCATCAAACGGTTACGGTATTCGATAAAATACTCTTCCAGTGATTCCCACTTGTCCATCGAAGCCACAAAGCGCCCTAACTCGCGATATTCAGGCTGGGAATGTGACAGCAATGAAAGCTTGTAACGGCTGTGAAACGCCATTAACTTGCCGCGAGTTAGCCCAGATTTATGCAGCATTTTTAACTCGTAAAGCGCAAAAACGCGTTCGACAAAATTCTCGCGCAGCAGCGGATCGTTAAGACGGCCGTCCTCTTCTATTGGCAACCAGGGCAGCTGTTTTTGCAGTTCGGCGGTATAAACACCGACACCGATTTTACTGTTATCTTTACTGTTTTCGCGGTAGATGCGCACTCTTTCCATGCCACAACTCGGCGATTTGGCACAGAGAATATAGCCGCAAAGATGCTCGAGCGACGCGACGCGCTGCTCCGAATACTGTTGCATCTTGTCGGTGAAATCGACGGCTTCGTCATTACTGAAGCGCATGCGAACGCCTTCATCGCTGCTGACTAAGCGCAGCGCTGGACGCGGGGTGGGCAAGCCAATCGCCATTTCAGGACAGATGGCTTCAAAACGGACATAAGGGGCGAGCTGCTCGACGGCAAAGGCCAGACGTTTATGACCGCCGTCAAAACGAACTTTTTCTCCCAGCAGGCAGGCGCTGATCCCAATCGGAATGTGTTCACTCATTGGCGACTCCTGAAGTTTCTAATCAAAAACCTTTATCAATGAGTAACTATAGCAATAAAAAAGGTATCTCTCCCTGAAAACTTGTACAAGAATGAATATTTGTACAAGTTAGCGCTGTCGAGTCAAAAAAAACCAGCGAGTTACCTCACTGGTTTAAGTTCAAAGCTGTTAAATGAAAAGGCTTATTTACAACCTAGCGCCTGTTTATTTGTGCGCCATTCACTGCCCGCGACATCAGCTTTCGCGCCAGGTACTACGCCCTTTGATGCCCAAAACGCGTTGTACCAAATCTTGCCCTTATAGCTGACAGCGTGACAATTTTTATCATATTCTTTGGTCGCATCCCATGCAGGGAAGTCGGCGATATTAATAACCTTAACCGCCACGTTCGTTATTGCTTCAGCGCTGATTTTTCTATCCGCATTTGTCACTCGTAATAAAAGACGATAATCGGCGCTTTTTGCCAGAATTGGCGCAATAATTTCGATAGTTGGCCCCTCGCTTTGACCAATAACGGTTAATCCTTGTTGGGTACTCCATTGATAATTAAGTTTTTCCCCGTAAAAATCATCTGCTTTTGCTGTGATAGTGATTGTCTTGCCATTATCAACGGAATAGTTTTTTTCCAAAGTAATGGTTGGCTTCACTTGCTGCTGTTTGTTGTCGACGGTAACCGTCGTTTCAGTAGTATCTTCTGTACCAGCCGCCGCATTGCTAACGGTTAACGCGAAGCGATAATGATGAGTGGCAACCGGCTGGGCAACGGAAAACGCTGCCGTGGCCCGATCCGCATTTTTCAGTGTCACGGTCGGACCCGAAATTTGTACCCATTGATAGGATAATGGCGTGCCGTCTCGACTCTGGCTTTTGCTGCCATCCAGCACAATTTCGCTTTTCCCCTCGGTTACCACAGAATCAGCAGTAATCGCTGTCACGCGATGTTCGCCACCGACCGGCGAATCTTGGGTAAATGGCGCAAAGGTTTTGGTGTAAATCCCGGCGGGCGCGACGTCCGCAGAAAGCATGTTACCCGCAGAACGATCGGTCGTGCCCGGCTTATCGCGAACATACGACCACATGCTGACTAATCCGAGATTATTATCCTTTGCATGCTTAAGCATCATTTCCGCACCGTGCGGGTATAAAATCTCTTGTTCCTGATCGTTACCGCCAATCATGGGTGTAGTACCAAGACGTGCATAAATCTCTTGTTTAGTCAGGCCCTTAAACATATTCAGGCCTTTAACCTGTTCATAAACAGAATCAATGGCCTGGATGTTACACGTGGCCTGAATGCCATCATTTACGCCCTTAGACGGCGGACAAGGCTCATCGCCGTAGTCCATGGTCATGAGATTAATGCCCGACAGTTTTACCCCCTGCTCGTCAGCATCTTGTACAACCTTGACGCCATCGGTCATACCCTGTGGCAGCACGGCCAAGGTGAACCATACGCTGATATCCTTACCTTCTTTCTTCCACTGTTTCTGCAACTGACTCAACACTTTATTACGACGGTGGTAACTTACCGCGTCACTAATACCTTTACCTTCAATATCAAAGTCCACCGCATTGAGATTCAGGTTTTCGACGACATCGGCATAATGCTGTTTGAGCAGATTTTCATCGTCGCAAATGGTCGCCAACATATCGCCATTTGCCCCACCCAAAGAAACCATGACATCGCCACCTTTGGCGCGTAGCGCTTTAATTTTGCTGTATTCCGAATAGTTATTCATTGAATAACCACCGCCCCAATGTGGCACACATTTAGAACCGTCTTGATTAACAATAAAGGCGAGAACAAAATGATTAACCTTATCTTTCTCTGCCATTGATGCCATATCGGGAATATCGGAGGCCATACGGCCAAAGTCGACATAAGGCGCGAATACGTGGGCTGGCCACGGATGTAATGGCTTACCGACTAAATCTTTAACCCCTTTCCACTCTATATAGCCTTCCCAGGGAGAAAGTGTTTCAGGATTACCGTGCAGCGTAATACGTGAAGCAATATAGTTTTTATTTTTATATTTAATTAAAGCGTTTTGTTCGTATTGATGATTCTCTACCAACTCAGGCGACCTATCTAATTGTTCTGCAGTAGGCTCTTTTATTTTACCTAAAATAAACCATACCTTACCGTCATGCCCGGCACTTTGATTTTTGAGATCGGCAGGATTTTCTCCCTTCGATCCCCATGCTGCTTTATAGAATTCATCGCCAATCTTGACTACGTCATCTTTAAAATACTGGGTCTCGATATCCCACGCGCTAGCAGGCTTATAGAGCTTCCAGGCATTGCTCTCCCCCGGCACGAAAGAGTTAGGCACCACCGTGGTTGTTGCGCGATAGTTGATCTGCTTTACGATGACCGTATCGCCTTTCGCGTAAGTGCGAGAACTATTAAACTGGCTTTTTTCCTCTTCGTCTACGGCGACTTCTTTTTTGCAGGTGGTTGGATTGCCGTAAGTTTTAATCTCTTGCGCCGACGCTTTTTTAATTAGACGCCAAGCTTTACCTGAATTAGCATCGCCTGAATGAGTGAGTGGGCAGTCATCAGCGCCAACCCAGTAAGCGTTGCGATAAATATTACCGTTAAACACCACCTCAATCGGGTTTTCACCGGTCGCCGTTTGACCACTCCACGCTTCCAAAGCAAAAGAGGAGGCACTCATGCCGCTTATTCCCAGCGCCAGCAGACCCAGCGTCGTTTTATTAACTTTCATTTAAACTCCAAATTTATTGTTGTAATAGAAACTTGATAAACCCGCGGCGTTTTTTATTTAACACTTCTGCGCTTCGGGTAAATAAATGCTAACAGACGGGTTTATTTGCAGACACGGCAACGTCATTACATTCACAATTAATATAGAAAGTGATTAAGTATGAAATAGGTTAATTAACGTTTCGAGAAAGGGTGATATTAAATGACGAAGATTAAAAGCCGACCTCTAAATCAGGCATAAAAAACGGAGGCTTATTATTTTCCATTTTTATACTTTTTTTACACTCAGCTCGCGCATTTTTTCAGGTTCTTTAGACGCCGCTCTTTACACTCGCTGCTTATCCCACGTGCAGTTCATATTTCCTGTACGGGAAATCCTAGAGAAGAGGTGTTGAGTGATTATCTGCGGCGCAATAATGGTTGTTCTTCTGCTCGGCTATTTAATTTATGCCCTGCTCAACGCGGAGGAATTTTAAATGGCCGCCTCCGCGTTTCTACTGATTGGCAGCTTTATGCTGCTGTTAATGCTGCTTGCCCATCCGCTCGGCCAGTTTATCGCCGCGCTGATTGAGGGAAAAACCGGGCCACGCACAGCGGCCTTCGAGCAACGCATCCTGTGGATGATAGGTGCAGACCGCGCCGAAATGAACTGGAAGCAGTATGCCCTCGCCATTTTCAGCCTTAATCTGCTCGGCATTGTGCTGCTCACCGCGCTGCTGATGGGGCAAGGCCAGCTGCCGTGGAACCCGCAGGGCCTGCCCGGGCTTTCGTGGGATTTAGCCTTTAACACGGCGGTAAGTTTTGTCTCCAACACCAACTGGCAGGCCTACAGCGGCGAAAGCACGCTGAGCTATTTCAGTCAGATGGCTGGATTGACCGTGCAAAACTTTCTCTCGGCGGCCACCGGTATCGCCGTGGCTTTCGCGCTGATCCGCGCCTTCGCTCGCCCCGCCGCCTCGACGCTCGGCAACGCCTGGCAAGACCTGCTGCGCATCACCCTCTATTTACTGCTGCCGATTTCGCTGCTGCTGGCGCTCTACTTTGTCAGTCAGGGCGTGCTGCAAAATCTTGAGCCTTATCAGCACATCACCACGCTCGAAGGAGTCCAGCAAATGTTGCCGATGGGGCCGGTGGCTTCGCAGGAGGCGATTAAAATGCTGGGCACCAACGGCGGTGGTTTCTTTGGCGCCAACTCGGCACATCCGTTCGAAAATCCGACCGCGATGACCAACATGGTGCAGATGCTGGCTATCTTCCTGATCCCGTGCGCGCTGTGCTTCGCCTTTGGTCGGGTGGTTGGCGATAACCGTCAGGGCCACGCGCTGCTGTGGTGTATGTCGCTGATTTTTGTGATTTGCGTGATTGTCGTGATGGCCGCCGAAATTCAGGGTAATCCGCACCTTTCGGCGCTCGGGGCCGCCAGCAATCTGAACATGGAGGGCAAAGAGGCGCGATTCGGCATTCTGGCCTCGAGCCTGTTTAGCGTGGTCACCACGGCGGCCTCCTGCGGCGCGGTTAACGCGATGCTCGACTCCTTCACCGCGCTCGGCGGCATGATCCCGCTGTGGCTGATGCAAATTGGCGAGGTGGTGTTCGGCGGCGTGGGATCCGGACTCTACGGCATCCTGCTGTTTGTGCTGCTGACGGTGTTTATCGCGGGGCTGATGATTGGCCGCACGCCGGAATACCTCGGCAAAAAAATCGACGTTTTTGATATGAAAATGACCGCGCTGGCGATTCTGGTCACGCCGACGCTGGTGCTGCTCGGCACCGCGCTGGCGCTGATTAGCCCAGCCGGACAGGCCGGGATTCTCAACCCCGGCGCACACGGTTTTAGCGAGGTGCTCTACGCCTACTCGTCGGCGGCCAACAACAACGGCAGCGCCTTCGCGGGCCTCAGCGTCAACACGCCTTTCTACAACCTGACGCTCGCCGTCGCCATGTTCTTTGGCCGTTTCGCCGTGATCTTGCCCGTTCTGGCGATCGCCGGTTCGCTGGTGTTGAAGAAACGCCAACCCGCGGGCAACGGCACACTGCCCACTTCAGGGCCGCTGTTTATCGGCCTGCTGATTGGCACAATTTTGCTGGTCGGCGCGCTGACCTTTATTCCGGCGCTGGCGCTGGGTCCGGTGGCAGAACATTTACAGCTGTGGCTGGCGCGTTAAGCCTGCCCATCTCAAAGAACCAAGAGAGATAATAATGAGTCGCAAACAACGTGCCCTATTTGAACCTCGGTTACTGCGCACGGCCATCATCGAGGCGTTCAAAAAGCTGGACCCTCGCGCGCAATGGCGAAATCCGGTGATGTTCGTGGTCTATCTCGGCAGTATTTTGACCTCGCTGATTTGGCTGGCGATCCTGCTCGGAAAAACGCCGGGCAGCGCTGCCTTCACCGGCAGCATCGCGCTGTGGCTGTGGTTTACCGTGCTGTTTGCCAACGTCGCCGAAGCGCTGGCCGAGGGGCGAAGCAAGGCGCAGGCCGAGAGTTTGAAAGGGGTGCAGAAAACCAGCTGGGCCAAAAAAATGCCCGACGCTCGCCACGATAAAACAGAGAGTTTTTATGGATCGAAAACCGAAAAAGTCTCCGCCGACAGCCTGCGCAAAGGCGATATTGTGCTGATTGAAGCTGGCGATACGGTGCCCTGCGACGGCGAAGTGCTGGAAGGCGGCGCGTCGGTAGATGAAAGCGCGATCACCGGCGAGTCCGCGCCCGTCATCCGCGAATCGGGCGGCGATTTTTCATCGGTAACCGGCGGTACGCGCGTGCTTTCCGATTGGCTTATCGTCACCTGTACGGTGAATCCGGGCGAAACCTTCCTCGACCGAATGATCGCGATGGTCGAAGGGGCGAAACGGCGCAAGACGCCTAACGAAGTCGCACTGACGATTTTGCTGGTCGCGCTGACGCTGATTTTCGTGCTCGCCACCGCCACGCTTTACCCGTTTTCACTGTTCAGCGTCGAAGCCAGCCACGGCGGCGAGCCGGTGTCGATAACCGTGCTGGTCGCGCTGCTGGTCTGTCTGATCCCGACCACGATTGGCGGTTTGCTGTCGGCCATCGGCGTTGCGGGAATGAGCCGCATGCTGGAGGCCAACGTGATTGCCACCAGCGGGCGCGCCGTCGAAGCCGCCGGTGATGTCGACGTGTTGCTGCTCGACAAAACCGGCACCATCACGCTCGGCAACCGTCAGGCCGCGCAGTTTCTGCCCGCGCCCGAGGTCAGCGAACGGGATTTAGCCGACGCGGCGCAACTCTCGTCACTGGCCGATGAAACGCCGGAAGGCCGCTCCATCGTGGTGTTAGCCAAACAGCGCTTTAATCTGCGCGAGCGCGATATTGCCTCGCTGAACGCCAGCTTTGTGCCCTTCTCGGCGCAAACGCGGATGAGCGGCGTCAACATTGGCGATCGCTTAATCCGTAAAGGCGCGGTGGACGCCATTCGCCGCCACGTCGAAGCCAATCACGGCCATTTCCCTCTCGCGGTCGACGCGCTGGTCGAAACGGTGGCGCGCAAAGGCGGCACTCCGCTGGTAGTGGCAGAAGGCGCGCGCGTGCTGGGCGTGGTCGAGCTCAAAGACATCGTTAAGGGCGGCATTAAGGAACGGTTTGCCGAGCTGCGCAAGATGGGCATTAAAACGGTGATGATCACCGGCGACAACCGCCTGACCGCCGCCGCGATCGCTGCCGAGGCGGGCGTCGACGATTTTCTCTCCGAAGCCACGCCCGAAGCTAAACTCGCCCTGATTCGCCAATATCAGGCCGAAGGTCGGCTGGTGGCAATGACCGGCGACGGCACCAACGACGCGCCCGCGCTGGCGCAGGCCGACGTGGCGGTCGCGATGAATTCAGGTACGCAGGCGGCGAAAGAGGCCGGAAACATGGTCGATTTAGACTCGAATCCGACCAAGCTGATTGAGGTGGTACACATCGGCAAGCAGATGCTGATGACGCGCGGCTCGCTGACGACCTTTAGCATCGCCAACGACGTCGCGAAATATTTCGCCATCATTCCGGCCGCCTTCGCCGCGACCTATCCGCAACTTAACGCGCTGAACGTGATGCAACTGCACTCGCCGTCGTCGGCGATTATGTCGGCGGTGATTTTCAACGCGCTGGTGATTGTCTTTTTGATCCCGCTGGCATTGCGCGGCGTGAGCTACAAGCCCATGAGCGCGGCGGCGTTGCTGCGTCGTAACCTGTGGATCTACGGGCTGGGCGGCCTGCTGGTGCCTTTCGTCGGCATCAAACTGATCGACCTGCTGCTCACCCTGCTGCATTTGGCGTAACGAAAAAAACCAAGGAATACATTATGAACGTGCTGGCTCGCCACACTTATTTAAGACCCGCATTGACTTTGCTGCTGCTGTTGACGCTGATTACCGGCGTCGGTTATCCGCTGCTGATGACGGGAATTTCGACGCTGATTTTTCGTGCTCAGGCCTCCGGTTCGCTGCTGTTTGTCGACGGTAAACCGGTCGGTTCCACGCTGATCGGTCAGGCTTTTACTCGCGCAGATTATTTCTGGGGCCGCCCTTCCGCCACCTCCGATAGCGCCTATAATGCGATGGCGTCGGCGGGAAGCAATCTGGCGATCACCAATCCAGCGCTGGATAAGGCGATCGCCGCGCGCGTTGCCGCCTTGCGGGGCAGTGATCCTGCTAACCACGCGCCGATCCCTGTCGATCTGCTCACCGCGTCGGGCAGCGGATTGGACCCGCACATTTCCATTGCGGCGGCAAACTGGCAAGTTGCGCGCATCGCCCGCGCGCGAAAATTCACCGCGGAAAAAATCGAGCAGCTGATTAAAGAAAACACTACATCACCGTTGGCAGGTTTTACCGGCCAGCCGGTGGTGAACGTGTTGCAGCTTAATCTGGCGCTCGACCACGCGTCGGGCAGTTAAACAACAAGGCAACCGCATGGTAGATAACGAGATCCAACGGCCCGACCCCGACAGCCTGCTCGCGCAGGTGAATGAGAAACCGCGCGGCCGACTGAAGATTTTCTTCGGTGCCTGCGCGGGCGTCGGGAAAACCTACGCCATGCTGCAAGAGGCGCAAAGGCTGCGCGCCACGGGGCTGAACGTCGCGATCGGCGTGGTCGAAACCCACGGTCGCCTTGAAACCGAAAGTCTGCTGCCCGGTCTCGAACGATTGCCGCCAAAGCGCATTACCCATCGCGGTCGTCAGCTAAGCGAATTTGACCTCGACGCCGCGCTGCAACGCCATCCGGCGCTGATTTTGATGGATGAACTGGCGCACAGCAACGCGATAGGTTCTCGCCATCCAAAACGCTGGCAGGATATCGACGAGCTGCTCGACGCCGGTATCGACGTGTTTACCACCGTCAACGTTCAGCATCTCGAAAGTCTCAACGACGTGGTCAGCGGCGTGACGGGCATTACCATCCGTGAAACCGTGCCCGATCATATTTTTGACCAGGCTGACGAGGTGGTATTGGTCGATCTTCCGCCCGACGACCTGCGTCAGCGGCTTAAAGAGGGCAAAGTTTATCTCGCGGATCAGGCCGAACGCGCCATCGAGCATTTTTTCCGTAAAGGCAATCTTATCGCCCTGCGCGAACTTTCTCTGCGTCGCACCGCCGATCGGGTTGACGAGCAGATGCGCGCCTTTCGTGATACCTCTGGCAGCACGCGAATCTGGCACACGCGCGACGCCATTTTGCTGTGCATCGGCCACGGCGGCAGTAATGAAAAGCTGGTCAGAGTGGCAGCGCGGCTCGCAGCGCGACTGGGCTGCGTCTGGCACGCAGTCTATGTTGAAACACCGCGCCTGCATCGGCTGCCCGAAAACCAGCGTCGACGTATTTTGCAGGCCTTAAAACTGGCGCAGGAGCTCGGCGCAGAAACGGCGACGCTTTCTGACCCGCACGAGGAACAGGCGATTTTACGCTACGCGCGTGAACATTCGCTGGGTAAAATCGTGCTGGGCCGTCGCGCTGCACGCCGTTTTCGCTGGGGTGAAACGCTCGCCGAACGTCTGGCGGAACACGGACCTGAGCTGGATCTCCTGCTGGTGAGTCTGGACGAAACGCCTGTCAATGCGGGCCGCAAAGAGCCGGATGCTCGCGCTTTTAGCGAGCGTTTTAGCCGCCAGATTCGGGGTTGCGGCCTTGCCGTGCTGCTGTGCGCGCTGATCACCTTTGGGTCGCAGTTTCTGCTGCCGTTCTTTGACACCGCCAACCTGATCATGGTTTACCTGCTCGGCGTGGTGATCACGGCGCTGTTTTACGGTCGTTGGCCGTCGGTGCTGGCGGCGGTAATTAATGTTGCCAGTTTTGACCTGTTTCTGGTGCAGCCGCGCGGCTCGTTTGCTGTCACTGACGCGCAGTATTTGCTGACCTTCGGGGTGATGCTGATTGTCGGCGTGCTGATCGGTAATCTGACGGCGGGCGTGCGATATCAGGCAAGAATTGCGCGTCACCGCGAAAAGCGGGCGCAGCAACTTTATGAGATGTCGAAAAGTTTGAGTCAGGCCGTAACGCCCGACGCCGTCGCGCAAACTAGCCGCCATTTTATCTCGGCGACGTTAAACGCCAAGACGGCGGTATTGTTGCCGCAAAAGGAGCTGCATGAGACGCAAAGCCGGCTCGATTTCTCGCAAAACGAGAGTGATAACGGCCAGACGATTGCTGTCGATCCGGCCATCGCGCGCTGGAGTTTTGATAAACAGTCGCCCGCCGGTGCTGGCACAGATACCTTGCCCGGCGTGCCCTATCAGCTTTTGCCGCTGGTCGCCTCGGGCAAAACGCTCGGCCTGCTGGCGGTGGAACCCGCGACGCTGCGCCAACTGCTGGTGCCCGAACAGCAACGCCTGCTGCAAACCTTTACCGTGCTTATCGCCAACGCCCTCGAACGTCTCGAGCTGGCGGCGCGGGCCGAAAGCGCACGGCTTGAAACCGAACGCGAACAGCTGCGTAATTCGCTGCTCGCCGCCCTTTCCCACGATCTGCGCACGCCGCTAACCGTGCTGTTTGGGCAGGCCGAAATCCTGACGCTGGATCTCGCCAGCGAAGGCTCGCCTTTCGCGCCACAGGCCAACCAAATTCGCCAACAGGTGTTAAGCACCACGCGGCTGGTGAATAATCTGCTGGATATGGCGCGCATTCAGTCCGGCGGTTTTAATCTGCGTAAAGAGTGGCAGTCGCTGGAGGAGATTATCGGCAGCGCGCTGCGCATGCTCGAGCCGCTGCTTTCTGGTCATCACATCACCGTCGATTTGCCCTCAGAGTTGCTGCTGGTCAACTGCGACGCCAGCCTGATCGAAAGGGTGTTTATTAATCTGCTGGAAAACGCCGACAAATATGCGGGCAGATCCGCCGATATTCGCCTCAGCGCGCGTGCTCACGGCGATTGGCTCGAGGTTAAGGTGGCCGATAACGGACCCGGAATTGCGGCGGGCGGCGAAAAGCAGATTTTCGAAAAATTCGCGCGCGGAAATAAAGAGTCGGCGATTCCGGGCGTTGGCTTGGGGTTGGCGATTTGTCATGCCATTATAGCGGTGCACGGCGGGAAAATTTTTGCCGAGAACTTGCCGCAGGGCGGCGCGCAGTTCAGCTTCACGCTTCCGCTGGAAAAACCGCCCGCGCTGGAATCCGAAGACGTTTAACGCGTACAGTTTATCAAAGAGATGACCTTGATAATTAAACCAGGAGCACTGTGACCATCCACGTTCTGATTGTCGAAGATGAAAAAGAGATCCGGCGCTTTGTGCGAACCGCGCTGGAGGGGGAAGGTGTTAAGGTTTTTGAAAGCGAAACCCTGCAACGTGGACTGATTGAAGCCGGAACCCGCAAGCCGGATCTGGTGATTCTCGATCTCGGCCTGCCGGACGGTGATGGACTGGATTACATTCGCGACCTGCGCCATTGGAGCAGTATCCCGATTATCGTGCTGTCGGCGCGCACTGACGAGGCGGACAAAATTGCCGCGCTGGATGCCGGTGCGGATGACTTTTTGACTAAACCTTTCGGCGTGGGCGAGCTGCTGGCGCGGGTGCGCGTGTCGCTGCGTCGCCATGCCAGCGGACAACAGGAGAGCCCGCTGGTCAGTTTCGCCGACGTGACGGTCGACCTGATTAATCGGCGCGTTCAACGTGCGGGCGAAGACCTGCACCTCACGCCGATTGAATTTCGCCTGCTGGCCGAACTGCTCGCCAACAGCGGTAAAGTTATCACGCAACGCCAGCTGTTAAGCCACGTGTGGGGCCCAAACTACGTGGAACACAGCCACTATTTGCGTATTTATATGGGGCATTTGCGGCAGAAGCTCGAGCAGGATGCGACACGTCCGCGTCATTTACTGACCGAAACCGGCATCGGCTACCGTTTTATGCCCTGAGCTTTCGGCTCGCCGTTATTCGGCTTTTGGCTCTTGTACTGGCGCTGCTGCCGTGCTGGTATCCGTTGTCTTGGTCGCTGCAGCTTTAATAGAAGAGTTGGCGGCCATTTCAGCGTCGATGGCGGCAAATTCGGCCTCGATAATTTCTACGGCTTTCAACAACGTACCGTTAACGCGGGTCACCTGTTCAGGGCTGAGATCGTCGCGCATAAAATTGCTGCGCAGCACGTGACGCAGGCGATGCATGCTCTCTTTGATGCCTTCGGCAAGGTTTCCAGCGTGTTGCTGACGCTTTTCGCGCTTCGCCAGACGGGCAAAAATCGCGTTTAATACTTCCTGATGTTTTGCCAGCTCTTCCTGTCCCGCGGCGGTCAACTGATAGCTTTTACGCCCTTTATCACCCACCAGCGGTTCCAGCAGTTCCTGTTCTTCGAGCAGCGTCAGGGTCGGATAAATCACGCCCGGGCTTGGCACATACAGGCCTGACGAGGCTTCTTCAATCGCCTTGATCAGCTCATAGCCGTGACTCGGTTTTTTCGCTACCAGAGCCAGCAGCACCAGACGCAGATCGCCGTGTTCGAACAGGCGCTTCATCTTGTCACCACGACCGCCGCCGCGATGCGGACGTCTTTCTCCTCGACCTTCGCCGCGATCCTCGCCTCTTTCGCCCATTGGCGCATGGCGTCCACCGCGATGACGGCCTGCCATAAATTTACCGCCACGTTCTTTTCCGCCGCGATGTTTGCCCCCGTTTTCACTGCCGAAAGCTTCGCTGCCAAAACCGTCTTTATTAAATCTGTCTTTATCAAACATGGTGTCACCTTAAATAGATATATCGAAACGTTTTCGATATATCTAAATTAGATCAACTTTGCGGCGTTGGCAAGATCCATTGTGCATTTAGATATATCTTTTTTCCGCATGAGTGGACGGCAAAAATTGGGCATAAAAAAAGCGCTGTATAAACAGCGCCTTAATTAAGATTTGTGATCAGAGATGTCGATAGCAGCGAATTTACTTGGCGTCGGCCAATACTTTGCTGACGATATCCACGGCTTCTTTTTCGATCTGCTCGCGATGTTCTGCGCCAAGGAAACTTTCACAATAAATTTTGTAAGCCTCTTCGGTGCCGGACGGACGCGCAGCGAACCAGCCGTTTTTGGTCATCACTTTCAAACCGCCAATCGACGCGCCGTTGCCCGGAGCCTTGGTCAGGCGGTCGGTAATCGGGTCGCCCGCCAGCGTGTCGGCTTTGACCTGCTCTGGAGAGAGCTTGGAGAGCGCCGCTTTCTGCGCGTGCGTAGCCGGAGCCTGAATACGGTTGTAGCTCGGCGCGCCGAAACGGGCCGCCAGCTCGTCGTAATGCTGCTGCGGATTCTTGCCGGTGACGGCGGTAATTTCAGCCGCTAACAGGCAAAGAATAATGCCGTCTTTGTCGGTGGACCACGGCGTGCCGTCGAAACGCAGGAATGACGCACCCGCGCTCTCTTCGCCGCCGAAACCGAAGCTGCCGTCGAACAGGCCATCAACGAACCATTTGAAGCCCACCGGCACTTCTACCAGCTTGCGGCCCAAATCTTCAACCACGCGGTCGATCATCGCGCTGGAAACCAGCGTTTTACCGACGGCGACATCAGCCCCCCACTGTGGACGATTCTGGAACAGGTAGTTGATCGCGACCGCCAGATAGTGGTTCGGATTCATCAAACCTGCGGGTGTCACGATGCCGTGGCGATCGTAATCCGGGTCGTTGGCGAAGGCCAAATCAAACTTGTCTTTCAGCGCCAGCAGGCCGCCCATCGCAAACTCGGACGAGCAGTCCATACGGATCACGCCGTCGTGGTCGAGATGCATGAAACGGAAAGTCTGATCGACAGAATCGTTAACCAGCGTCAGGTCGAGCTTGTAATGCTCGGCAATGCGCTGCCAGTAAGCGATACCGGAGCCGCCCAAAGGATCAACGCCGAGTTTCAGGCCGGCTTTCTGAATCGCTGGCATGTCGATGATTTCGCCCAGCGCTTCGATGTAGCCCTGCACCAAATCTTGCTCGTTCAGATGCCCGCTCTGCCAGGCTTTGTCCAGCGACTGACGCTTGACGTCTTTCAGACCGTCGGCAATCAGCACGTTGGCACGCTTTTCAATGACAGAGGTCAAGTCGGTATCAGCCGGACCGCCGTTGGTCGGGTTGTATTTGATCCCGCCATCTTCCGGTGGGTTGTGCGAAGGCGTGATAACGATGCCGTCGGCCAGCGCGCTGCCCTGCTTGTTGTGCGTCAGGATCGCGTGCGAAACCGCTGGCGTCGGCGTGAAGCCGTTGTTTTCCTGCACAATAACGTCAACGCCATTGGCAGTCAGCACTTCCAGCACGGAGATAAATGCCGGTTCAGACAGCGCGTGCGTGTCTTTACCTACATAGCATGGACCCGTGGTCCCCTGCTCTTTGCGCACTTCGGCGATAGCTTGCGCGATAGCCAAAATGTGGGATTCGTTAAAGCTGTGGCGTCCGGCGCTGCCGCGATGTCCAGAAGTGCCGAATTTAACCGCGTGGGCGCTATTGGACGGATCTGGCTGCAATACATAATACTGCGACGTAAGTTGTGCAACGTTAATCAAATCGCTTTGCTGAGCAGGTTGCCCTGCGCGGGGGTTGTTGGCCACTGGCATTTCTCCCTAATGCTGAATTAAAGGGTTCCGCAAACTTTATCAATCAGTTCGACTGGGAACTGCATCAATTGCATGATGTGCTCGATCATGCCGCGTTTACGGTCCGTGTTGGTATTGGTAATGACCCAATAAGGTGTTCCTGGTACGTGCTTTGGCTTGGTGTGGATACCGTTTTGCAGCAACGTTTGCTGGTCGCCGGCAAAATAGGTACGCGTGCGGCCGGTAAGTGATTCGGTCGCTACGGCAAATTCTTTAGGATTGAGCGTATATAACGTGGTGAGGATCAGCATAAAACGGTTAACCGCTTTAGTTTGCTCGGCGTATTCGTCGGAAAGCATTAATTCACGCATGGCGCGGACGCGTTCACGAGGCGTATTGGCTGTGACGACAGGCGGGGTCGCAGAGGCTGCCGCAGGCTTTTCTTCGTGCGCAGCGCTGGCCACAACAGGCGTCGGCTGCACTTCCTGGCCGGCAGTAAATTTCAGCATCCGCCGTAAAATGTCTGATGCACTTTCACCGATATGCTGCGTGTGGCTTGCGATATAGCGGTAAAGCTCTTCATCAACCTCAATCGTTTTCATCTTTATCCAGTACTGTTTTTCTACTTAATTTATTCAAAGGATTATACAAATTAAACTGCGCAAACAAAAAGGCTAATCACCTCAATATTCAAAAAGCAGAATAAACCCTATATCCCACTCGGAAAATCTTCCGTAACTCATGATAACCTAATGAGAATCTTACCTGTAATAAATGTCTGTACGGACTCTGCCATGAAATTACATTATCGACTGCAACCCGCCGAATCGTCTGAAAATCAGACATTACCTGTACTATTAATCCACGGCCTGTTTGGCACGCTGGACAATCTCGGCATTTTGGCACGCGACCTGAAACAACAGCATAGTGTGCTTCAGGTAGATTTGCGTAATCACGGGCTTTCAGCGCGCTCGTCCGTGATGAATTATCAGGCGATGGCCGAAGATCTGCGCGACACGCTCGACGACGCCGGTATCGAAAAAGCGCTGGTGATAGGCCATTCGATGGGCGCTAAAGCCGCGATGGCATTGACCGCCGTGGCGCCAGAGCGCGTCGCCAAGCTGGTGGCGATAGATATGTCGCCCGTGGATTACCAGATTCGCCGTCACGACGAGATTTTTGCCGCGCTCAATGCCGTGACCGAGGCGGGAATTAAAGACCGCGCAGGCGCCACGCAGTTTATGCAGGCCTATCTCTATAAAGGAAAGCGGCTGGAAGATGGCGTCATTCAGTTTCTGCTGAAATCGTTCCAGCAGGGCGAATGGCGTTTTAACGTGTCCGCCTTGCAGGCCGAATATGCCAATATTATTGGTTGGCAAGAGGTGCCCGCCTGGCCGCATCCGGCGCTGTTTATTCGCGGTGAACTCTCGGATTACGTGCAGGATAGCCATCGCGACGCCATTGCACGTCAGTTCCCGCTCGCCCGTGCGCACGTTATTGCCGGAAGCGGACATTGGGTACACGCCGAAAAGCCCGACGCGGTGCTGCGCGCGATTCATCGTTTCATCGACTAAATGGTTTAACGACCCATGCTTTTTTAGCAAAAGTGGCCTGAGCGACGAATATTTACTCTCATGTGCACAAGTCTGTGCATAAAAACGGCGAATCCTAATAACTTAGCTAATATTCAAGGTAGTTAGGCGTTGTGGAGGGATATACGCTAGGGTATGATTGCGCGCTGTAATTTTGCCCCTGCGCCGAGGCCGTTTTTCTCAGGCGTTGGAGGTAAATTGGGTTAGGGTTTGTTAACCCGAAATGTGTAACCATCTCATCTGAAAGGGCTTGCGCCGTTTCCGATGTAACTTCCCTAGTTGTACCGCTACCTATGGCAAAAGAACAACTGGATCGTACGACGCTTGATCTGTTCGCAGACGATCGCCGTCCGGGACGTCCAAAAACAAATCCGCTATCTCGCGATGAACAGCTTCGGATTAACAAGCGTAATCAGCTTCGCCGTGACAAAAACAACGGTTTGCGTCGCGTAGAGCTGAAAATCAATGCCGAAGCTGTCGATGCGCTTAACAAGCTGGCGGAACAGCAAAATATCAGCCGTAGCGAGCTGATTGAACAGATGTTGCTATCTCATCTGAACAATCAGGAAAGCGCGTCTTCGCACGACTGATTCGGGCGGGTAATGCTCGTGATTACCCGCCGTTGCTCTCTTTCTGTTGCTTACCGGTTGGGTTAGTTACCTGAAAGGTAAAGCTGTCCGCCCGAAAAAATCTCGACATTGCCTTTTGACTGCTCTCCTAATTAAAAAACGCGTAACGGAACACACAAAGGCGATAACGCTTTAGCGCGTTGCCCTATAAACTATTGGGCTATGATTTTTAGGTAATAAATTCCAGGCGTCGTTGATTCACGCTGCAAACGAACACATTGACTCACCGAGTCCATTAAAGAACAAGAGGTTAGATAAGCTTATGGCAGTTGTAGGTATCTTCTTTGGTTCCGACACCGGAAACACCGAAAACATCGCAAAAATGATCCAGAAGCAGTTGGGTAAAGATGTGGCTGACATTCAGGACATCGCCAAAAGCAGTAAAGAAGATCTGGAAAAATACGATATTTTGCTGCTCGGCATCCCAACTTGGTACTACGGTGAAGCACAGTGTGACTGGGACGACTTTTTCCCGACGCTGGAAGAGATAGATTTCGAAGGTAAGCTGGTAGCCGTATTCGGCTGTGGCGATCAGGAAGACTACGCGGAATACTTCTGTGACGCGATGGGCACCGTGCGTGACATCATCGAACCTCGCGGCGCGGTGATCGTCGGTCACTGGTCAACCGAAGGTTACGGCTACGAAGCGTCGAAAGGCATGGCGGATGAGACCCATTTCATCGGTTTGGCTATCGACGAAGACCGTCAACCCGAGCTGACCAACGAACGCGTTGACGCCTGGGTTAAGCAAATTTCCGAAGAATTAAGCCTTGCCGAGATTATCGGTTAATCCCACACAAAGGCTAAGGCCCTGAAACGTTGAGGTTATTCGTTAAAGGGCCAAACTATCACTGAAATTAACAATTTAAGAGCTTCAAAATTGTAAATTTCAGCCCGATCAAGGTACACTAACTGTATCTGTTTTATCGTTCTGCCCGCATTGGGTTTAAAACCTTTGGTCTTGCTTTATACCTTCGGGTCTGCTTAAAACCTTTGGATCAGAATGATGGTTATTAACAGCCCACCGTTTTCATTAACGTGATTAGCATAGTGACAGGACTAAATCCGCATGACTGACAACAACACCGCACTGAAGAAAGCCGGCTTAAAAGTCACGCTTCCGCGTCTTAAAATCCTGGAAGTGTTGCAAGCCCCGGCAGGTCACCACGTCAGCGCGGAAGATTTGTACAAAGAACTTATCGACATGGGCGAAGAGATTGGTCTGGCCACGGTTTACCGCGTGCTTAACCAGTTTGACGATGCCGGCATTGTTACCCGCCACAACTTTGAAGGCGGCAAGTCAGTATTTGAACTGACCCAACAGCATCACCATGACCACCTTATCTGCCTCGATTGCGGTCGTGTTATTGAATTCCGCGACGAATATATCGAAGCACGTCAGCGTGAGATTGCCAAACGCCACGGCATTAAATTAACCAACCACAGCCTTTATCTTTACGGTCACTGCGAAGACGGCAACTGTCTGGAAGATGATTCTGTGCACGGCAAAGGCTAATAGCCGGCGCCAGAGCGGTTATGAAGAATAACGGCTTATGAATACAAAATGACCGCTGAAAAGCGGTTTTTTTTTGCCTGCGATCTGTCCTCTCCTTCATAACGGCAAACTTTTGCTTCGCGATAGCCAAAAAAAATGCAGCCCGCAAAGGCTGCATTTTTCATTGGGTAAATCACCAACAGGCATTACACCGCGGGCTTGCTTTCCCAGTTATCACGCAGGCCAACGGTGCGGTTAAACACCAAATGCTCGGCGCTGGAGTAAGTGCTGTCGGCGCAGAAATAACCTTCGCGCTCGAACTGCAGGCTCACACCAATTTCGGCTGAAGCCAGGCTTGGTTCAACGAAGCCTTGGGCAATTACCAGCGACTCTGGGTTGATGGTGGTTAGGAAGTCTTCGGCCTGCGCCGGATTTGCCACGCTGAACAGACGATCGTACAGGCGGAATTCGGCTGGCTTGCCTTCTGTCGCAGAAACCCAGTGGATCACGCCTTTTACCTTGCGGCCATCGGCAGGATCTTTGCTTAGCGTATCAACGTCATAGCTACAGAAGATGGTAGTAACATTGCCTTCTGCGTCTTTTTCGATGCGCTCAGCCTTGATTACGTACGCGTTACGCAGGCGAACTTCTTTGCCCAGCACCAAACGCTTGTACTGCTTGTTGGCTTCTTCGCGGAAATCGGCCTGATCAATAAAGATTTCGGCGGTAAACGGCACGTCGCGCGTCCCCATTTCCGGCTTGCTCGGATGGTTCGGCATCGACACCCACTGCACGGCGTCGCCAGCAAAGTTTTCGATAACGACTTTTACCGGGTTAATCACGGCCATCGCGCGCGGAGCGTTCTCGTTGAGATCGTCACGGATACAAGATTCCAGCGCCGCCATTTCAACGTTGTTATCCTGCTTGGTCACGCCGATACGACGGCAGAACTCGCGGATGGAACCGGCGGTGTAACCACGACGACGCAGGCCTGAAACCGTTGGCATGCGCGGGTCATCCCAGCCTTCAACGATATTCTCGGTCACCAGCAGGTTCAGCTTGCGCTTGGACATGATGGCGTATTCGAGATTCAGACGAGAGAATTCGTACTGACGCGGATGACAAGGAATGGTGATGTTATCCAATACCCAGTCATACAGACGGCGGTTGTCCTGGAACTCCAGCGTACACAGCGAGTGGGTGATCCCTTCCAGCGCATCGGAAATGCAGTGGGTGAAATCGTACATCGGATAGATGCACCACTTGGTGCCGGTCTGGTGGTGATCGGCGAACTTGATGCGATACAGCACCGGGTCACGCATCACGAAGAACGGCGATGCCATGTCGATTTTGGCGCGCAGGCAAGCGGTGCCTTCGGCAAATTCGCCGTTACGCATTTTCTCGAACAGCGCGAGGTTCTCTTCAACCGTACGGTCGCGGAACGGGCTGTTTTTACCCGGCGCGGTCAGGTTGCCACGGTATTCGCGGATTTGATCCGGCGACAGTTCGTCGACATAGGCCAGGCCTTTCTGGATCAGTTCAACCGCGTAGTGATGCAGCTGGTCGAAGTAATCGGAAGAGTAATGAACCTTTCCGCTCCATTCGAAGCCGAGCCACTGCACGTCTTTCTTGATCGACTCGACAAACTCGATGTCTTCTTTAACCGGGTTGGTGTCGTCAAAGCGCAGGTTGCATTGGCCCTGATAGTCTTGTGCGATGCCAAAGTTCAGGCAGATCGATTTTGCGTGGCCAATGTGCAAATAACCATTTGGCTCAGGGGGAAAACGGGTCACTACAGACGCGTGTTTTCCGGATGCCAGATCTTCATCGATAATCTGACGGATAAAATTTGTTGGGCGGGCTTCAGCCTCACTCATTGTTCAATTCCTCTACGCGAACGAAAGCTCGAAAGACTAACCGCATATGTTCATACAAGCTTCGCTTCGACACAACCCTTAAGTGGCAATTTTGAATTTTATAATAAAAAACGGGAAGAGATTGCGCTCTTCCCGTTCTACTTATGGCGAATTAAATAGCGAATAAAAGATTATTTCGACTGGATCTCGAACAGACGCGTTTCGCCCGCGACGACCTTCTCACCGGCCACCAGCGCCAATCCGGAGAAATCTTCCATGTTGCTCACGACAACCGGGCTAATCATTGAGCGCGCGTTGGCGTTCAGATAGTTCAGATCCAGCTCGAGCACAGGTTCGCCTGCGCGTACCGTTGCGCCCTCTTCAACCAGTCGGGTAAAGCCCTGACCGTTAAGCGCGACAGTATCCAAACCGATGTGAACCACCACTTCGGCACCGGCGTCGGTTTCCAGACAGAATGCGTGATTGGTGTTAAAGATTTTAACCACCACGCCATTGGCCGGAGAGACCACGGTTTTGCCGGTCGGACGAATAGCCAGACCTTCACCTACCGCGCCGCTGGCGAAAGCTTCGTCAGGAACCTGATCCAGCGCGACTACGTCACCGGTGATCGGCGAAATCAGCGTTTCGAGCACGGTTTTCGGCGTGTTCGGCACGGCCTGTGGCTTCGCTTCATAAGCTGGCGCAGAGGCAGCGGGCATCGCGGAGGCCGCAACGGCGCCGCCGGTCAGCACGTTGCGCATTGCACCGGCAATGATTTCGGCACGCGTTCCGACGATAACCTGCACGCTCTGCTTGTTAAGACGAATCACGCCCGACGCGCCCAGACGTTTTGCCAGCGCATCGTTGACCAGCGACGAATCTTTCACGTTCAGACGCAGACGGGTGATACAGGCGTCGATGCCGGTCAGGTTTTCCGAGCCACCAATCGCGCCAATATATTGACGTGCCAGCGCCGCCGTTTCATCCGCCTTGTTACCGCCCTTGCGTTCGACATTAACGTCGTAACCGTCGCTTTCATCACCGGCAACGGCCAGCTCGCGACCCGGGGTTAACAGGTTGAATTTCTTGATAGTGAAACGGAACACTACGTAATAGATGAAGAAGAAGACGATGCCCTGTGGAATCAGCATGTACCAGTGTGTTGCCAGCGGGTTACGCGTTGACAGCACCATATCCACCAGACCCGCGCTGAAACCGAAGCCGGCAATCCAGTGCATGCTGGCGGCGATAAATACTGATACGCCGGTCAGCAACGCGTGGATCACATAAAGCACCGGTGCAACGAACATGAAGGAGAATTCCAGCGGTTCGGTGATGCCGGTAAAGAAGGAGGCAAAGGCCGCCGCCAGCATGATACCGCCGACCTTGGCGCGATTTTCAGGACGCGCGCAGTGATAAATCGCCAGCGCAGCGCCCGGCAGGCCAAACATCATGATCGGGAAGAAGCCCGCCTGATAACGGCCGGTAATACCGGGAATGGCTTTACCTGAGGCGATAGATTCCTGACCGCCAAGGAAGTTGGGAATATCGTTGATGCCCGCGACGTCAAACCAGAACACCGAGTTGAGCGCGTGGTGCAAGCCGACCGGAATAAGCAAGCGGTTGAAGAAGGCGTAAATGCCCGCGCCGACCGAGCCGAGGTGTTGAATATGTTCGCCGAAATTAACCAGTCCGTTAAAGATCAACGGCCAGATGTACATCATGATGAAGGCGACACCAATCATCACGAACGAGGTCATAATAGGCACCAGACGACGGCCGCTGAAGAATGACAGCGCCTTCGGCAGCTCGACGTGGCTAAAGCGGTTATACAGCTCTGCAGAAATAATACCGACCAGAATACCGACAAACTGGTTGTTGATTTTGCCAAACGCGGCGGGCACGTTGGCAACCGGGATTTTCTGAATCATCGAAACGGCAGCGGGGGAACACAGCGTGGTCAGCACCAGAAAACCAACGAAACCTGTCAGCGCGGCGGCGCCATCTTTATCTTTTGACATCCCGTACGCCACGCCTATCGCGAAGAGCACGGCCATATTTTCGATAATCGCCGATCCTGACTTGATAAACAGCGCGGCCAGCGCGTTGTCGCCGCCCCAGCCAATCGGGTCAATCCAATACCCTACGCCCATTAAGATCGCGGCGGCGGGTAGTGTGGCAACCGGCACCATCAAGGCGCGGCCTATTTTCTGCAAGTAGCTAAGTATACTCAACTTTTCCCCCTATTCGCCCACTGGCGAATCACCAAAACAGTTTAATTGGAATGTGTTACTGCTTAATGTAAAAACTGCAAGAATCCGGCTTTTCTTTGGCGAAATCCCGCAAAATGCACCGTCTACCGCGCAGTTTAAAAAATTTAATTCGTATCGCAAATTAAAACCCCCTAATTTGTGATTATTATCACCAAAAAGGTGGGTTAACAGGCCATAATACTGGTCATCGACCAAAACTTATTTTATCATCAAAAAAATCTAGGCGGTCTGGTGCCGATCATCGGTGTTAATGGCTCGGCTGTAAAGTCAAAGCGCGCCCATCGCCAGCAAAATTAACTCTTCTGTTGCTTTAAGCAACGGAAAAAATCGACTTATTTTCTCAAAATTCGTTTTTCAAAACTTAAGAGGTGTGTAATGAGACTTATCCCCCTGAATTCTTCTGTCGACGTCGGCAAATGGGCGGCGCGTCATATTGTTCAACGCATCAACGCCTTCAACCCTACTGCCGATCGCCCGTTTGTGTTGGGCCTACCTACCGGCGGCACGCCGATGGAAGCGTATAAGCATCTGGTAGCTATGCATAAAGCAGGCCAAGTCAGCTTTGAAAACGTGGTAACCTTTAATATGGATGAATATGTCGGTTTGCCGCAGGCGCATCCTGAAAGCTATCACACCTTTATGTACAAAAATTTCTTCGACCACGTTGATATTAAAAAAGAAAATATTAATCTGTTGAATGGTAATGCCGCAGACGTCGACGAAGAGTGCCGTCAATACGAGGCGAAAATTAAGTCTTACGGCAAAATAAACTTATTTATGGGCGGTGTCGGTAACGACGGTCACATTGCTTTTAACGAACCGGCTTCTTCTCTGGCATCGCGTACGCGCATTAAAACGCTGACCCACGATACCCGCATCGCCAACTCGCGCTTCTTCGACAACGATGTGTCACAGGTGCCGAAATTTGCCCTGACCGTGGGCGTTGGAACCTTGCTGGACGCCGAAGAAGTGATGATTCTGGTGACCGGCCACGCGAAAGCGCAGGCGCTGGAAGCCGCCGTGGAAGGCAATATCAATCACATGTGGACCATCAGCTGTCTGCAACTGCATGCAAAAGCCGTTGTGGTTTGTGACGAGCCTTCCACCATGGAATTAAAAGTCAAAACGGTTAAATACTTCCGCGAACTCGAAGCGGAAAATATGAAGGGCCTGTGATTTTAGTTCTCTAGCAAATTTTTAGATGGGAGCATTACGGAATGCCAGCTTACATAGATTGCCGCGTATATACGGGTCACGATATTTTGGACAATCACGCCGTGGTCATCGCCGATGGCCTGATTGAGCGCGTTTGTCCGCTGGCAGAACTGCCTGCCGGCATTGAAACGCGCAGCCTGAACGGCGCAATATTGGCCCCCGGCTTTATCGATCTCCAGCTTAACGGCTGTGGCGGCGTGCAGTTCAACGATTCGCTTGAGGCTATCTCGGTCGAAACGCTGGAAATTATGCAGGCGGCCAACGAAAAGTCGGGCTGTACCAGCTATTTGCCGACGCTTATCACCAGCAGTGATGCGTTTATGAAGCACGGCATTGCCGTGATGCGCGAATACTTGAACAAGTATCAACATCAGGCGCTGGGTCTGCATCTCGAAGGGCCTTATCTGAGCATCGAGAAAAAAGGTACGCATAATCCGGCGTTTATCCGTAAACCCGATGCCGAAATGATTGATTTTATCTGCGCCAATGCCGATGTTATCAGCAAGGTGACGCTGGCTCCCGAGCAGGTCGACGCCAAATTTATTCGCCAGCTCAGCGACGCCGGAATCATCGTTTCTGCGGGTCACTCAAACTCCAGCTACGAGCAGGCGCGCGAAGGTTTTGCGGCGGGCATCAGCTTCGCCACGCACCTTTATAACGCCATGCCGCCAATTTCCGGCCGTCAGCCCGGTTTGATGGGCGCGATTTTCGACACCGATGACGTCTATACCGGCATTATCGCCGACGGTCTGCACGTCGCCTGGCCGAGTATTCGCAACGCCAAAAAACTCAAGGGTAATAAGCTGGTTTTGGTTACCGACGCCACCGCGCCTGCCGGTGCAGATATTGATCAGTTCATTTTTGCTGGCAAAACAATATACTATCGCGATGGACTGTGTGTAGACGAAAACGGCACCCTCAGCGGTTCTGCGCTGACTATGATAGAAGCCGTGCAGAACAGCGTCGAACACGTCGGGATCCCGCTGGATGAGGCGTTGCGCATGGCCGCGCTCTACCCGGCTCGCGCTATCGGCGTCGACAAGATGCTCGGCAGCATCGAAGCCGGAAAAGTGGCTAACCTGACCGCGTTTACCCATGACTTTAAAATAACAAAAACGCTCGTCAACGGCGACGAGGTATAAATAGCAGAGAGAGAGTGATGAACACAGGCGGGCAGGCACAAATCGGTAATGTTGATCTGGTTAAACAGTTGAACGGCGCGGCGGTGTATCGCCTGATTGATCAGCAGGGTCCCATTTCAAGAATTCAAATTGCGGAACTCAGCCAGCTTGCTCCCGCCAGTGTCACCAAAATCTCCCGCCAACTGCTGGAACGCGGCCTGATAAAAGAAGTGGATCAGCAGGCCTCGACCGGCGGTCGGCGCGCTATTTCAATTATCACCGAAACCCGTCAGTTTCAAACCGTTGCGGTGCGCCTTGGCCGCAATGACGCAACCATCACGCTTTACGATCTCAGCGCCAAAGCCCTTTCCGAACAGCATTATCCTCTACCCGAACGCACGCAGGAGACGCTGGAAAACGCCCTTGGCCTAGCTATCACCCAATTTATCGAATTAAATCAACGCAAGATTCGCGAGCTGATTGCAATTTCGGTGATTCTGCCCGGCTTGGTCGATCCGTTAAAAGGCGTGGTGCGCTACATGCCGCACATCAGCGTTCACAACTGGCGTTTGGTCGACGTACTCGAAACAAAATTTAACGTCACCTGTTTTGTCGGCCACGATATTCGCAGTCTGGCGCTGGCGGAGCACTATTTCGGTGCAACGCGCGACTGTCAGGACTCCATTTTGGTTCGTTTACATCGCGGCACGGGCGCAGGCATTTTGGTCAACGGCCAGATTTTTCTCGGCAGTAACGGCAACGTGGGTGAAATCGGTCACATTCAGGTTGATCCGCTCGGCGAACGCTGTCACTGCGGCAACTTTGGCTGTCTTGAAACGATTGCTGCCAACTCGGCGATTGAAAATCGGGTGCGTAATCTACTGACGCAGGGCTATCACAGCAAATTGACGGTCGATGATTGCTCGATTGGCGCTATTTGCAAGGCCGCCAATAAAGGCGATCGCCTTGCCTGTGAAGTGATTGAATACGTTGGCCGTCATTTGGGCAAAAGCATCGCCATCGCGATTAACCTGTTTAATCCGCAAAAAGTAGTGATCGCCGGTGAAATTACAGAAGCCGACAAAGTGCTGCTCCCTGCCCTGCAAAGCTGCATCAATGCTCAGGTACTGAAGGATTTCCGCCGTAATTTGCCGATCGTCACCTCAGAATTGAACCATCGCTCGGCAATTGGCGCCTTTGCACTGGTGAAACGCGCGATGCTTAACGGCGTGTTGCTGCAACGCCTACTCGAAACCACCTCCTAAAAATTTACTTTTCTGCCACGGTTTGCTGATTGTTAACTTACTGTGGCAAAAATATGCCCGCGCATGAACCCAAACCTCGTTTTTTTGCCGATCCGCTAATTTTACACCTTTAAAACTGACAATCCGCTAAGAAACGAGAGGGGTCAACCAACTATTTTTCAGACAATCACTAAATCGCTTGCAAAGGTTCGCGCTTTTACGCATTTTCAATATCAGAGACGCAGCGAAGTCGTCAAAAAAGAAGTGCAAAGCGATAACGCTGCTCAACCAAAACTGGTTATGAATAACAACATCACCGCCTGAGAAAAGCCGTTAGGGAGAGTTATATGTGTTCTATATTTGGTGTGCTCGATATCAAGACTGACTCCATCGAGCTGCGCAAAAAGGCGCTAGAGCTGTCACGCTTGATGCGTCACCGTGGTCCAGACTGGTCTGGCGTTTATGCCGGCGACAAAGCGATTCTTTGTCACGAGCGTCTGTCGATTGTTGACGTCAACAACGGCGCGCAGCCTCTGTACAACGAAGCACATACTCATGTTCTGGCAGTTAACGGCGAAATCTACAACCATCAGGCGCTGCGTGCTTCTCTGGGCGAGAGCTATGCTTTCCAGACCGAATCTGACTGCGAAGTGATTCTGGCGCTGTATCAGGAAAAAGGCCCGGCGTTCCTCGACGAACTTTACGGCATGTTCGCCTTTATCCTTTATGACACGGAAAAAGATGCCTACCTGATTGGCCGCGACCACATGGGCATTATCCCGCTGTACATGGGCCATGACGAACACGGCAACCTGTATGTCGCGTCTGAAATGAAATCACTGGTTCCGGTTTGCCGCACCATTAAAGAGTTCCCGGCGGGCAGCTACCTGTGGAGCAAAGACGGCGAAATCGTTGAATATTATCAGCGTGACTGGTTCGAATTCGACAACGTTAAAGATAACGTTACCGATAAGGCCGAGCTGAAAGAAGCGCTGGAAGAGTCGGTAAAAACGCACCTGATGTCAGACGTGCCTTACGGCGTGCTGCTCTCTGGCGGCTTGGACTCTTCTATTATCTCTGCGATCACCAAGAAATTTGCCGGTCGTCGTATTGAAGATAAAGATCAGAGCGAAGCCTGGTGGCCACAGCTGCATTCATTTGCAGTGGGTCTTGAAGGATCCCCTGACTTGAAGGCGGCGCAGCAGGTTGCCGACCATTTAGGCACCGTGCACCACGAAATTCATTTCACCGTGCAGGAAGGCCTCGACGCTATCCGTGACGTTATCTATCACATCGAAACCTATGACGTGACCACGATTCGTGCGTCAACGCCGATGTATTTGATGTCGCGTAAAATCAAGGCGATGGGCATCAAGATGGTGCTGTCTGGCGAAGGTGCCGATGAAGTGTTTGGCGGCTACCTCTACTTCCATAAAGCGCCGAACGAGCAGGAGTTCCACGAAGAAACCGTGCGTAAACTGCTGGCACTGCATATGTATGACTGTGCGCGCGCCAACAAGGCGATGTCGGCGTGGGGCGTTGAAGCACGCGTGCCGTTCCTGGACAAGAAATTCCTCGACGTGGCGATGCGTATCAACCCGAAAGATAAAATGTGTGGCAACGGCAAAATGGAAAAACACGTTCTGCGC
This sequence comes from Rouxiella sp. T17, assembly GCF_036663475.1. Classification (NCBI taxonomy): domain Bacteria; kingdom Pseudomonadati; phylum Pseudomonadota; class Gammaproteobacteria; order Enterobacterales; family Yersiniaceae; genus Rouxiella; species Rouxiella sp. T17. Next base: position 308,634 of record NZ_JAWUEA010000035.1, on the reverse strand, counting down.
GAATGTTTTGAATCCTACCTGCCGCACAGCGTGGCGTGGCGCCAGAAAGAGCAGTTCTCCGACGGCGTGGGTTATAGCTGGATTGACACCTTAAAAGAGGTCGCGGCGCAGCAGGTCACTGACCAACAGCTCGAAACGGCGCATTTCCGTTTCCCGTACAACACGCCAACCTCCAAAGAAGGCTACCTGTACCGCACGATTTTTGAAGAGCTGTTCCCGGTACCAAGCGCAGCAGAATGCGTGCCTGGTGGCCCAACGGTAGCCTGTTCTTCGGCCAAGGCCGTTGAGTGGGACGAATCCTTTAAAAACATGAACGATCCGTCTGGCCGTGCCGTGGGCGTACACGCTTCCGCCTACACGCCAGTTGCCTAATCTTCACGATATAAAACATTATTGCGGGCCTCTCGGGGCCCGTTTTTTTATTCAGAATTCGTTTGAAAATCCACTCTTTTGTTGAATTTATCACCATAGTGGTTATTACCCAGACAAATGCACGCGTTCTACGATTTTTTGGCAAAAAACTTGTTGACGCAAAACGGTCATATACGCATAATGCGCCCCGCAACGCCGATGAAGGTTGAGCAGAAAGAAGACGGCTACGTAGCTCAGTTGGTTAGAGCACATCACTCATAATGATGGGGTCACAGGTTCGAATCCCGTCGTAGCCACCATTCTTTTTCTGTTTGCGGGAGTGGCGAAATTGGTAGACGCACTAGATTTAGGTTCTAGCGCCGCAAGGTGTGCGAGTTCAAGTCTCGCCTCCCGCACCATTTCATCGCGATCTGCACGGATGGGGTATCGCCAAGCGGTAAGGCACTGGTTTTTGATACCAGCATTCCCAGGTTCGAATCCTGGTACCCCAGCCAATTTTTTTCATTGTCCTGTTGTTCCAACAGCACGGTGAAAATAAAACACGATGTGAAAGTAATCTGATGGGGTATCGCCAAGCGGTAAGGCACTGGTTTTTGATACCAGCATTCCCTGGTTCGAATCCAGGTACCCCAGCCACTTTCCTCGTGTTAACTGTTTGAAATCTATTAGTTATCATGAACAAGTAGAGCAAAAACAGCTTGCAATAACGATTTAGATAGTTAAAGATTGGCTACGTAGCTCAGTTGGTTAGAGCACATCACTCATAATGATGGGGTCACAGGTTCGAATCCCGTCGTAGCCACCATTTTACGCTAAATGGTTATGAGCAAAGAGCTTTAAGTAAGAAAGCTGTAAAGTAGAAGTAACACCATTGGGGTGTCGCCAAGCGGTAAGGCTCTGGTTTCTGATACCAGCATACCCAGGTTCGAATCCTGGCACCCCAGCCAATTTTAGAAAAGCTCGCTTCGGCGGGCTTTTTGCTTTTCTGCTATACGCAAATTTATCACCTCATTATTTCCCGTCGCATCCTCCCTTATTAATAATAAAAAATAAAAAAGGCAGTAAAGCCTTTGCCCTACTGCCTTGCCAATCAATTTTGTTTAAAACTACGGGTGGTGGGTAAACAGAAAAACTACAGCCCCAACGCGTACTCCAACGCCTTACTCTTCAGCTTGCCTGCGCGTTGCGCGGCCATCAGCGCCAGATTACGGATAATTTTAATCGGCGGCAGATCGTTGCTAAACGCGGTGTAGAACAGGTCCATGCCGCTCTGCATCATTAAATTATCTACACGACGACGACGCTGATAACGCAGCAGCACGCGCTCGCTGCTCCAGTCCTCGCCTTTCTCACGCGCCTGCGAGATGACGTCGAGCAAGGCCTCTACGTCGCGATAGCCGAGATTCACGCCCTGCCCCGCCAACGGATTAATCGTGTGAGCCGCATCGCCCACCAGCGCCAACCCCGGCGACACGTAGCGCTGCGCGTGACGACGCACCAGCGGGAAAGATCCGGACGACAGCGCCGTCACCTTGCCCAAACGCGCTGGGAAGGCCTGTGTAAGCTCCTGAGTCAGTTGCTTCATATTTAACGTTTGCAGCTGGCGAATGCGCTGAGGGCTGTCATACCACACCAGCGAGGCGTGATTGCCCCACAGCGGCAGAAACGCACGCGGGCCCGACGGAAAAAACTGCTGCCAGGTCACGTCGAGATCTTTCGACTCCGTCTCGACGTTGATCAGCATACAGTTTTGGCGATACTGCCAGCCGTCGATACCAATTCCCGCCTGCTGTCGCACCTGCGAATTTGCCCCGTCGGCGGCCACCACCAGTTTAGCCTCGAGACGCTCGCCGCTCGCCAATTCCAGCGCCCAACCGTCGTCACCGTGCTTTTGCAGCTGTTTAAGCCTGTCGGGGCAAAACAGCGTCAGATTGTCTAACCCCTGCATCTGCTGCCACAGTGAGAGTTGCAACACGTTGTTTTCGAGCATAAAACCGAGTTCCGGCAGGCCGAGCGACTGCGCGTCAAACAGCACTTCCGAGCCCGGCTGCTCCCAGGTTTCAAGACGGCGATACGGCGTATGGCGCATCTGCACGACGTTTTTCCACGCGCCCAGTTTTTCAAGCAGGCGCACCGTCGCACAGCCAATGGCGGAAATGCGCAGATCAATGGCGTCATCGGCGGAATAAGGCGCGGGCGCTTTATTTTCGACTACCGCCACGTCAAAGCCCTGCTGTGCAAAACCGAGTGCGGTCGCCGCGCCGACCATGCCGCCGCCGACCACAATTATCTCAAAAGGCCTGCTTTGTCTCTTGTCCATGCCTGTATCCATCGCTTTCGTTGTTCATCTTTATTTAATGAGGTTTATACACTCCTCGTATTTTGCGAAGTGTACCGGAAATTTGCGCTGCAATCAGGCGTAACAGGCCTTCGCGCACTAGCCACTCAGTTAATGTGGGATTACAATGCTTCTCCTCGTAGGCTGTGTCCCGAGGTTATCGACCAATAATAACTATAGGGGCATTTTGTTTAACGCTTTTTGAGTCATGGCATGTCGATGAAAAAAAAACTGCATATTAAAACCTGGGGCTGTCAGATGAATGAGTATGATTCATCGAAAATGGCCGACCTGCTTAACAGCACACACGGTTTCGAACTGACGGAAAATGCCGAAGAGGCCGACGTGCTGCTGCTCAATACCTGTTCCATTCGGGAAAAAGCGCAGGAAAAAGTCTTCCACCAATTAGGTCGCTGGAAATTACTGAAAAAAGCGAATCCTGACCTGATTATCGGTGTCGGCGGTTGTGTCGCCTCACAGGAAGGCAAGCTGATTCGCCAGCGCGCGCACTACGTCGACATCGTCTTTGGCCCGCAAACGCTGCATCGCCTGCCTGAAATGATCAACCACGTGCGCGGCAGCAAAAGCCCCATCGTTGACGTTAGCTTCCCCGAAATCGAAAAATTCGACCGTTTACCCGAGCCGCGCGCCGATGGCCCGACCGCGTTTGTGTCGATCATGGAAGGATGCAACAAATATTGCAGCTTCTGCGTGGTGCCTTACACCCGTGGCGAAGAAGTCAGCCGCCCGAGCGACGACGTGCTGTTTGAAGTCGCGCAGCTGGCCGCACAGGGCGTACGTGAGGTTAACCTGCTGGGCCAGAACGTGAACGCCTATCGCGGACCCGGCTTTGACGGCGAAATCTGCTCCTTCGCCGAGCTGCTGCGTCTGGTCGCCAGCATCGACGGAATCGACCGCATTCGCTTTACCACCAGCCATCCGATTGAATTTACTGACGATATCATCGACGTTTATAAAGATACGCCCGAGCTGGTGAGCTTCCTGCATCTGCCCATTCAGAGCGGATCCGACCGCGTGCTGACCATGATGAAACGCGCGCACACGGCGCTGGAATACAAATCTACGCTGCGTAAAATCCTCAAGGCGCGGCCCGGCATTACCTTCAGCTCTGACTTTATTATCGGCTTCCCCGGTGAAACAGAAGAAGATTTCGAGCAGACCATGAAACTGATCGTCGACGTTAATATGGATGTCAGCTATAGCTTTATTTACTCGGCGCGTCCGGGTACGCCAGCGGCAGAGATGGTTGACGACGTCAGCGACGACGAGAAAAAGCAGCGTCTATATCGCCTGCAAGAGCGCATCACGCAGCAGGCAACCCGCATCAGCCGCAGCATGATTGGCACCGTGCAGCGCATTCTGGTCGAAGGAACGTCGCGCAAAGACATTATGGAGCTCACGGGCCGCACCGAAAATAACCGCGTTGTGAACTTTGAAGGCACGCCGGACATGATTGGCAAATTCGTCGACGTCGAAATTGTCGACGTGCTGACCAACTCCCTGCGCGGCATTGTCGTGCGCACCGAGGCGCAAATGGATCTGCGTTTACAAGAGTCGCCGCAGCAGATCATCGCCCGCACCCGCAAGGAAAACGAGCTCGGCGTCGGTATCTATCAGCCTTAAGCCTTTCGTTCACTTAATTCTTAAGGGCGCTGCGGCGCCCTGCTTGTTTTTTACGAGACAGGCCGCATATTTATAAAAGGGAAGCATGTCCTGGCGGGAATATTTCGCCAAGGGCATGTATGATTACCTCTATCAGGACGTCGTAGACCTACACTTTCAACATCCATTTTAAACAGGTCCAGCGTGGCCCAGAGGAATAGTTTGAACGTTGTAACACAAGAGATTTTGCTGGAGCCCGAAGATAATCAGCGTTTGCTGAGTCTTTGCGGGCCGTTTGATGACAACATCAAGCAACTGGAGCGCCGGTTGGGCATCGAGATCAATCGTCGTGATAACGCCTTTAAACTGGTCGGCAAGCCCCTGAACGTTGAAGCGGCAGTGAATATTCTGCGCGACCTTTACGTTGATACCGCCCCATTACGTGGCGAAACGCAGGAAGTCGATCCCGAAAAAATCCATTTGGCGATCAAAGAGAGCCGCGTGCTTGAGCAAACGGCGGAAAGCGTGCCCGATTACGGCAAAGCGGTCATTATCAAGACCAAGCGCGGGATGATTAAGCCGCGCACGCCAAATCAGGCGCAGTATATCGCCAACGTGCTCGACCATGACATTACCTTTGGTATCGGACCTGCCGGTACCGGCAAAACCTATCTGGCCGTTGCAGCAGCCGTTGATGCGCTTGAGCGTCAGGAAGTGCGACGCATTCTGCTAACCCGTCCGGCGGTTGAGGCGGGCGAAAAGCTGGGCTTCTTGCCGGGTGACCTGAGCCAGAAGGTTGACCCGTATTTGCGTCCGCTGTATGACGCATTATTTGAAATGCTCGGCTTTGAAAAAGTCGAGAAGCTGATTGAGCGCAACGTGATTGAAGTCGCGCCGCTGGCCTACATGCGTGGCCGTACGCTCAACGACGCCTTTATTATTCTCGACGAGAGCCAAAACACCTCGATTGAGCAGATGAAGATGTTTTTGACCCGTATCGGTTTCAACTCCAAGGCCGTGATCACCGGCGACGTAACGCAAATTGACCTGCCGCGTCATCAGAAATCCGGTCTGCGTCACGCGATTGAAGTGCTGTCGGGCGTAGAAGAGCTGAGCTTTAACTTCTTCCACAGCGAAGACGTGGTGCGCCATCCTGTCGTGGCCCGCATCGTTGTCGCCTATGAGGCGTGGGAAGAAGAAGACCAGAAGCGCCGCGATGAAACGGCCCGTCAGCGCAAACAGGATTCACAGCAGTACGCTGTCCAACCCACCCCTGAACAGAGCAATACATGAGTCATCAGGTTATTTTAGATTTACAGATTGCCAGCGAGAGCAGCGAAGGCTTGCCGACCGAAAACGACTTCCAGCAGTGGCTGGAAGCCGTACTTCCCCAATTTCAGGAAGAGTCGGAAGTGACCATTCGTATCGTCGATGAAGCCGAAAGTCAGGCGTTAAACCTGACTTACCGTGGCAAAGACAAATCCACCAACGTGCTGTCATTCCCGTTCGAAGCACCGCCGGGCATGGAGCTTCCGTTGCTGGGTGATTTGGTGATTTGTCGCCAGGTCGTCGAAAAAGAAGCGCTGGAGCAAAACAAGGCGCTTAATGCGCATTGGGCGCATATGGTTGTTCACGGCAGTCTGCATCTGCTAGGGTATGATCATATCGTTGACGAAGAAGCAGAAGAAATGGAGGCCATCGAGATTGAAATCATGCAATCTTTGGGGCATCCAGACCCTTATTTGCTGCTTGACGACTAGCGCTGCTCGACGAAGCGCCGCAAACGCGTTTTAATAGTGTTGTTTTTAGAAGTACAGTTTTCAAAGGCTCGACTTTAAAAACGCAGTTTCAAGAAAACAGCTTTTCCCTGTCATAACGTTACCGCCACGCCGTAACGTTATGATGTATTTTTCCCTAATATGAGAATCTACAACCCAACGCCATGAGCGATGACCATCCACAAAACAGCGACAGCCCCAGTCCCAAGAAGGGCTTCTTCTCCCTTATGCTCAGCCAGCTTTTTCACGGTGAACCTAAAAACCGTGGCGATCTGCTAGAGCTGATCCGTGATTCCGAACAAAACGACCTGATCGATCCCGATACCCGTGACATGCTGGAAGGCGTGATGGATATCGCCGAGCAGCGCGTGCGCGACATCATGATCCCTCGTTCGCAAATGATTACGCTCAAACGCAATCAGCCTATCGAAGAGTGCCTCGACGTTATTATCGAGTCGGCCCACTCGCGCTTTCCGATAATCAGCGAGGATAAGGACCATATCGAAGGCATTCTGATGGCAAAAGATTTACTGCCCTTTATGCGTTCGGCATCAGAGCCTTTCAGCATCGACAAAGTGCTGAGACCCGTTGTGGTTGTTCCTGAAAGCAAGCGCGTTGACCGCATGCTCAAAGAGTTTCGCTCGCAGCGTTACCACATGGCGATTGTGGTTGACGAATTTGGCGGCGTTTCCGGTCTGGTCACCATCGAAGATATTCTCGAGCTGATTGTTGGCGAAATCGAAGACGAATATGATGACGAAGAAGATCTCGACATCCGCCAGCTCAGCCGTCACACCTACACTATTCGCGCACTGGCACCGATTGAAGACTTCAACGAAGTGTTTGATACCAACTTCAGCGATGACGAAGTCGACACCATCGGCGGTTTGGTGATGCAGTCCTTCGGGCACCTGCCTGCTCGTGGCGAAACCATTGAAATCGACGGTTACTCATTCAAAGTTGCCATGGCCGACAGCCGCCGTATTATTCAGGTTCACGTAAAAATCCCGGACAGCGCGCCGCAACCAAAATTAGAAGAATAATTTAAAACATGGCATCAACATTATTATACCCGCTCGATTTCGCATCACAGCAAGACGGCGAAGGAACGCAATCCCGGAAGATGACCGCTGTAAATCACCGGGTTATTACAGGCAAGTCAACGCGCCAGTGGTGTGCAATATGACGGGTATAGTAAATCGCCAGCGGGTAAGAAGCCTGCTGGCAATACTGTTTGGTGCCTGCGGTACGCTCTCGTTCTCCCCTTACGATTTCTGGCCGGCGGCCATTGTGTCACTGGCTGGCCTGCTGGCGCTGACCCTCGATCGCCGTCCGGGGCAATCCGCCCTGCTCGGCTTCTTCTGGGGAATCGGCCTGTTCGGCAGTGGCGTAAACTGGGTTTATGTCAGTATCGCGACCTTTGGCGGCATGCCCGGCTTTGTCAATATCTTCCTCGTGGCACTGCTTGCGGTTTATTTGTCGCTGTACACCATGCTGTTTGCAGGCCTGCTAGCGAAGCTGTGGCCGAAAACCACCTGGTGGCGTCTTGCCTTGGCGGCACCTGCGCTGTGGCAGGTTACCGAGTTTTTACGCGGCTGGGTGCTGACCGGCTTCCCGTGGCTACAGTTTGGCTACAGCCAGATTAACGGCCCGCTGAAAGGGATAGCTCCTCTCGGCGGCGTTGAAAGTATTACCTTTATTATGATGTCGCTGAGCGGCGTGCTGGTTTACGGCCTGATCAAACGCAAAGCCGTGTCAGTGGTGATTGCCTTGGCGATGCTGCTGTTGCCTTGGCCGCTGCGTCAGGTGCATTGGTTCACGCCGCAGCCCGATAAAACGCTCGACGTGGCGATGGTGCAGGGCAATATTCCGCAGTCGATGAAGTGGGACCCTAAAGCGCTTATCTCCACCTTGCAGGCCTATCTGGACGAAACGCGTCCTTACGTCGGCAAGTCCAAACTAATTATCTGGCCTGAATCTGCAATCCCTGATATCGAAGCCGATCAACAGCAGTTTTTGACCATGCTGGATGACCTCACGCGTTCGCACCACACCAACCTGATTACCGGTATTGTGGATTACAAACGCACGGCAACCGGCACCGAAACGTATAACAGCGTGATTGCGCTGGGCGAGCCCGAGCCTTATCGCTATCCCGATCCGAACCGTTACAACAAATATCACTTGGTGCCGTTCGGCGAATTTGTGCCAATGGAGAACCTGCTGCGTCCGCTCGCGCCGTTCTTCGACCTGCCAATGTCGTCGTTCAGCCGTGGCGCTTATCTTCAGCCGCCGCTGCACGTGGCCGGACTCAATCTGACCACCGCGATTTGCTATGAGATTGTCGAGGGCGAACAGGTGCGAGAGAATTTCCGTCCGGATACCGACCTGCTGCTGACCGTCTCGAACGATGCCTGGTTTGGTCACTCGATTGGCCCGTGGCAGCATTTCCAGATGGCCCGCATGCGCGCGGTCGAACTGGGGCGTCCGCTGTTGCGTAGCACCAATAATGGCGTGACGGCCGCCGTCGATGCTGAAGGTAATATCATCGCCGAGCTGCCACAGTTCACCCGTCAGGTGTTGGAAGTGAAAGTGACGCCAACGCAGGGCATCACGCCTTATGCCCGCATGGGCGCGTGGCCGGTGTGGATGCTGACACTGCTCGCCGCCTTTGCTGCCGTTCTGTTGAGTCGTCGTAAAAGCTAGGTCGTCGTATATGTAACGGTTTTTCCAGAACTGTTCATCATTAGCGGCATAATCAGGGGCACAATCGCGTGCTCCTGATTTTCTTTATCAGATCCTCGGCTTCCGCTTTCCAGCTCGCCTAACCTCGTACACACCATTTATATAGAGTTCTTGAAGATCCTATAAACTGCTGTTCAACAAATTAGCAATTTGCCTAATGGGTACTTTTTCTGAGCGGCAGGTAACACATCATTTTGAATTGAATCGGTAATCTCGTTCCAGGCTTATCTGCCGACGCGTGCTTGTTTAACAATGAGTACGAGTATCACTTAACTCAGGAATCGCCACATTATGATGAGAATCCCGCCATCGATAATGCAGTTAACGAATGTTTCCACCACTTCCCCAACGCCGGTTGCCTATAAATCTCCCCCATTGCCCACACTGGTTGGCGTGACGTCCAATCACGCCGCGCAAATGAACTCCAGCATGCACCCGTCTGCACCTCCGTTACCTGCCTTTCACAACGATCGGCCCGATCATTTCCCGCAAAATCTAGCCTCGCTCACCCCCCTTCCCCTTAGTCAAAATTTTCTACGTCCTTTACCGGCACTACCTACCTCTCCTTCAACGACCCAACCTTTTCGGACGCCCCAACTTTTACAGCCACATAGTGAGCCTCGTTCGGCGCGAATAATTCGGCTCGTTGAGTCACACAGAGACTATCTCGAAGAGGTTAATCAGACTTTGGATCACTATGAAAAAACGGCAGCAGGCTTACTAAAAGGAGAATTAAAACAGCGCGTCGAGGCGTTACGAAGGCAGTTGGTTACCAGCATCCACAGCTCATATAATGCACAGGCCTCACTGACTAAGAGTATAATTTCGATGAGGAAAAAGTTAATTGCCGTCAATGAAATGATTGCTTCAGTCCTGCTTGAAACGCCATTTCCCAGTTATACCGACCCTTCGTCAAAGGTTATGAAACAGGTCGCCGAGAGCATCCATCAACTTACTGCCGTCGATAAAAAAGTATTGCTCAAGTTATACGACCAGAGAAGAGAGCTTAATGACACACTCCAAAAAAAATCGCTTTCTACACGCAAACGCACCCAACTGATTGAAAAAATTGCCATTGCAGGAACTACCATTGAGGCTAATCTAAATAACAAGATCCCTTTCAGGGAGTTCCTGCAAATAATGTCCAGCAATGAGAGCAGACTTTCAAAAAGATATGCCAGCGCATTGGCGCTCTATGGACAAAGTGTTGCCGAACCCTTGCGAGAACTTTTACAAACCAGATTTTACCCCGCAATTCAAACCGCAGAACGGCTGCTGCCCAATGCTGACACGATAAAACTGATTGGACGTAATTTTGAGCAATTAAATCAAGCTTTGAAAACGGCCATAAAATCACAGCAAAGTAAAAATGAAGCTTTTCTTTGCACACTCAATTTTAGCGATGCCAACCGGCGTATGGCTCAGGTCGAAAACAATAGAAAAGCCTTTGCCGATCACCTCACTCTTTCCAACAAAATAATAGAAAGCCAACACAAATATATTCAACGAGAAAACAGCCTATTGCAGCATGTTGCCTGCAATGAAGCCATTACCGAGTCCCGTAATGCTTTAGTAGAAAAAGTTAACGTGAACTTTGTGGTGAACGGTGCCGAATATAGAACGCTTGAAGGCAATAATCAGCGCAAATCAGCCATGACGGGTGCCGTGAGATCTTCTTTCGACATTAAGGTTACACGACGCGAATACCTTGATTATCAGCAAGCTATAGCACAAAACAATACTTCGCGAAAAGAAGAACTGTTACAGAAATGGGCCCGTGACAATGCCGACAAAATTCCCGTGCTGGATGCAAAAGGCGTATATACCAGCCGAGATAGTCACCCCTATCGGGCCCACGTAGAGTGGCACATCAACCATACCGCAGCTTACCCGGGTGAAGAACGCACGTATCGCACAGAGTCCGGCGTTCATGCTTCACTTGCCGACACGCTGGCGACGTTAAAAATCGCAGAATCAATCACCGGCACTTCACCAACCTTGCGTACTATCGAAGCGTCAACGGCGGCCAACGGCGTTTTTCTGGGTTCAGACCTGAATTCTACCAGCGAGGCATAGCGGGCAGGCCGATTAAAATTGCGGCTAATCAATGTGGCTGGCATGCATCTTGCTACATCTTGTTGAAAGATATCTTGTTTATAAACGTAAAGATGCTCTCTGCATCGTTTTGACACATTCTGAGCAATTATTGGTCACCAAATAAGTGCAAGTTAGTGGGTTTGCTTTTATTTGGTGCGCGCTCAGTCTCAAAAAAGAAACATAATGATTTCACATTGTTCACATTACGCTATCTTCTCCAACGAAGGTCGCGACTCACAGGATTGAGTGAATTGTGTTAATCGAGCAGTGCAGCGCGCTGATACAAGATTATTAACCGCCGGATTTATCTTTGATCCTTTACGAAGGATCCCTCACAAGCAAAGGAGTTGGACCATGCAATTGCGCAAACTGGTGTTGTCGGTACTGTTGGCAAGTGTTGCCGCAAGTAGCCTTGCCCATGCCGAAGAATTGACGGGTACCCTGAAAAAAATCAAAGATAACGGCGTGATCGTGGTCGGTCACCGTGAATCTTCCGTGCCTTTCTCTTATTACAATAATCAGCAGAAGCCGGTGGGTTATTCTCAGGATTTCTCCAACGCCATTGTTGAAGCCATCAAGAAAAAGCTGAACGCGCCTGACCTGCAGGTCAAGATGTTGCCTATCACCTCGCAAAACCGTATCCCGCTGCTGCAAAACGGCACCTACGATTTTGAGTGTGGCTCAACCACTAATAACCTCGAGCGCCAGCAACAGGCCGCCTTCTCCGATTCCATTTTCGTTATCGGCACCCGCCTGCTGGTTAAAAAAGGCTCACCGGTTAAAGATTTCGCCGATTTGAAAGGCAAGACCGTGGTAGTGACTTCCGGCACCACCTCTGAAGTGCTGCTGCACAAGCTGAATGATGACAAGAAAATGGAGATGAAAATCATCAGCACCAAAGATCACGGTGACTCGTTCCGCACGCTGGAAACGGGCCGTGCCGCTGCCTTTATGATGGATGACGCCCTGCTGGCCGGCGAACGTGCCAAAGCCAAGAAGCCGGACGATTGGGTCATTTTGGGCACGCCGCAGTCCAAAGAAGCCTACGGCTGTATGCTGCGTAAAGATGACGCCGACTTCAAAAAACTGGTTGATGACACCGTAGTGCAGGCCGAAACCTCCGGTCAGGCCAGCAAATGGTTTGAAACCTGGTTCAAACAGCCTATCCCACCAAAAAATCTGAACATGAACTTTGAACTGTCCGACGACATGAAAGCTCTGTTCAAAGCGCCAAACGATAAAGCGCTGTAAGTGAGTAAAAGACAATAGTCATACCTGAAGCCACTGACGTCGCAGCAAGAGCAGCCAATGCCGCTGCGGCGTCCAGGGCAAAAGGTATGTGATGAGGTCCTGACAGGGCTGTAGGAACTGCGAAAGCAGATTGAATGCGGGGTGGTCGTTCCCCACCCCGCCATTCTTTTTATGATTAAAAATAAGTGTTTCAAGCTCGGCCGCGTTCGTCGTCACTCATAAAGTTATTCAAGAGGTTTTTCTATGTCTTCAGGCTGGAATTGGGGCATTTTTCTCGAGCAGGCTCCCTTCGGGAATACCACTTATCTTGGCTGGATCTGGTCAGGATTTCAGGTCACCGTCGCGCTGTCGCTCTGCGCCTGGGTAATCGCATTTTTCATCGGCTCGATTTTCGGTATTTTACGCACCGTTCCCAATCGCTTCCTTTCCGCACTCGGCACCTGTTACGTGGAGCTATTCCGTAACGTCCCGCTGATTGTGCAATTCTTTATCTGGTATCTGGTGGTCCCCGAGCTGCTGCCCGAAAACATCGGCATGTGGTTCAAGCAGGATCTCGACCCGAACGTGCAGTTCTTTGTCTCTTCGATGGTCTGCCTTGGCCTGTTTACCGCCGCCCGCGTCTGCGAGCAGGTACGCGCCGCGATTCAGTCGCTGCCGCGCGGCCAGCAGGCGGCCGGTTTGGCTGTAGGGCTGACGCTGCCCCAGACTTATCGCTACGTGCTGCTGCCCAATGCCTATCGGGTGATTGTGCCGCCGTTGACCTCGGAGATGCTCAATCTGGTCAAAAACTCGGCCATTGCTTCGACGATCGGGCTGGTGGATATGGCCGCGCAGGCCGGTAAATTGCTGGATTACTCCGCGCACGCCTACGAATCCTTTGCCGCGATTACGCTGGCTTACGTCCTCATCAACGCGGTCATTATGCTGATCATGCAGCAGGTCGAACGCAAGATCCGCCTGCCGGGCAACATGGGGAGTAAATAATTTATGTATGAATTTGACTGGAGCTCGATAGGTCCGAGCCTGCCCTATCTGCTCGACGGCATGATTATCACGCTGAAAATCACCGCCATCGCTATCGTATTTGGCATCCTGTGGGGCACACTGCTGGCGGTAATGCGCCTGTCGTCGTTCAAGCCTATCAGCTGGTTTGCGCGCGTTTACGTTAACCTGTTCCGCGCCGTGCCGCTGGTGATGGTGCTGCTGTGGTTTTATTTGGTGGTGCCGACGTTCCTGCAAAAGGTGCTTGGGCTGTCGCCTAAAACCGACATCCGGCTTATTTCGGCGATGGTCGCGTTCGCGCTGTTCGAAGCGGCCTATTATTCCGAGATTATCCGCGCCGGGATTCAAAGTATTGCGCGCGGACAGTCCTCCGCCGCGCTGGCGCTGGGCATGACCCACTGGCAGTCGATGCAGCTTATCATCCTGCCGCAGGCGTTCCGCGCCATGGTGCCGCTGCTGCTGACGCAGGCCATCGTGCTGTTTCAGGATACCTCGCTGGTTTACGTGCTCAGTCTGGCGGACTTCTTCCGCACCGCCACCAATATTGGCGAACGCGACGGTACGCAGGTCGAGATGATCCTGTTTGCCGGTTTAGTCTATTTTGTTATCAGTCTCTCTGCCTCGCTGCTGGTGAGCTATTTGAAGAAAAGGTCTCATTCATGATTTCACTGAAAAATGTCTCAAAATGGTACGGCCACTTCCAGGTACTGTCTGAATGCAGCACCGAGGTCAAGAAAGGTGAAGTTGTGGTGGTCTGCGGCCCTTCCGGCTCAGGCAAGTCGACGCTTATCAAAACCGTTAACGGATTGGAGCCGATTCAAAAGGGCGAGATTCTGGTTAACGGCACGGCAGTCAACGATAAAAAGACCAATCTGGCCCAGCTACGTGCCAAAGTCGGCATGGTGTTTCAGCACTTCGAGCTGTTCCCGCACCTGTCGATTGTCGAAAATCTGACGCTGGCGCAGGTTAAAGTGTTAAAACGCGACAAGGCGGCGGCCCGTGAAAAAGGGCTAAAACTGCTGGATCGCGTAGGTTTATCGGCGCACGCCCACAAGTTTCCGGGCCAGCTTTCCGGTGGACAACAGCAACGCGTGGCCATCGCTCGCGCATTATGCATGGATCCTATCGCCATGCTGTTTGACGAACCGACTTCCGCGCTCGACCCTGAAATGATCAACGAAGTGCTGGACGTGATGGTTGAACTCGCCAACGAAGGCATGACCATGATGGTCGTGACGCACGAGATGGGATTTGCGCGCAAGGTCGCCAACCGAGTAATCTTTATGGATGAAGGGAAAATTGTTGAAGATCGCAATAAAGACGATTTCTTCAACAATCCCCAATCCGATCGCGCGCGAGATTTCCTTGCGAAGATTCTCCACTAACGGCCCTTCGTACTTGAAGCTGTGTTGCCTTTTTAAATATAAATCCGAAATCTCCAAAGTCATTGGGATTACAGCAAGGCGGCCAGTTTTCGAATCCCCAGGAGCTTACACAAGTAAGTGACTGGGGTGAGAAAACGCCGCCAACGCAGCTGTGGTCACAAGAACGAAGGAGATTTAGGGTTTAAAGGGCCTTCTGGAGAACTCATCGTTGCCGCATTCGGGGCACTTGGTTAAAACTTCAGGCGTATAAACTGCCAGATGGAAATGACATTTCTCGCACACCAAATCGCCTAATCCTACGACTTCGCCGCTGTGATAAATCCCGTGGTGATTCACATCTTTAAAGACTTCTTTCCATTCGAGCTGGGTTTTATCGGTGATGTCCGCCAGTTCGCGCCACAGGCTTTCCTTAATGACGCGCATAAAGACGCTCTCTTCTTCCTCGGGCTCTTCAACGACCGGTTCGGCGACGTGTTGGGTCGCGGCAGGCTGCGTAATGCTCCGGCGGGCAGGCGCGTACTCGCCATAAATTCGCGCGAACTCCTGTAAATCGCGACGCGCTGACCACGTCAATCTGTCGACCTCGACCGGCGAAAGTTTTCCCTCGTTTTGCAAAGTTACACGCGCATCGCTGACCAACAGGTCAATATCGCGCTCGCCGCTGCGCAGACGTTCCGTCAATGACACCATTAACTGGCGATAGTCCTGCTCTACATCATTCATAACTTCTCCTTAAGGCGGCTTAACGCATCAATTTTATTTGAGTGACGCCTTTCATTTTAGTCGTGAATGGATGAGTCAGCCGGACGCGAGGCGCAATTTCCGCTTAGTCCGAAAAAATAATCGGCCGTGAAGCGGGAGAAAAAGCCGCCTCGGCCAAGCTTGGTGTTGTTGCCTTGGGCGCTTATCAGCTATGCTATGCGGATCTGTTTAAAACTTTTGTTATTAACGTATTTGATTAACGAAATAGGGCTACCGACGTAGCTGTTTTTAACTAACATCAACCCAAAGTAGTTTGAGCTGCCCTTCACGCGGCATTTCAAATGCTGAGGGTATTAGGGACCATCGGCCGCCATGCAAGAGCAATACCGTCCAGAAGAGATAGAGTCACAGGTTCAACTTCACTGGCAAGAGAAGCAGACCTTCAAAGTCACCGAACAACCTGGAAAAGAGAAATATTACTGTCTCTCCATGTTGCCTTACCCATCAGGCCGCCTGCACATGGGTCACGTGCGTAACTACACCATCGGTGACGTGATTTCCCGCTACCAGCGCATGCTGGGCAAGAACGTGCTACAGCCAATCGGCTGGGACGCCTTTGGCCTGCCTGCCGAAGGAGCCGCGGTTAAAAACAATACCGCACCGGCGCCGTGGACCTACGAAAACATCGAATACATGAAGAACCAGCTTAAACTGCTGGGCTTCGGCTATGACTGGAGCCGCGAACTCGCGACCTGCCAGCCGGAATATTACCGCTGGGAACAGTGGTTCTTCACCAAGCTGTACGAAAAGGGTCTGGTTTACAAGAAGACCTCCGCGGTTAACTGGTGTCCGCACGACCTGACCGTTCTGGCGAATGAGCAGGTTATCGACGGCTGCTGCTGGCGCTGTGATACCAAAGTTGAACGCAAAGAGATCCCGCAGTGGTTTATCAAAATCACCGCCTACGCCGATCAGCTGCTGAACGATCTGGATACGCTTGAGAGCTGGCCTGAGCAGGTCAAAACCATGCAGCGTAACTGGATTGGCCGTTCGGAAGGCGTCGAGATTACGTTCGACGTCGAGAAAAGCGAAGAGAAGCTGACCGTTTACACCACGCGTCCTGACACCTTTATGGGTGCCACTTACGCGGCGGTGGCGGCGGGTCATCCTCTGTCATTGCAAGCTGCGGCTTCACAGCCTGCGCTGGCTGATTTCATCGACGAATGCCGTAACACCAAGGTTGCCGAAGCAGAAATGGCGACCATGGAGAAGAAAGGCATGCCGACCGGCCTGTTCGCCGTGCATCCTTTGACCGGCAAGCAGATCCCGATTTGGGTCGCCAACTTTGTTTTGATGGAATACGGCACCGGCGCCGTGATGGCCGTTCCGGGCCACGACGCGCGTGACTGGGAATTCGCCACCAAATACAACCTGCCTATCGAAGCCGTTATTCTGAATGCTGACGGCAGCGTGCCTGACGTTCAAGCAGAAGTCATGACCGAAAAAGGCGTGCTGTGCAATTCCGGCGAGTTCGACGGTCTGGATCACGAGCAGGGCTTCAACGCCATCGCCGACAAGCTGGTCAGCATGGGCGTGGGCGAGCGTAAAGTGAACTATCGCCTGCGCGACTGGGGTGTTTCACGCCAGCGCTACTGGGGTGCGCCAATCCCGATGATCACGCTGGAAGACGGTACTGTCATCCCGACGCCAGAAGATCAGCTGCCGGTTATTCTGCCGGAAGACGTGGTCATGGACGGCATCACCAGCCCAATCAAGGCCGATCCCGAGTGGGCAAAAACCACCGTTAACGGCATGCCTGGTCTGCGTGAAACCGACACCTTCGATACCTTCATGGAGTCGTCGTGGTACTACGCGCGTTACACCTGCCCAGACTACGACAAAGGCATGCTGGACCCGGCTGCGGCCAACTACTGGCTGCCGGTTGACCAATATGTTGGCGGTATCGAACACGCCATTATGCACCTGATGTACTTCCGCTTCTTCCACAAACTGATGCGCGATGCGGGTCTGGTTACCTCCGACGAGCCGGCAAAACGCCTGCTGTGTCAGGGCATGGTGCTGGCAGATGCCTTCTATTACCTTAACGAAGGCGGCGCGCGCGTTTGGGTTTCGCCAATCGACGCCACCCTCGAGCGTGACGAGAAAGGCCGTATCGTGAAAGCCACCGACCCTGAAGGTCGCGAGCTGGTGTACGCGGGCATGAGCAAGATGTCCAAGTCCAAAAACAACGGTATCGACCCGCAGGTGATGGTGCAGAAATACGGCGCCGACACCGTGCGTCTGTTTATGATGTTTGCTTCGCCGGCAGAAATGACGCTGGAATGGCAGGAATCGGGCGTTGAAGGGGCTAACCGCTTCCTGAAACGTGTCTGGAAACTGGCCTTCGAGCACAGCTCAAAAGGTGCAGCGCCTGCACTGGACGTGGCTTCGTTGACTGCCGCGCAGAAAGATTTGCGTCGCGATCTGCACAAAACCATCGCCAAAGTCACCGATGACGTTGGCCGTCGTCAGACCTTCAATACCGCTATCGCAGCGATTATGGAGCTGATGAACAAGATGGGCCGCGCGCCGCAGGATACCGATCAAGATCGCGCACTGCTGCAGGAAGCCCTGCTGGCCGTGGTTCGCATGCTTTATCCGTTCACGCCGCACGTCTGCTTCACTCTGTGGCAGCAGCTGGGTGGCGAAGGTGATGTCGATGTCGCGCCTTGGCCGATTGCCGACGAAAGCGC
Source organism: Rouxiella sp. T17 (assembly GCF_036663475.1). Taxonomy (NCBI): domain Bacteria; kingdom Pseudomonadati; phylum Pseudomonadota; class Gammaproteobacteria; order Enterobacterales; family Yersiniaceae; genus Rouxiella; species Rouxiella sp. T17. The sequence continues at coordinate 290,588 of NZ_JAWUEA010000035.1, read as the reverse complement.
GATGGTTGAAGATTCGAAGCTGGTCGTGGTGCAGGTTAACGGCAAGGTTCGCGCTAAAATCACCGTGGCAGCCGACGCAACGGAAGAGCAGGTTCGCGAATCGGCGGCACGGGAATATCTGGTCGCCAAATATCTGGATGGCGTTACCGTTCGCAAGGTAATCTACGTGCCGGGCAAACTGCTTAATCTGGTAGTGGGCTAAGTCTACGAGGCTTTTTTTGCGAGAAAAACTTTTGGAACAAAATTATATGTTGCCACATCGTATTTTGATGCTGTTGTTAGGCGCTATCGTGCTGGTTACCTCGGGCTGCGGTTTCCACCTTCGCGGCACGACCAACGTTCCTCTTGAGCTGAAAACCATCACGCTCAACAGTTACGACCCGTACGGTCCGCTCACGCGCGAGATCCGCAATCAGCTGAAACTGAGTGCAGTGACCGTAGTGCCAGCGACAACAACCAACAAGAAAAGCCTGCCTGAGCTGCGGATAATTAATTCCACGCAGGGTGAATCGACGGCCTCCATCTTCCAGGATGGTAAAACCGCCGAGTATCAGTTAGCGATGACGGTACGCGCACAGGTTCTGTTACCGGGTAAAGATATTTACCCGATTACGGTAACCGTGTTCCGTTCATTCTTCGATAACCCGCTGGCGGCGTTGGCAAAAGATGCCGAGCAGGACATTATCCAGCAAGAGATGCGCGAGCAGGCTGCTCAACAGCTGATTCGTAAACTTCTGACGGTTCACGCCTCGGAAATTTCGAAGAAAGATGTGGTGAGTGCCAAGACTGAAGTGATCAGTTCTGGTACCCCGCCTGCGGCCAGTATTGCCGATAAATGATCCGTCTTTATCCTGAACAACTTGCTGCGCAGCTCCGCGAGGGGCTGCGCGCTTGTTATCTACTCTGTGGCAATGATCCGCTGCTGTTGCAGGAAAGCCAGGACGCCGTGCGTCAGGCCGGAAATGCCAATGATTTCAACGAACACTTCAGCTTTATTCTTGATGCCCATACCGAATGGGACACTATTTTTAGCAGCTGTCAGGCGCTCAGCCTGTTTGCAACCCGCCAGACCCTGACCCTGCATTTTCCCGAAAACGGCCCCTCTGCGCCGATGGCCGAACAGCTCAAAACGCTGGTCAGCCTGCTGCACGACGATATTTTACTGATTTTGCGCGCCAGCAAACTCACCAAGGCGCAGGAAAACAGCGCGTGGTTTAAGGCAATCAGCGATCGCACGGTGTATGTCACCTGCCAGACGCCGGAGCAAGCGCAGCTGCCGCGCTGGGTGGCTAAACGCGCCAAAAGCCTTTCGCTTACGCTCGACGATCCCGCCAATCAGCTGCTCTGTTACTGCTACGAAGGCAATTTGCTGGCTCTGGCGCAGTCACTGGAGCGGCTGGCGCTGCTTTATCCCGACGGCAAACTGACCCTGCCGCGCGTCGAAGAAGCCGTCAACGATGCCGCGCACTTCACGCCGTATCACTGGCTTGACGCCCTGCTGGCAGGTAAAAGTAAGCGCGCGTGGCACATTTTGCGCCAGCTGCAGCAGGAAGATAGCGAACCGGTGATTTTACTGCGCACGCTTCAGCGCGAACTGTTGATGCTGCTCAATCTGCGCCGCAAGATGGACCACCAGCCACTGAGAACACTTTTTGACCAATATAAGGTGTGGCAGAATCGCCGCCCGCTGGTGACGCAGGCGTTGCAGCGCCTCTCTTTATTGCAGATTAATCAGGCAGTCCAACTGCTGACGCAGATGGAAATTCGTCTGAAACAGGACTATGGTCAATCGGTATGGCCCGAACTGGAAAGCCTGTCCATGCTGTTGTGTGGCAAGCCGCTTCCTCCGAGCTTTATTGACGCAGGAACGCTGTAATGACCTTTTCAACAGGCGATCAACCCGATAAACAGGTGTTTGCAGGCCGTGAGCACGAACTGATGGCGCTGTTTGGCGGCACTTTTGACCCGATTCATTTTGGTCATCTGCGCCCCGTCGAACAGTTAGCCCACGAAATTCAGCTCGAAAAGGTGATTCTGCTGCCCAACAACGTGCCGCCGCATCGCTCTCAGCCAGAAGCGTCTTCGGCCCAGCGTCTCGAGATGGCGCAGCTGGCGGTTGAAGGTAACCCGTTGTTTTCAGTGGATTCTCGCGAGTTGCAACGCGACACGCCCTCCTACACTATCGAGACTCTTGAAACGTTACGTAAAGAACGTGGCAATCAGCAGCCATTGGCGTTTATTATTGGCCAGGATTCATTACTGACGCTCTACAAATGGCACCGCTGGGAGTCGCTCCTCGACGTGTGTCATTTAGTGGTGCTGGGTCGTCCGGGATACGCCCGCACGCTCGACACCCCCGAATTGCAGCGTTGGTACGATGCGCACAAAACAGAAGATGCCGGTCAGCTCAGGCAACGCCCTCACGGCCTTATTTATCAGGCCGATACCCCGCTGCTGGATATCTCTGCAACCGAGATCCGCACGCGTCGCCATGAGGGCCGCGATTGCTCAGATTTACTCCCCTTCTCCGTTGAGCGCTATATCGAATCACACGGCCTGTATGCCGTGAATCCTTTATGTCGTGAATAGATCACGCGCGAACACAACGCGTGTTATACTCCGCCGCTTCATTTTTAAGTTAAGTCAAAACGATTTTTAAGTTCAGACAAAAACAATCCCCAGGGGGAATCTTTGCAAGGTAAAGCGCTCCAAGAATTCGTTATCGACAAAGTCGATGACCTCAAAGCTCAGGACATCGTGGCTATCGATGTGGCTGGTAAATCAAGCATCACTGACTGCATGGTCATCTGTACCGGCACGTCAAGCCGTCACGTGGTCTCTATCGCGGGTCACCTGGTTGAAGAAGCCAAGGCCGCAGGCCTCGACGCTCACGGTATCAAAGGCATTAACGAAGCTGACTGGGTTGTCGTCGACCTGGGTGAAGTTATCGTTCACGTGATGCAGGAAGAAAGCCGCGTGCTGTACGAACTTGAGAAACTTTGGGGTTAATTAGTGAAGCTGCAACTTGTCGCCGTGGGCACAAAAATGCCCGATTGGGTGCAAACTGGCTTCACCGATTATCTTCGCCGTTTCCCAAAAGATATGCCGTTCGAACTGATTGAAGTGCCCGCAGGTAAACGCGGGAAAAACGCCGATATCAAACGCATTCTCGAAAGAGAAGGCGAGCAGATGTTGTCGGTGGTAGGAAAAGGCAATCGCATTGTTACGCTGGATATTCCGGGCACGCCCTGGGAGACGCCACAGTTGGCCCAACAGCTTGAGCGCTGGAAGCAGGACGGCAGAGATGTCAGCTTGCTGATTGGCGGTCCTGAAGGGCTGGCACCAGCATGTAAAGAGGCTGCGGTTCAGAGCTGGTCGCTCTCGCCGCTGACGCTGCCACACCCGCTGGTTCGGGTTCTGGTTGCTGAAAGCCTTTATCGTGCCTGGAGTATTACCACTAATCATCCGTATCACCGCGAGTAAGCGGTTGGTCAATATCAGCAGCACAGTGAACTAAGTAGTGGGATGAAAATAGATCGTAACCCTTTTCGCGACTATACGGCTGAATCAGCCCTGTTTGTGCGCCGTGCACTGGTGGCGTTTTTCGGCATTCTGCTGCTTAGCAGCATACTGGTTTACAATCTATATACCATTCAGGTGGTGCGTTTTCAGGATTATCAGACCCGATCCAACGATAACCGCATCAAGCTGGTGCCCATTGCGCCAAGCCGTGGGATCATCTACGACAGAAACGGCACGCCGCTGGCGCTTAACCGCACCATCTATCAACTCGAGATGATGCCGGAAAAGGTCGACGACGTGCAGGCTACGCTGGCTGCGCTCACGCCTATTGCCCAACTTACGCCTGAAGATCTCGACAACTTCGTCAAAGAACGCAAGCGCGCGCGACGCTTTACCTCCATTCCGATCAAAGTCGGACTGACCGAGGTTCAGGTAGCGCGCTTTGCGGTCAACCAATTCAATTTCCCGGGCGTTGAAGTCAAAGGCTATCAGCGTCGCTATTACCCTTATGGTTCAGCCCTGACCCACGTGATCGGCTATGTTTCAAAAATTAACGATCGCGACGTTGAAAGGCTCGACAAAGACGGTATTCTTGCCAACTACGCCGCTACGCACGACATCGGCAAGCTGGGCATCGAACGCTATTACGAAAGCACGCTGCACGGCAAAACCGGCTATGCCGAGGTCGAAGTCAACAACCGTGGCCGCGTGATCCGCCAACTGCATGAAGAGCCGCCGCAGGCTGGTAAAGACATTACGCTGACCCTCGATTTGCCGTTGCAGACTTACATTGAAGAGCTGCTGAAAGGCAGTCGCGCCGCCGTGGTGGTGACCGACCCGCGCGACGGCAGCATTCGCGCGCTGGTGTCGAATCCGAGCTATGACCCGAACCTGTTTGTCGACGGCATCTCCAGCAAAGAGTACAACACGCTGCTGAATGACCCCGACCGGCCGCTGATTAACCGCGCGACGCAGGGTGTCTATCCGCCTGCCTCGACGGTGAAACCGTATGTTGCCGTATCTTCGTTGACGGCGGGCGTGATTACTCGCAACACCTCGCTGTTTGACCCGGGCTGGTGGCAGCTTCCCGGCTCCGACAAACGCTATCGTGACTGGAAACACTGGGGTCACGGGCGACTTAACGTCACCAAAGCGCTGGAAGAGTCGGCCGACACCTTCTTCTATCAGGTGGCCTATGACATGGGTATCGATCGCATGTCAGAGTGGATGTCCAAATTCGGTTTCGGCCAATATACCGGCATCGATCTCTCGGAAGAGCGCAACGGCAACATGCCGACGCGTGACTGGAAGATGAAACGTTTTAAAAAGCCGTGGTATCAGGGCGACACCATTCCGGTTGGCATCGGCCAGGGTTACTGGACCGCAACGCCGATTCAGAACATGAAGGCGCTGACCACGCTGATTAATGATGGCAACGTGAAAACGCCGCACCTGCTGCTCAGCACGCAGGATGGCCTGACTAAAGTGCCGTATAAACAGCAGGAAGTGGCGCAGATTGGCGATATTCACTCCGGCTATTGGGAGCTGGCGAAAGACGGCATGTTCGGCGTCGCCAACCGCTCCAACGGAACGGCCAGAAAATACTTTATGGATGCGCCTTACAAGGCGGCGGCAAAATCGGGTACCGCGCAGGTTTATGGCCTGAAGGCCAACGAAACCTACAACGCGCACAAGATTGCCGAACATCTGCGTGACCACAAGCTGATGAACGCCTTTGCGCCTTATGACCACCCGACCGTCGCGGTTAACGTGGTGCTCGAAAACGGCGGTATCGGCCCTGCGGTGGGCACCATTACCCGACAGATTCTCGACCATATTTTACTGGGCGACAATAAGACTATATTACCGGCCGAAGCCCCTGCTCCGCCCGGCATCGAAGGTGATTAACCAATAATGACTGAAAGCCAAAAACAAGGGTCGCTGTGGCACAAGATGCACATCGATATTACGCTGCTGCTCATCGTGTTGGCGCTGCTGGTTTATAGCGCGTTCGTGATTTGGAGCGCCAGCGGTCAAGACGTCGGCATGATGGAGCGCAAGCTCGGCCAGATAGCGGGCGGGCTGGTGATTATGCTGGTGATGGCGCAAATACCGCCGCGTGTGTATGAAAGCTGGGCGCCTTATCTCTATATATTTTGCGTGTTCCTGCTGGTGCTGGTTGATGCCTTCGGACAGGTCAGTAAAGGCGCACAGCGCTGGCTCGACCTTGGCGTGGTGCGTTTTCAGCCGTCGGAACTGGCAAAAATTGCCGTGCCGCTGATGGTCGCGCGCTTTATCAATCGCGATATCTGCCCGCCTTCGTTGAAAAACACCGCCATCGCGCTGGTGCTGATTTTTGTGCCGACGCTGCTGGTTGCCGCGCAGCCTGACCTCGGTACCTCAATCCTGATTGCCGCCTCCGGGATTTTCGTGCTGTTCCTGTCCGGCATGAGCTGGAAACTGATCGCCTGCGCCGCTGTGCTGGTCGCCGCCTTTATTCCGATTTTGTGGTTCTTCCTGATGCACGACTATCAGCGAGATCGCGTAATGATGCTGCTCAACCCCGAAAGTGACCCACTTGGCGCGGGTTATCACATTATTCAGTCGAAAATTGCTATCGGCTCCGGCGGTTTCTCCGGCAAGGGATGGCTGCATGGCACCCAGTCACAGCTCGAGTTTCTGCCCGAACGTCACACCGACTTTATCTTCGCCGTATTAGCCGAAGAGCTGGGTCTGGGTGGCGTATTGGTGCTACTCGGTCTTTACTTATGCCTGATTACCCGCGGATTGGTGATTGCCGCCAAGGCGCAAACGACCTTCGGACGCGTGATGTCGGGAGGGTTAATGTTGATATTCTTTGTTTATGTCTTTGTTAACATTGGTATGGTGAGTGGTATAGTCCCTGTGGTAGGCGTTCCTTTACCTCTGGTCAGCTACGGAGGTTCGGCGCTCATCGTGCTGATGGCTGGGTTTGGTATCGTGATGTCGATACATACTCATCGAAAAATGTTATCGAAAAATTTATAGGGGTGAGTGATGCGCAAGCAGTGGTTAGGGATGATTATCGCCGGGCTGTTATTGAGTGCCTGTACAACGCCAGACAATCAACCGCAGCAGGCTGCGCCAGAGCCCGCCTATAACGGGCCGGTGGTCGAGATTGGCGGTGCCGATCCGGTTTACGAGCAGCCAAACGCCAACGCGAATAACGACTACAGCGCCAACGGCAACAGCTACAAGGTTATCCGTGACGCCTCGCGCTTCACCCAAACCGGCACCGCAACGTGGTACGGCACCGAAAGTGGCAGCAACGTCACTGCCAGCGGCGAAGAGTTTGATGCCTCCGCGATGACCGCCGCGCACCCTACTCTGCCTATTCCGAGCTACGTGCGCGTCACCAACCTCGCCAACGGCCGCATGCTGGTGGTGCGTATTAACGATCGCGGTCCGTTTACCTCCGACAAAATTATCGACCTGTCGAAAGCGGCCTTCGATCGTCTGAATCTGACCAACAGTACGCGCGTCAAGCTCGACATTATCAACGTCGCGCCAGACGGCACGCTCTCAGGTCCGGGCACCATTGGTACGACGGTTGCCAAGCAAACTTACGCCCTGCCTTCGCGCCCAAGCCTGGGTGCAAGCGACATGGGCACGCCGATGCAATCGGCACCTCCGGCCATCGGCGCGGCGGTTCGTCCTATCGACAACAGTACGCTTCAAACCCAAAACGATGACGACAACGGGAATGGCGATGCGTCGAGTGCGTCCGCGTCAAACGGTGGCGGCGGCTTCCTGCAAGCTCCGAAACCTCTGCCTTCCGGCGTACTCGAAAGCAGTGAACCGGCCGCCGAAGAAAGCGGCAGCTCGTACAGCACGGCCGCCGTTGCTGCTGCACCGGTCGTCGCAGCACCTGTCGTTGCTCCGCGCGCGGCTCCTGCTCCACGCCAGTCTGCCCCCGTTGCCGGTGGCGGTTACATGGTGCAGGTCGGTGCGTTAAGCAATCCACAAAACGCCGATCTGTGGCAGAAAAGCCTGAGCAAGCGTTTTTCCGTGCCGGGTAAAGTACAAAATAATGGCAGCAACTATCGCGTCCAGTTAGGCCCGTTCAGCAGCCGCCAGCAGGCCACCCAGCTGCAACAGCGCCTCGCCAGCGAAGCCCAGCAGCAGTCGTTCGTGGTACCCGCCTCCTCGATGTAATGGGTCTTTTTTGAAGTTTTTAACTCTAATATCGATACTTGGCACTTCCCCAAAGTCATTGGCGTTGTAGCAAGGTGGCAAGGAAGCGAATGCCGATGAGCCTACATAAGTAGGTGATTCGGCTGAGCTGACGCAGCCAACGCCGTTACAGCGTCAAGGGCGAAGGGGAAGAATAAGTAGGTGATTCGGCTGAGCTGACGCAGCCAACGCCGTTACAGCGTCAAGGACGAAGGGGAGGAATAAGTAGGTGATTCGGCTGAGCTGACGCAGCCAACGCCGCTAGAGCGTCAAGGACGAAGGGGAAGCTGTAAAAATTGGTAAATAGACCAGTGTAATAGTATTCGCAGATGTCTGAATGTGTCTGTTCTGCTATAGTGTGGCACGTTTTTTAATTCACTTTCACGGATGTTGTCGTCTTAATCATGAAACTTGCCTCTCCTACCCGTTTAGCCAAAGGCATTGCACTTGGCACCGTCATTACGTTGAGTTCCGCGTCCGCCGCGTTTGCCGACGATATTAATCTGAAGACAATGATCCCGGGCGTTCCGCAAATTGATGCCGAAGCCTATGTTCTGATGGATTACAACTCCGGCAAAGTATTGGCAGAAATGAACGCCGATACCCGTCGCGACCCTGCCAGCCTGACCAAAATGATGACCAGCTACGTCATCGGCCAGTCGATTAAAGCCGGAAAAATCTCGCCGACCGACATGGTTTCCGTCGGTAAAGACGCGTGGGCAACCGGCAATCCGGTGTTTAAAGGTTCATCGCTGATGTTCCTGAAGCCAGGGGATCGTGTGGCAGTTTCCGAGCTTAATCGCGGCATTATTTTGCAATCGGGTAACGACGCCTGCGTTGCCATGGCTGACTATGTTGCCGGCAGCCAAGACGCCTTCGTTGGCCTAATGAACAATTACGTCAACGCGCTGGGCTTGAAAAACACTCACTTCAATACCGTTCACGGCCTCGACGCAGAAGGGCAATTCAGCTCCGCGCGCGACATGGCGCTGATCGGTCAGGCGCTAATCCGCGACGTGCCGGAAGAGTATGCGACCTACAAAGAGAAAGAGTTCACTTTCAACAATATTCGTCAGATGAACCGTAACGGCCTGCTGTGGGATTCCAGCCTGCAAGTTGATGGCATTAAAACGGGTCACACCAACTCTGCCGGTTATAACCTCGTTGCCTCCGCGACCGAAGGCCAGATGCGCCTGATTTCAGCCGTACTTGGCGGTCACACGCAAAAAGGCCGTGAAACAGAAAGTAAAAAGCTGCTGACCTGGGGCTTCCGCTTCTTCGAAACGGTTGCACCTTTGAAAGCCGGTAAAGAGTTTGCTTCCGAGCCGGTATGGTTCGGCGACAGCGATCGCGTTGAGCTCGGCGTAGACAAAGATGCCTACCTGACGATTCCACGCGGCCGCATGAAAGATCTGAAAGCCAGCTACGTGTTGAATAACACCGAGCTGCACGCACCATTGCAGAAAAATCAGGTAGTTGGCAGCATCAACTTCCAGCTTGATGGCAAAACTATCGACCAGCGTCCTTTAGTCGTCTTGAACGAAGTTAAAGAAGGCGGGTTCTTCAGCCGCATCGTCGATTATATTAAACTGATGTTCCATCATTGGTTTGGCTAAAACGCCGCGTGTAGGGGTTGAAAAAGTGCACGTTGACCCCACATAAAATATATAATTAGCTCCCGCTCAGGCGGGAGTTATAATTTATACAACTATTAGCAGTAACTACGCGGGAGTGCACATGAAAACCAAACTTAACGAACTACTCGAATTCCCCTGCTCATTCACCTACAAGGTAATGGGTCTGGCGCAGCCCGAGTTGGTTGACCAGGTTGTGGAAGTCGTGCAGCGTCACGCGCCTGGCGATTACAACCCGCAGGTCAAACCAAGCAGCAAAGGCAATTACCACTCAGTTTCAATTACCATTACCGCCACGCATATCGATCAGGTCGAAACCCTGTACGACGAGCTAGGTAACATTGAAATCGTGCGTATGGTTCTCTAAAGATAGAGAAAAACAGATCAGCGTAGCCTTGATAAGCTACGCTGATTTTCTTTGTGCCGCCTTCCTCTTTCAATGACGCCCTTTTCTTTCGATGAAGACAATTGCCGTGCAACGAGAAAAACTGCTAGAACGCGTTACCCTACGCCAGCTTGGCCTGCAACCTTACGAACCCGTCTCGCGTGCCATGCACGACTTTACCGACACCCGCACTGCCGAAACGCAAGATGAAATCTGGCTGGTCGAACACCCGAAAGTTTTTACGCAGGGTCAGGCCGGTAAAGCCGAACACGTGCTTTTTCCAGGCGATATTCCGGTCATTCAGAGCGATCGTGGCGGACAGGTGACCTATCACGGGCCCGGCCAGCAAATCATGTACGTGATGGTCGATATTAAACGCAGAAAAATCGGCGTGCGTCAGCTGGTCACCGCGATTGAACAAACCGTGGTGGATACTCTCGCCTCATTCGGCATTGAAGCTTATCCAAAAGCCGATGCGCCCGGCGTTTATGTCGACGGCAAAAAGATTTGCTCGTTAGGCCTGCGCATTCGTAAAGGCTGTTCGCTGCACGGTTTAGCGCTGAACATTGATATGGATCTCGAGCCGTTCCAGCGTATTAATCCTTGTGGTTATGCTGGCCTGCAAATGACCCAGGCGAGCCTCGAGAAACCGGGTATTACCGTCGATCAGGTGATGCCGGTGCTAGTCAAAGCCTTTAACAAACAGCTGGGCTATCATCAGGTAGATTATTCATTCGGATTACCTGAAGCATAATTTTCTAATAAAGACGCTGCCTCGTTAATAAGCGTAATTAATTTATTTGATTACGCTCATCTTTAATCCTCCCCTTAAAAACGCCTACCCTGCTGTTTTCTCTCGTTAAAAATAAAAAGCCAACAAGTTACGTTATTAAAGTAATATCTAAAAGACCATTAATATAAATTGGAAAATTATAACAAAACCAATCTAAGCAAATTCCTAATTTATTTTTTATCTCAACTTTATGATATTGGTAATATTTATCCTTAACGCTGCGTAAAAAACCCGAAATCCTTCGATAAAATAAAAGATAAATGTTGTTTTTGAAGTGACCTTATCTATATTGATAATTCAATAAGATCATCTCTTTCCTCCAATAAAAATAGATTCATCTTTTAGCTAAAAAACTACTGAAAATTTCTCTGTTGCAGGTATTGCTTTAATGACGACGTTTTTTTGATGGCGATAATAAATCGCCCATATAAACTTTACTCGGGAAAATAAAATGAATGCGACCTTCAAAACCGTCTGGAATGCTGCTCGTAGATGTTGGATCGTCGCTTCTGAAATGGCCCGAAATTTTGGTAAAAGATCGCCTATAAAAAAACTGCTCATTATTGGACTGCTCACGGCAGGCGGGGCTGGTATGTCAGCATCCGTTTTTGCCTTGGGCATCACTCATATTGCCGCCGATGGTTATTTAAATATTTCAGGTGGCTTGAGCTCGCCCGCTCTTTCTACCGATGCCGCCGGTGGCTCAGGACCGCTTTCATCGAATACCACTTACGGCATAGGTTTAGGGTCGCTGGCTTATGGTTTTTGGGGCAGTGTTGCAGTGGGCGACATCGCACAAAGCTATGCTCTTCAAGGAACTGCGCTCGGCGTTAACGCCAGAATCGATCCCGGCATTGGGACCATAACCTCCATCGGTCCGTCTTCCAACGCCGTGGCGCTTGGCAGTAATAGCACCATTCGAAGCTCGGTATCCGGCATTGGTGTTGGCTATCTTTCTTCAGTTACCGGATCGGCGCAGGGCGTGGCGATCGGTGAATCGGCTTTGGTCAATAATGCCACCGGCGGCGTGGCAATCGGTAGAAGCGCGACTGTTAATGGTTTTGCCAACTCGATTGCCCTCGGCGCTGGCTCGACGGCTACTGCCGCAAATGTGCTCTCGGTGGGTTCACCTACGCTTCAACGGCGAATCACCAATGTTGCACCCGGAACGCTGGTCGCGGCGGGCACCGACGCCGTAAATGGCGGCCAACTCTTTACGACTAATAATAATCTTACGACCACTAATACTAATCTTGCAGCTACCAATACGAGTCTCGCCAATACCAATACCAGCCTTGCGACGACTAATGCGAATCTCGCCACCACGAATAATAACGTTACGACGGTAACTAATTCTGCTGCAACCAATGCGGCCGGACTGGTGACTACAAACTCCAATCTTGCGACCACCAATAATAATGTTACGGCCGTTACTAACACGGCGGCGACAACCAACACCGCGTTGGGCGTGACCAATACTAATCTCGCGAATACCAATACCAGCCTTGCAACGACTAATACCAATCTTGCCGCCACGAATAATAACGTCACCGCCGTAACCGCAACTGCGGCAGCCAATACGGCAGGTTTAGCGACCACTAATACGAATCTTGCAACGACCAATACCAATCTTGCGAATACCAACACCAGCCTCGCGACCACCAACACCAATCTCGCCGCCGTCACCACTTCGGCAGCAGCCAATACGGCAGGTTTAGCGACCACCAATACGAATCTTGCAACAACTAATACCAATCTCGCGGATACCAATACCAGCCTCGCGACCACCAATAATAATCTTGCGACAACCAACAACAATGTCACTGCCGTAACCGATGCGACCACGACCAATACGGCCGATCTCGTCACCGCCAACACCAATCTTGCTACCGCTAATACGCGTGCGGCACTGGCCGGGAATAATCTTGCTGCCGCGTTGGGCGGCGGCGCAACTTTTGACGCGGTAACCGGCGGCATTAGCGCGCCAAGCTACGTGCTGAACAGCTCGGCGGGCGGGACGTTTAATAATGTCGGGTCCGCCCTCGGCGCGCTGGATACCGGCATCATTAACAATACCTCCAGTATCGCCGCGCTAAACGCAGGTACTGGCGGCTTGGTGCAGCAGGCCGCGCCCACGTCGGACATCACCGTCGGCGCTAATTCCGGCGGTGCCAATGTCTCTCTTGCCGGTTCGACGCCTGCGACCGCGACCCGTAAACTGACTAACGTCACCGCCGGTGATATTGCCAGCGCCACCAGCACCGACGCCGTAAACGGCGGCCAGCTTTTTACCACTAATACTAATCTTGCAACGACTAATACGAACCTTGCGACCACCAACACCAATCTCGCCGCCGTCACCACTTCGGCAGCCACTAACGCAGCCGGTTTGGTAACCACCAATACGAATCTCGCGGATACCAATAATAATCTAGCGACGACAAATACCAATCTCGCGACTACCGACAGTAACGTTACCAATGTAACGGCCGGTCTTGCTACGACCAATACCAATTTGAATACCGCCAATACCCGCGCGGCGGCGGCCAATACCGTCATTGCCAATGCCTTCGGCGGCGGCGCAACTTTTGACGCAGCAACCGGCGGCATTAGCGCGCCAAGCTATGTGTTGAACAGCTCGGCGGGCGGGACGTTCAATAATGTCGGCTCGGCGCTCACCGCGCTGGACACTGGCATCATCAGCAACACCTCCAGCATCGCCGCGCTAAACGCAGGCACCGGCGGGCTGGTTCAGCAGGATCCCGTCTCGCAAAATATCAGTGTCGGCAGCGCAAGCGGCGGCGATCAGGTTTCAGTTGCCGGATCGGGCGGCACGCGAAAATTAGTCGGCGTCACCGGCGGAAACGTGGCGGGCGGCAGCACAGAAGCCATTAACGGCGGCCAGCTGTTTAGCGCCAACAGCAGCATCGCGGCAGCGTTGGGTGGCGGATCGATTCTTAATCCAGACGGCACGTTAACGTCACCCAGCTATTCATTATCCAGCACCGGAAATACCACGCCTTACAGCAATGTCGGCTCGGCATTGATAGCCCTCGATGCTGGGATCAGCGGCGGCACTGTCGGTTTGGTTCAACAATCGACGTCAACCTCCCCTGTCACCGTCGCGGCGTCAAGCGCGGGAAATGAGGTCAATTTCAGCGGCACGGCGGGCACCCGCACCTTGACGGGCGTCAGTAATGGCGCGGTAAATGCCACCAGCACAGAGGCCGTAAATGGCGGCCAGCTCTACATCGTCAACCAGCAGGTGACGCAAAATACCGGTGATATTTCTACCTTGCAGTCAAATATTACCGGCGTGATGACGGGCACCAGCGGCATCGTAACTCAGGCCGCGGCTACCGATAAGGTGCTGGTCGCCAGTAAAACGGGAGGCACAACGGTCGATGTCAGCGGGACTGACGGCACTCGTGTAATAAGCGGCGTAAGTGACGGCATTGCTGACAGCGACGCCGCAACCATCAGACAAATCAGGGCGTTACAAGTCGCACTCCCGACGGCACCAAGCTCCTCAGGCTCAAGTATTGTGGTTAACGGCACGGGGTCGACCACGGCCAGCGGCGCAAATTCGGCGGCGTTTGGCAGCAACGCCTCCGCAACGGGAAGTAACGCGCTTGCGATTGGAAACGACAGCAGCGCATCCGGCAGCGACAGCTCTGCAATAGGCCGAAGCGCCACCGCCTCCGGTGAAAGCAGCACGGCGTTAGGCGTTAATAGTCGCGCAACGGCCACTAATTCGGTGGCATTAGGCGCAAATTCGGTTGCCAGCGAGGCAAATACGGTATCGGTAGGTTCCATAGGCAATGAAAGGCGCATTACCAACGTCGCGCCGGGAATTAATGACACCGATGCTGTTAACGTCGGCCAATTGAATAAAGGCTTATCCGATATTCAAACCTCTAATAACCGATCTTTCCGCCAGCTTGATAAACGTATAGATAATCTGGAAGACAAATTAACCGCAGGCGTGGCGTCGTCAATGGCAATGGCCGGGATCCCGCAAGCCTATCAACCTGATTCCAGCCTGGTCGGCGCGTCTATTTCAGGCTATCAAAATCAGCAGGCGATTGCCGTGGGCGTTTCGGCTATTTCGCCTAACGGATTGTGGATAACCAAGCTTCAGGGCAGCGGAAATACCCAGAGTGATTTTGGGATGTCAGTCGGCATCGGTTATCAGTGGTAATGGCTCCCAAAAAAGCAACATTCGTCATTCACTATCAGGTGGAAATGTGCACACCAAATCATGCGTAATAATTGGCCTTTTACTGGCGACAACGTTATTAACGGGTTGTGAGAAACTCACCTCTCTCCTTCATATTAACGATGTCAAAGTTAATAGCTTACCGTTAATTCAGCAGCAGATTATCTCGCAGGTACCCTTATTCAAAGGCGAACGCGATAAAGCGATTATGGACAACATTTGTGCCTACGTCAGCGGTTATAACAATAAAGATACCTATCAAAACTTCTATATTATTCATAATCTGGACCTTCAAACATTGGCCAAAGGCGATAACGGGTATCGTTTTATCGCTACCGCTGACAAAAATTCGTTGATGACCAGCTGTGCTGCCTATATTGCCTCGACCTTTTTCACACAGCAGGCTTTACTGGGTGATATGCCCGCTGATATCTCTGAAAATCATTTAAAAATCAGGCTAATGAACCTGACGCCTATTGCACTGGCTACCATAAAAGTCCTCGCAGAGATAAGTGCCGAAACACAGGGTAGAAGTTATGCCTCCCTGGAAGAGTTCAAAAAGGTTATTGCCCGACGCTTTAGAGCAGAATCCGAAACGCTAATAGCAAAAACCTTCAACAGTGAATTTTTACTCGCTGATTACGACAGTTCCGGAAGAGAAAACGGCTACTCCTATAGTTTCGACAAGGGTCAGGTCGGGATCTATTTATACGGCGATCAGTGGCTAGGGAACGGAAAAATTATGGGCACGCGATATTTTATCTATCTTAATAGCTCCCAGCTTCCGACTAAATAAATTAGGTCTCAAATATTATAGGGAAGCATTATGTTCAGAGTGACCAATATAAACGTCATAAAAAAGAGACTCTCGACCCTTGTTTACTCTTTGCTGCTGGCTCATTTCGCCCTGCCTGCCCAGGCTATTGTTACAGACAGCGCATTTGATAACCGTCAGCAAGATGATATTGGAAGAATCGCGCTGGATTATCTGCTGACTCATCCAGAGTTTTTTGACACGATTGAAAAAATGCGTCAGAACAAAATTGATGCGGCTGAAGATAAAACCTTGGCGGATCAGATAAAAAACAGGGTGCTCGAACACGTAAAATTAGTATTGAACAGCGGGCGTGCTCCTTATTCAGGTCTACCTCAATCGAAGATTGTCATCGTGCAGTTTTTTGATTATCAGTGCGCCGCCTGCCGCAATAATAGCGCGGTGATTCAGCAGGCTATCGATAATAATATCTCGGCTCGCATTATATTTAGAGACTGGACGCCTAAGGTAACGCGTCAACCTAATTCCAATGCGGAAACGGCTGCGTCCATCGGCTTAACCATTTGGCAGGATAAAGGCGTGAAATCTTATCTGCAATACCGGCAAGGCGCCCTATCAACGGAGTATAACGCGCAAGAGTTTGCTGTTGAGAATATTGTGCAAGGTTTGAAAGCCGCCAGCGCGCCCGTGCCTACTGCGGCAAAAATGGTCGCCGCGCGAAAACTCCTCGTCAACAATGCCAAGCTCGCCAATCAGTTAGGCGTAACCAAATTGCCCCTTCTTATCGTGTTACCCTCCTTTGCGGCGAATCAACAGAACGTTAGCGTGTTGAGCGGCCCGATCACTGAAAAAATGCTTAACGATGCCGTAATGCTCGCCTCTAAATAACCTTATGAATTGTAAGTTAAATTTTTAAATTAATATCTTTTATACAAAAAAATAACAAGATTTCCCTCTTTATCTTCTCTCAGGGGCTGAATGCTGCCGTGCTTCGATGATATAATTTGCGCATAATTTCTAATATTTTTTTAATGAAGCAGCTAGTTCATTGAATATCATTAAAAATCTCGCTTGCGAGAGACGATACTGGAACCTGCACTATTATGAGTAAACCGATTCAAATGGAACGCGGCGTCAAGTACCGCGATGCTGATAAGATGGCGTTGATCCCGGTGAAAACCGTGATGACAGACCGGCAGGAAATGCTTCGCAAGCCGGCCTGGATGAAAATCAAACTTCCTGCCGACTCCTCTCGTATTCAAAATATTAAAGCCGCGCTGCGCAAAAACGGTCTGCACTCTGTTTGTGAAGAAGCGGCCTGCCCTAACCTTTCCGAATGTTTCAACCACGGTACGGCCACCTTTATGATTTTGGGTGCCATCTGTACGCGTCGTTGCCCGTTCTGCGACGTGGCGCACGGTCGCCCTGTCGCGCCTGATGTTAACGAGCCGCAGAAACTGGCCCAAACTATCGCCGATATGGGCCTGCGTTACGTGGTAATTACCTCCGTTGACCGCGATGATTTGCGCGACGGCGGTGCTCAGCACTTTGCCGACTGCATCAGCGCTATCCGCGAGAAAAATCCGACCATCAAGATTGAAACGCTGGTTCCCGACTTCCGTGGACGTATGGATCGCGCGCTCGAAATCCTTAACGACACGCCGCCTGACGTTTTCAACCACAATCTTGAAAACGTGCCGCGCGTTTACCGTCAGGTTCGCCCGGGCGCTAACTATGAATGGTCGCTTAAGCTGCTGGAACGTTTTAAAGAAGCGCATCCAGAAGTGCCGACCAAGTCCGGCCTGATGGTGGGTCTGGGTGAAACCAACGAAGAAATTCTCGACGTTATGCGTGACCTTCGCCGCCACGGCGTGACCATGCTGACGCTGGGCCAATACTTGCAGCCGAGCCGTCACCATTTGCCGGTTCAGCGTTATGTGTCGCCGGAAGAGTTCGAGTTTATGAAAGAAGAAGCGCTGGCGATGGGCTTCACCCACGCGGCCTGTGGTCCTTTCGTCCGCTCCTCCTACCACGCCGACCTGCAAGCCAAAGGTATTGAAGTTAAATAATATCGCGCTTCACAAAAAAAAGCTGCCTTAATAAGCAGCTTTTTTTATTTAACTTTTCTTCAATCAAAAAAATCAAATTTAGTCGTTAACTCTTAATTAATCCTAAGCTTATCTTTTGTGCGTTGCGCATAAGTTTAATTAACTTATTTAGTTAATTTATCTTCGAGTGATATTCTTTCGTACTCACTTCAATTAAAGATGCACTCGCCTATGCGATACAACAGGGTTTTTAAGAGGTTTTCCTTTGCGATATTATTGCTAACACTATTAAGCTTTGCACTGTGGTTTTATCAGAATAGCGTTATTAAACCTAAGGACGATCTGCTTCATAGTTATAAAATAAATGACACTAACAATAACCAGTTAAACGACAAGCTGACACTGTTTATGACAAAAAGCAATCGTGGTGGTGCGACAGTCCCCGGGTTATTCCTTTATTATATTTCTTGCCACGCGCAAAGCGATAGGAAAAATTTAATAGAAAATTTCTCATCGAAAGATCTCGTTATAAAAGGAACAGGAACCATTTCTGCCATCAATATAAATAATAATAAAATCAATATTAACTATCATGGCAAAGCGTTTATGCTTAAAAACAGCGTGCGCGTTCATTGTGGTTCGGAGTTTAGAGATCTACAAATAAACTATCTACGTTAAAAGGGCTGGTCTTGAGTAAAAAACCAATTTTTAGTAAAAGCAAATCTTGGAGAAACAAAAAAGCTGCCTTTATAAGCAGCTTTTTTTCGTTCAGATTCAGCGAGAATGAATCAGTCTTTGTGCTCTACGCGCTGTTCAACCTGCGCATCAGCTTTAGCTACGGGAGCCGGATCGTCATTCATGGCTTTTTTGAAGCCTTTCAACGCAGCGCCGAGGTCGCCGCCCAGTGAACGCAGTTTGCTGGTACCGAACAGCAGCACAATCAGCACGCCGACAACTAACAGTTTAGTGATGCTCAAACCTTCCATAAATACCTTCTTTACACTGATTGCTGATTTAAACAGCTGGAGATAACGTCATCGCGCGTGGCGACCTGAATTGCGTCCCTGTACGGAATATAACCATTGCCGTCATTATGGGCCTGCTACGCCGTGCGTTAAAGCTTTTCTTTGTAAATTGGATTTTTTACAAAGTATCACGACGTACAAATAGTAGGGCGATTATACGCCCGTGATCGGCTTTGAAACAAACCTTGCGTGCTCTCTTTAACGATAATCCAACAGATTGACAACAAAAAGGGACGCGTCGGATGCCTATCGTGTGTCATCCTGACGCGTCCCTTTTGATTCGCTTAATGAGTCGCTTAGTTGGCCGATCAGATAAAGCGGCTCAGGAAGGCCTGGAAACGCGGATGCTGCGGATTCACCAACACCTCCTCCGGCGGACCTTCTTCAATCACATAACCGCCATCCATAAACACCACGCGATCCGCAGCTTCCCGCGCAAAGCCGATTTCATGGGTCACCACAATCATAGTCAGCCCCTGATCGGCAAGGCTGCGCATGGTAGCAAGCACTTCCCCCACCAGCTCGGGGTCGAGAGCCGAGGTCGGCTCATCAAACAGCATCAGCTTAGGTTTGATGGCCAATGCGCGGGCAATCGCCACGCGCTGCTGCTGCCCACCCGAAAGATGGCGCGGATACGCGTCGGCCTTATCACTCAGTCCGACCTTTTCGAGCAGCTCGCGCGCATAGGTTTCCGCCTCGCGACGACTCTGTTTATGCACGCCCATTGGCGCTTCGATAATGTTTTGCAGCACGGTCATGTGCGGATAAAGATTGAACTGCTGAAACACCATGCCGATATCGCGACGCTGGCGCGCAATGCCGCGTTCAGAGAGTTTACGCAGCTGGTCGCCATGCAACTCATAGCCAATCTGTTCGCCACCGACCATAATCGTGCCGCGATCAATATCTTCCAAATGGTTGATACAACGCAAAAAAGTTGATTTTCCCGAGCCTGACGGTCCAAGAATCACCACCACTTCGCTCGGCTTGACGTCAAGATTAATGCCTTTCAGCACTTCATTATCGCCATAGCTTTTATGCACGTCGCGCGCGGTAACCAGCAAATTCTGCTCAGCGGTTTGTGCAATGTTCTGCTTGCTATGGCGCTCGGCTTTTTGCTCAGTCCTTTGCTCAGTAGACAGGCTCTGACTCATAACTCCTCCTTCTGGGCAAGCGTGGGTTGAGCGATAGCGGCTTTCGCTTCGGCACTCGGTTGACGACGTTTTGCGGCTACAGTGCGGCGCGTGCCTTTCGAATAAAAACGTTCGATAGCAGATTGACCGACGTTCAGCACTGAGGTGATCAGCAGATACCAAATCACTGACACCATCAGCATCGGCACCACTTCAAAGGTGCGGTTGTAAATCGTCTGCACCGAATAAAGCAGGTCACCCATGGCGATAACGCTGACCAAAGATGTCGCTTTAATCATGCTAATCAGCTGGTTACCGGTTGGTGGAATAATCGAACGCATCGCCTGAGGAATGATAATTCGACGCAGCGCGCGGCCACGGCTCATCCCAAACGCCTGCGCAGTTTCGGCCTGTCCGTTATCCACCGACAGCAAACCGGCGCGGATAATCTCGGCCATGTAAGCGGCTTCGTTTAATGCCAAACCGGCAATCGCTGCCGTCAACGGCGTGATCAGGTCGTTCGTGTTCCAGGTGGCGAAGGTTGGCCCGACAAAAGGCAAACCCAGCGCCACGGTTGGAAACAGCGTCGACATGTTGTACCAAAACAGCAGCTGAACCAGCAGCGGCGTGCCGCGAAAGAACCAGACATACATGCCCGACAGGCGGCGCAGCAGCATACTTTGCGACAAACGCCCCACCGCCAGCAGCAGGCCAAGCAAGGTGCCGAGCACCATCGACACCACGGTCAGCCCGAGCGTCACGCCCAAACCGTGGATAACCGAGGCTTCGGTAAACCACTGGCCGACCACGTGCCATTCAAAGTTCGGATTACGCGCGACGCTGACGATGACATCAACGGCGATGATCAAGGCGACTATCCAGGCAACCCAACGGCCGTAACTGCGCGGCGCGTGTGCAAACTCGACGTTGCGGCGTGGGTCCTGCGTATAGTTGTCCCTGTTGATTGGTTTAGAACTATACGTGTTATCAGTCATTTAGTTGGTTTCCCCAGATTTACGCCCGGTGCTGGCAGCATGTTGCCTTCAAGATTCCACTTTTTCATAATCAGCGCGTAGGTGCCGTTATCAAACAGTTCCTGCAACGCGGCGAGCAGCACTTTGCCGATAGCTGAATCTTTCGGCACTACCGCGCCCTGGAAGATGTCGTTGAAACCGTTGGATTTTCCGCCGCCTGCCAACGTTAACTGGCCGTTAGACTGCTCGATAAAATAGGTCAGCGGCGCCTGTGACGAGAAGAACGCGTCTGAACGCTTAGAGCGCACGGCCAAAATCGAGGTTGGCTGATCGGTAAACGACTGCACGGTCACCGCCGGTTTGCCGGCCTTCACACACTCTTCCGACTGCTGCTTGATCACTTTTTCAGCCGAACCTGCCGCCATCACGGCGATACGCAGACCACAGGTATCCGCCAGCGACTGAATATTTTTTGGGTTGCCGTTCGGCACCGCGAAGGCGACGTATTCTTTAACGTAATCGATAAAATCGTTTTTCGCCTGACGTTCCGGGTAGTCGCCGATTGGGCCAAAGCCCATCTGATAACGGCCTGAGGAGATGCCGGTCAAAATGCCTGACAATCCGCTCACGGAGGCGTGTTCCATTTTAACATCAAGCAGTTGGCCGATAGCCTTGGTCAAATCGGCACTTGCGCCGTCGATGCCGTTGGTGCCGGTAACGATTTCATAAGGAGGGAAAGATCCGTTATTGACGGAGGTAATCACGCCGGATTTCTGAATATCGGCGGGCAATTGAGCATGCAGCGCCGGATCGGCTTTGAGCACCGGAATAGTCACGTTTTCAGCAGCAAAGGCATTAAGCGAAAGTAATGCAGTGGACAAAACAGCAGCACGACGAAATTGTTTAAGCATCAGCATAATTCCTGTGTAAGTGATTTCTACCCACCCTTTTCATCTTGCAGACGCGCTGGATTTCCGCCTTTCTGCATCCTGAAAACAGGGATAGTGGCATTGTGAATGTTATGAATGTTGTGAATTTTATAACTTGTAGGTTTTATGAATTTGTAATTAACAAACAAGTTTTAGCACCTTCCGTGGTGCGGATGTCCTAAACGCCTTTGATTTTTATCCCGTTATTTCCGGCGCTGAAATAACGGGTCGATAACCGCGTTCCCTGGTGTTGGTTCGCGTTTTACTGCACTGCTTTCATCCGCTGCCGCTTTATGCCGTTAGGTTGACGGAAAATAAGCGGGCGTTAAAAACAGGTGATGCTCACTTAACGCAGCTGCGGCACGCCGAAGCAGCGATTTTCCAATACTGGCAAGGCTTTGCGAGCGTATTCCAGGCGTTCGCGATCGATATCGGCGAAGACCAAAGCCGGTGCTTCGGCGGCGCGGGCAATCGCCACGCCGAGAGGATCGACCACCATGCTGTTACCGATATTACGTTCGCCGCACTCGCCCACCGCCACGATATAGCTGGTATTTTCCAGCGCGCGCGCGGTGACCAGCACTTCCCAATGCATCTCTTTCAACGGACCTTTAACCCAGGCGGCTGGCAGCACCAGCACTTCTGCGCCGTCGAGCACCAAGCGGCGCGCCAACTCAGGGAAGCGCACGTCGTAACAGGTCATCAGGCCGACTTTATAACCGGCGACTTCCACCAACGGCGGGACTTCTGTGCCCGGCGTGACGTTTTTAGACTCTTTATTGGCGAAAGCATCGTACAAATGCAGCTTGCGATACTCAGAGATAATTTCGCCATTACGGATAGAAATCAACACGTTCCATGCACGACCGTCTGGCGCTGGCGTGTGAATGCTCATCATGGTGGTCAGCTGATTGCCCTTGCTGGCGGCAACCAACTGGCTGACAAACGGGCCATCCAGCGGCTGTGCGGCCTTCAGCACCAAGTCGGGATCGGTGATATCGCGCGCCAAAATGCCTTCCGGCAGCACCAGCAAATCGGCACCGGCGTCCAGTGATTTGCTCATCAATGACAAGCAGGTTTCAACGTTCTCTTCCCACTGTTTGGAAACGGCAAACTGGCCTAATGCAACTTTCATATAAAATCCTCTCGCCTGTTGGCAGTGAAAAAGGGGCCTTAGCTGACAGATCGCCCCTTCTTCTCATGAATTAAAAGTTCTGTGATTAACAGCCTTTCTTGAGACGCTTATTTGCTGGCGTAGGCCGGGAAGAGATCCGCAGCCGTCAGGCGCTCGCGAGTAATCTTCTGTACATACAGCTCATTGGCAAAATCGTTGATCATTTTTTCGTTCTTTTCGAAGCCGTTGTCATTCCAGTCCACCGGCAAATCAACCACGGTGCGACGAATGTCGTCGAGCAGCCAAGGCGTGGTGTCGGCGTATTTCACGCGCTTGTCCATCCAGACCTGATAAGACTTGTCGATAATTTCACTCAGCGCGGCCGCAAGCCAAGGATGCTCGGCCGCCACGTCGGCCTTGATGCCCAGAATATGCATGCCCGGCACGTAGCCAACGCGATTGAAATATTCCAGCTCTGACTGGCGGAAATCAGGCTGTAGCTGGCGGAAACCCGAACCTGGTTTAAAGAATCCTTCAGGCATAAACGGGGTGAAAATCGCGTCCAGCCAGCCTTCTTGCAGTAATTCCATCATCGGACGTTCGCCCGGACAGGCTTCGATGCGCCCTTCACGGCCAAAACCGTTCAGTCTGTCGACAATCGGGTGCGCTTCGGTCAGGCGACCGGCATACCAGTAAGCATCGTCGATGCCTACGCCGTCAACGCCGAGCACGGTGCGGGTCCAGGTGTTGCCTGAATCTTGCCAGCCGGTCACGCCAATGCGTTTACCCGCCAGCTCGGAAATTTTGGTCAACGGACTATCTTCACGCGTGATAATGCAGCGCTGACGGAAGCCACGCATCAGGAAATGCGGCACGGCAAACACGTCATTTTCGCCTTTTGCACGGCCCTGAGCATAGCGGCTGAACGAAATCTCGGCGGCGTCGTACTGCTCGCTGGTGCCTAAATCACCGACCAGCGTGCCAATTCGTTCAATCTCGAGATTGAAACCTTCGGGCTTGATATCGCCCAATGCCAACGGCGTAAAATAGTCCCAGTCACGCACGGCCAGCCTGATAGTAATCGCCACGTTCTTCCCCTATGAATGCACACTGCCCGCAAATATGAGCAGCAAATATGCTGAATTTTATTGAGAGAATCTAAAACTGCCTGTCTGAGCGGAGCTGACCACATTTGTATGATGTGATTATTTTATCGCCTCCGTTGACTAAGTTTGATACTAATAGCATAAATTAATATGTACAATAGAATCTTTGTTACTGAACAAAAGGTGATTTGATGGGTGAAAGTTTGAAGGAAAAAACGCTCGATGCCGAATGGTTGGCCGGTCAGGTGCAGGATCGTTCAATGCGCGGCATCGCCATTGAAACGGCGGCCATGATTCGTTCCGGCGTCATCGAGATTGGCACCCATCTTCCGGCCGTGCGTGAGTTGGCCCACTCTTTAGGCGTCAGTCCAGCGACCGTTTCGGCGGCGTGGGGCCAGTTAAGACGACAGAAAGTGATTGCCGGTCGTGGGCGAAACGGCGTTTGGGTCTGTGGTGACACGCTGTCGCCGCGCCCTGCACGTTTCGAGAAGATCGGCAATTTTGGCGACCATATTATCGCCGATATGACCTTAGCCTCTCCCGATCCTGAACTTTTGCCGCGTCTTAATCAGGCGTTATTAAGCAGCGTTGAAGCTGAGAATCTCAACAGTTACCAGCGTGAAGGCATTACCGACGCGCTGCTCAACGCCGTTAAACCGAGCTGGCCTTATGACGCCGATGCGTTTATGGCAGCCGACGGCGGTTTCGACGCCATGAATCTCACCTTGCAAACGCTGATCATGCAGGGTTCGGTGGTGGCGATTGAAGACCCGACCGCCACTCGTCTACTCGATATGCTTGATAACATCGGCGCGCAGGTTATCGCCGTAAAATGCGATGAATTTGGCCCAATGCCCGACTCGCTGCGCATGGCGCTGAACAAAAATCCGGCGGCGTTTATCTTCCAGCCGCGCACCCATTCGCACTGCGGTCACATTATCAGCGCCGAAAGAATGGCGGAAATGGCCGATATTTTGCAATCTTCGCAAACGCTGATTATCGAAGATGACGGCATTGGCGAACTGGCGAGCACGCCGCCGCTGAGTTTGGGCCGCTATCTGCCAAAAAGAACCGTCCACGTGCGCTCCTATTCCAAAGCTTACGGCCCCGATCTGCGCATGGCGGTTATCTCGAGCTCGCATGATTTACTCAAGCAGATCAAGTCGTTCCGTAACTTTGGCGCGGGCTGGTCGAGCCGAATTCTGCAACATGCGCTGGCGTGGCTAATTAGCGATCCGATTACTCAGGAAGGCATTATCGAGGCGCGAAAAGTCTACGCCCGACGTCGTCAGGCGCTGGTCGATGCGCTGGCGGTGCGCGGCATTCATCTGCCTGCGCGCGATGGATTATCCGTGCTGATCCCCGTGCCTTCCGAGCAGTTTGCTCTGGTCACGCTGGCCGCGCGCGGCATTGCCGTATTGCCGGGCGAGCGCAGCCGCATTGGGCCGGGGCAATTTATTCGCGCCAGCACCAGCCTGATGCGTCTTGATCAAGTTGACACCATTGCCGATGCCATTCTCTTGGCAATGGGGTAACATCGTTTTCCTCTGAAGCTCATTGAATGACAGAAAGGTTTTTATGTTCAGCACTTTTTTAGCCGTATTAATTGGCGGCGGCGTGGGCAGCGTCGCGCGCTGGTATATCAGCCTGAAACTTAACCCGACCAGCGCGCTTATCCCGCTCGGCACGCTGGCGGTGAATCTGGCCGGTGCCTTTATTATTGGCTTAGTAATCGCGGTGTTTAATCGCATGACGCAGTGGGATCCCGTGTGGAAAATGCTGCTAACCACCGGATTTTGCGGCGGCATGACCACCTTCTCGACCTTTTCGCTCGAAGTGGTTTATATGTTGCAGGATGGCCGTTTTGGCGCGGCGCTGTTAAACGTTGCGCTTAATCTACTGGGTTCGGTCACGTTGACTATGCTGGGTTTTATGCTGGTGAGCTGGTATAGCGGGCACTAAGTGGGTGTCAATCGATGTTAATGGCTGTGAATCGGCGTTAATCGTTGATTAAAAAACTCGCAAACAAAAGGCTGTTTTGGCGAAAATTTAATATTAACTTAACTTTTCGGGGAAATACTTGTCAGACCCTTAACGTACGATTTAGCGATTACTGAGGCAAGACATGTTCACATTCCCGAAAAACGTTAGCGAATTTGCGACTTCCCTTCTCTGTTTGGCCGTCGTAGCCAGCTTTTTGAACGAGTATCTGATTTAACATCCCAAGAATTTCTCGCGTTAAAGTACAAGATTACGCGGCTGTCAATCGACTGCCGCTCTTTTTGCGCCATTTATAATACAAATATTTACCTTCCCGTCACTATTCCCTATAATTGAGAATGAGCGTTCACATTTCTTTTCTCAAGCCATTCCACTCGATCTGCGGTTAATTTGAGACAAGAAAACCACCCAACTTGTCAGGTGCCTCTATGCATCCCGCTAACCAAACAAAAGACCAACGCGTTTGCGCCCGCCGGGACCAGATCGTCGCCGCTTCACGACTTTGTTTTCGCAAGCACGGATTCCACGGCGCTGGCATGGCGGAAATCGCCAAAATGTCGCAGCTGAGTGTAGGCCAAATTTACCGTTATTTCGTAAACAAAGACGCCATTATTGAAGAGATCGTGCGCCGGATTGTGTTCAAAAAAATCCAAATCATGACGGGCGGCGCCCACAACCTGAAACAGATGGCCAGCAATTTGGCCTATCGGGTCATCGGCGCGCAAAACGTCGATCACAGTCAGTTTGACTGCCCAGAATTAAGCCCCGAGCAGAATGAAATCGACCACGCCTTGATGCTTGAGGTTGCAGCAGAAGCGACGCGCAATCCGGTGGTAGAAAAAATTCTCCGCGATGCCGAAAGCAAGCTGTTCAACGAAGCCAAAGCCATGATGACCCCCTATTATCCCGACATGTCCGAAGCCGACCTGACGGCGCGTCTGGAAATGATGGCGGTGCTGTGCGAAGGAACGGCTTTCCGTCGTCTGACGCACAAGCACGCCGATCCTGAAATACTAAAAACCGTTT
This sequence comes from Rouxiella sp. T17, assembly GCF_036663475.1. Taxonomy (NCBI): domain Bacteria; kingdom Pseudomonadati; phylum Pseudomonadota; class Gammaproteobacteria; order Enterobacterales; family Yersiniaceae; genus Rouxiella; species Rouxiella sp. T17. Next base: position 263,692 of record NZ_JAWUEA010000035.1, on the reverse strand, counting down.
ACCTCCAACTGTTTAACCGTGTTTTTAACGACTACCATCCTCCCCACACAGCGGAAAATTAATGAACGACCACTTGATTCAAAAACGCCTCGGCTATGCCCTGGTTTTAGGTTCACTGGCTGCACTTGGACCTCTTTGCACCGACCTTTATCTCCCCGCCCTGCCTACGTTGGCCGACGAATTAAATACCAATACAGCCACCAGCCAGCTGAGTTTGACCGCCGGTCTGCTCGGGCTTGGCGCGGGCCAGCTGCTATTCGGCCCCTTGAGCGACCGTTTTGGCCGCATGCGTCCGCTGCTGCTTTCCCTGCTTTTGCTGCTCGCGGCCTCAATCTGGTGTGCGCTGGCAACCTCTATCGATCAGCTGATCGTCGCGCGTCTGTTACAGGGGATTGCGGGAGCTGGCGGTGCGGTACTGAGTCGCGCCGTCGCGCGTGACCTTTATAGTGGCCACGACCTGACCAAATTCTTTGCTTTATTGATGTTGGTCAACGGCTTGGCGCCGATTGTCGCGCCCGTGCTTGGCGGCGGTCTGCTGACCTTCCTGAGCTGGCGCGGCATTTTTGGCGCACTGGCCACCATCTCCGTGCTGCTGTTTATCTTCGCCTCCGCCAAGCTGCACGAAACGCTGCCCGTTGAGCGTCGTTCAACCGGCGGCGCCGTCGCGATGCTGAAATCGCTCGGCATGCTGCTGCGCGAACGCCAGTTCATGGGCCTGTGTCTGACGCAGGGCTTTATCATGGCGGGCATGTTCGCCTATATCGGCGCGTCACCGTTTGTGTTGCAACAGATTTATAACCTCAGTCCGGTGACCTTCAGCCTCTGTTTTGCCATCAATGGCATGGGTCTAGTATTCGCCGCGCAAATATCGACTCGCCTTGCCGTGCTGTGGGGTGAATTGATGATGGTGAAGATTGGCCTGACGATCGCCGCCGTTGCCTCAATCGTGCTGGTGATTGCGGGTGCAATGCACGCGCCGCTGGTTGCGCTGCTGGTGCCGCTGTTCTTCTCGATTATTAATATCGGGATTATCGGGCCAAACGCGGGTTCGCTGGCGATGCAAAGTCAGGGCAGAAATGCGGGCAGCGCCTCGGCTCTGCTGGGCGTGTTTATGTTTGCGCTGGGTGCGACGGCGGTTCCGCTGACGGGCATTGGCGGCACCTCGGCGCTGTCGATGGGGCTGACGATTTGCGGCTGCTTCTTTATTGCGATTCTGATGTTCGTGTTTCTGGCGCGTCCAACCTTCGTTAAAAAAGCCTAAACGCCTGCTTTAAACAGCTCGACATCAAACAGCGCAATGGCTGAATAAATGGCAAAAAAAAACCCGCACCAGCGGGTTTTTTCATAAATCGGCTAAAGTTAGATAGCGGTGACGTTAGCAGCCGATGGGCCTTTGGCACCACTTGTGATTTCGAACTCTACACGCTGGCCTTCAGCAAGGGTTTTAAAACCTTGGCTAGCGATAGCGGAGAAATGAACGAAAACATCTTTGGAGCCATCTTCAGGGGTAATGAAACCAAAACCTTTCGATTCATTGAACCACTTAACGCTACCTTTAATCTTATTAGACATCTACTTACCTTAACGTGATTGGAAGACACAAAAAGTGTGTCACTTACAGTACAGCAATAGATTCAGGTTTTGTCCAGAATCTCGATCGCAATAATCGATAGAGCTCTCACTCTTCGCCTTACTTCTTCCGTTAATGCGAACCCGTGTTAATAGGTTCCTCCGTTAAAAGCTTTCAATAACCCCTTTCAGTAACAAACAAGGTTCAATCACAAACAAGGTTCAATGCCGATTTATTCCTAACGCGACACGCTTAGAAGAAGGAGTCGTCGTCGTCGTTATTATTGTCGCCGCCGAAGAAACTGTCATCGGAATCGTTCAGGAAACCGGAGTAGGTGTTGTCCTGACTGTTGTCATTGCCGGCATTGTTGTCGACTGAATGACTGTCGCTGGCGTTGTTAAACACCGGATTATCCCAGGAATTATCGCCGCTCAGCAGAGGATCGGTAGCCGGATTAAAGTTTTCGGTCACATTATTGTCTTCAACAATGTTAACGATTTCCTGTGGCTGGCTGTGGTGGAACATGCCAGTCAGCATATCCGCCAGCATCACACCGCCCGCTACGCCCGCGGCCGTTTTCAGTGCGCCGCCAATAAAGCCGGAGCCAATCGGAGCAGACGCCGCTGGAGCCTGCTGATAGTTTGGCTGATAACCCGGCTGCTGCTGACCGTTATTATTTTGCGAGGTATTGTTCCACGGATTACTGTTTTGAGTTCCCGGGATCGGGCCGCTGCCGCTATTTTGTTGAGGCTGGCTGTTTTGCTGTGACTGATTATTGCTGCCGCCGCCAAAGAGTCCCGCCAGAAAACCGGTGCTCTGCGGCTTGCTGTTCTGTACCTGATTTTGCAGCTGCGCGTTCTGCTGCTGCAACTCTTGCACCTGCGCATTCAGGCGCTTCAAGGCCGCTTCCTGAATAATCATCGCCTGCGACATATAATAAGGCGCGGAAGGCTGCTTGCTCACGTAAGACTGGATGAGGCGCTCGGCTTCGGCGTCGCGCGGTGCAGTATTGGATTCGGCCTGTTGCAGACGGCTGAAAAGCCCTTCAATCAAACGCTGTTCTTCGGAATGCATAAATCACCTTCTCACTGTATGTTCTGGCATGCGAAAGCATGACCATGTTGACACTCACACTAATACAAATAGTTTCATCTATGAATTAACTGAGTGTCAACAAATGTGACCGGCGTAAAGAACTGTACGCTTACTTCTTCGGCTGCCAGCCAAAGATAAACGGTGCGTCATGCAAGTCTGTGAATTGCTTGATAATCTGATGATAGGTTTGCGCCGGATCCAGCGTCGTAAACTGCTGCGGATAGATAAATTTCGCCAGATATTCCATGCCGACAATGTTGTACGGATGGTTGTAGAACTGATGATAAACGCCGTAAACCCGCCCCTGTTCAACCGCAGGCACTTGCGCGACGCCGGTGCGTGAGGTCAACACTTGGGCTTCCTTATCGACTTCAGCCTGCGACGCGGCGTAGCCAAACGGCATCATGGTAGTCTGGCCTTTGCCGGTGTGTTTTGAGCCAGAGAAAATGTAGACGTCAGGTTTCATGCTGATGACTTTTTCCAGCGAGACTTCGCCAGACGCGCCCGGCAGCAGCGCAGAGCCAATATTTTTAGCACCGACGGCTTCGATAAGCTTGCCCCAACCCGCCTCGCCGTGGGTAAAGCAGCAGGAGTCGGAGCGACCCGCCAGAGGTTCGATAAACACGTTCGGACGCTGTTTGATGCTCGCGATAGCCTGCTGAATCTTCTGATAATGCTGGGTGTAGAATGCGCTGTAAGCTTCGGCATTCTTCTCCTGATTCAACACCTTACCCAGCAGCTCGATGCTTGGCGCAGTATCTTTGGCCGGATCGTCGTTGTAATCGATAAACAGCACCGGCACGTGCAGCGCGTTAAGTTTGTCGATAACGCCAGCCTGTTGAAGAGAGGTTTTGGCACGCAGCTGGGCGATCATCAGGTCTGGTTTTTTGGCAATCACCGTTTCTAAATCAACCTGTCCCTTGTCGCTAAAGCCCATATCCAGAATCTTCGCCGACTCCGGCCATTTGTTTTTTAGCAGATCCCATGTTCCTGCGTCGGTAGTTTTCAGCAGGTTATTCCAGGCCACCACGCGTTTAAACGGATTGCTTTTATCCAGCACCGCGAGCGAAAGCATGTCGCGCCCGTCCTGCACGATGACGCGCTGCGGTTCGCTTTGGAAGGTGATTTTCTGGCCCGAAATATCCGTGACGGTCAGCGGATAAGTGGTCGCAACAGCGGCAAACGAGCTCGCCAGCAAACCCGCCACCGCAAGGGTGCGGGTGGCGTTGTTAAGCAAAATATTGTTCAAAATACCTTTCCATTTAGTCAGTTAACTATCTTGTCGATTATCGATAATAAATTTATTTTTCAGCCAGATAGCTCCATAGAAACTCGCTCACCAGCGCACGTTTGAAAGCACCCTGCGCTTTGTCTGCCGCCGCGCTGTGGCCGCCTTCGGTGTTCTCGTAGAAATAGACGTTTTCAATGCCCAGCTGCTGCATTTTTGCCGCCATTTTGCGCGCGTGGCCGGGGCCAACTCTATCGTCACTGGTGGCCGTGGTAAACAGCACGGGCGGATAGGTTTTTAGCGCGTCAATATTATGATAAGGCGAGAATTTTTGGATATATTCCCACTCTTCGGGCTTCTGCGGGTCGCCATATTCGGCAATCCACGAGGCACCCGCCGATATCTGCGTGTAGCGCTGCATGTCGAGCAGCGGTACTTCACAGACTATCGCGCCAAACAGTTCTGGATAGAGCGTCAGCATGTTGCCTACCAACAGGCCGCCGTTGCTGCCACCCTGCGCGGCAAGGTGCGCTGGAGAGGTAATCTTCCGAGCAATCAAGTCTTTAGCGACGGAAGAAAAATCCTCATAGGCGCGTAAACGCTGCTCTTTTAACGCCGCCTGATGCCAGCGCGGACCGTATTCGCCGCCGCCGCGAATATTGGCGATCACCATCACGCCGCCGCGCTCCAGCCATGACGGACCGGCCACGCCGAGATAATAAGGATCGAGCGAAATCTGGAACCCGCCGTAGCCATAAAGCAGGGTAGGATTAGTGCCGTCGAGCTCGATATCGTTACGCGAAATCACGAAATAAGGCACCCGCGTGCCGTCATCGGAGGTCACAAAGTGCTGCGCCACCTGATAATGCGAGGCCTCAAAATGGCTCGGCGCCTGTTTGAGGATCTCCACCTGTGTGCCCTGCTCAGCCTGATCGCCGTCACCCAGCACGCCGTAATAAAGCGAGGTAGGTTGCAGGAATCCGGTGACGGTCATAAAGAATTCGTTGGTCTCTTCGTCGATGCCCGAAGCGCTGATTTTACTCAGCTCCGGTGCGTCGCCCAGCCCCTGACGGCTCCAATTTCCGACTTGCGGTTTCAGCACTTCAAGCCGATTTACCACGTCATCCATGATGCTGAGGATCAGGTAATCGCGGGTCATCGAATAATTCGACAGCGTAGTGGTCGCCTGCGGCGTAAACAGCGTGGTGAACTGGCGCGTTCCGGCCATAAACTCATTAAAATCAGCGGCAAGCAGAGTACCGGACGGATAAGTTTCACCCGCGACCGTCCATTCGCTGGAGAGGAAAATCAGCAGCCACTGCTTCCAGGTGCCGAAACGGGCGTCCTGCGGAATCGCTACCGGCAGCAACCCCTGTTGCTCATCCAGCAGGAACACTTCGCGATGGTAAAAATCGATAGTTCGCCCCACAAAATTGCGCTCGAAGCCCGGCGTGTTGTCATGCACCATAATCACCGACATGTCGGTTTTTTCAGTGGTGAACTGCGTTTCGGCGCTTTCGATCGGCGTGCCGCGCTGCCAGATTTTGGCAATTCGCGGATATCCAGAGGTGGTCATCGAATCTGGGCCGAGATCGGGCGCGACCAGCACGCGATCGCGATCGATCCAGGTCATGCGGCTTTTAGCGGCCGGTAAATTAAAACCGTCTTCAACGAATGTGCAAGTCGTAAGGTCAAACTCGCGAATAGCCGATGCGTCGCCGCCGTCGGGAGAAAGGTGTAATAATCCGCGATCGTAATCTGGCGTTAAGGTTTGGATGCCGTAATAAACCCAGTCAATGCCCTCTTTCGCGCCCAGCGCGTCAATGTCGAGCACCGATTCCCATTCCGGCGCGTCGCTGCGATAAGAGTCAAAGCTGGTGCGACGCAGCAGGCCGCGCGGATTTTTTTCATCCTGCCAAAAGTTGTAAAAATAGTCGCGGCACTTATAAACCATCGGAATTTGCGTCGGGGAATTAAGGCAGTCGAGCACGTCGCCGCGTATCGCCTCAAAACGATCGCTGTCGGCAAATTCGCGGCGCGTTTGCTGACTTTGCTGGCTGGCCCAATCGACGGCAACCTCGCCCTTGATCTCTTCAAGCCAGATGAAATCGTCGGCAATTTCCTGTGGCTGCGGTTTTTCAATAGACATAAACGTGCTCCTGCGTGTTTAAGCGACAACAATTAAAGCGAAGCATAATTGCTTAATCGACAATAGTTTAGGCGGCCTCTAGCGGGCCACAAGAACGGACCCTTATTGCAACAAAATTCCCTGAATCAGGTTTGCCTTTACGAGGGTAACCGTCGAAATATTTAACGCCTGCATAAAGCCTTCAACCAGCAACAAATTGGTTACGTCGGTAGCGCGATACTCGCCCGTTAATTGAGCATCACTCAGATTAACTTTATCTTTAGCGACCCGCTGGAGATCGGCGATGCTGTACTGATTATTTATCGGTTTAAGCTGATCTTTAATCGAATAACCATGCACGCCTCCAATGCCGATCACCCGCTTATTTTTCGTCGCCTGCATAATTGCCGGATTAACGTGAGTACGTGCATAGAAATTGACGAGACGTAAAATTTCGTCGGCCAGCGGCGCAACTGGATTCGGTGAGTTGACCTGTTTGAGGTCTTTATTCATCAGCACCTCAATAACCAAATCTTTCAGGCTGACGGAGGCCAGTTTTCCCTGATAAATCTCTGCGGTTTCCCTGCCATTATTAAGATTGTAAGTTGTCATCTGCATCGACCCGCCGCCGATATCCCACACCAGCAAATCGGTATCTTTAATCGCGGGATCGTTTAACGCCGCCTTGGCCGAGATAAAGCCCAGCTCGGCTTCCTGCGCCTGTGAAATTACCCGCAGCGAAACGTGGGCCTGCCGATTGAATTGTTTAATCACTTCGGGGCCGTTGGCAGCGGTTCTAAATACCGCCGTTGCGACGCCGGTAATACGGGTCGGATGATATTTACGCGCCTGCTCAACCAGCTGTTTTAATGCTTCGATGCCCTGCTGCTGTATTGCCGGACTCAGCTGATTATTAGCCGACTCGGCCAAATCTTCATTAAAACCGATCGGCTTATCCTGTGAAAACAGCACTTTGCCCAAGGTGTTGGTGCACACGTTGACTTCGCTGACCTGAATTTTAGTGGTGCCCGATCCCATATCTATCCCGGCACGCACTTCATTGCAGCTTTTTGCCCACGTCGAATTGATTGAAGCCATAAACAGCATCGCGACGGCGAGTTTTATCTTATTGTTCATTGATTCCCTGCCCCTGATAAATGCCTGTTTAACTCATCAGCCCTGCGCCGACGTTAATAGACAAGCCTAAAATAGCCAAATTAAAAATAAAGGAGAGCACGGCCTGCAACAGCGTTAATCGTCGCACAGCGGTATTTCCGGTACCGACGTCGGCCGTTTGCGCCGCGACGGCAATGGTGAAGGAAAAATAGGCAAAATCCCAGTATTCGGGTAATTCAATTTTGTCCGGAAACAGTAACACCTTTTTCTTATCGTCATTATTCAGATAATGGGTATGCGCGTAATGCATGGTAAAAGCGGTCGGCAATAGAAACCACGAGACAATAAGCGTAGAGGCCGTCAGCGCAATATGAACCGCCTTGGCAGTCCCGGCGAGCTGTTTGACGGTACCCAGCTCAAGGAAAATTGCCATCATGCTGACCAGGCAGGTAATACAGACCAGCGTCAGCACGGTAGCCGCGCTTTCGTCCTGACCGCGGGCTTTGGAGGCAATATTTTTCGCGGGGGTACTGATCATTTCCCACCATAAAAAAATCAGGTAAAACCACGCCATCACATTCCAGCTAATCAGCAGCCGCTGCGCAATAGATTGCTTGTCGGGTAAGAGGAAATAGCTGACAACGCCGAGAAACAGCGCCACCAGCAGGCGTGGCCGGTTATGGTAATAGTGTTTGAAAGGTGCCAGAAATTTCATTTGTTGCCGTTTTTTAGCAGGTTGGAGTTAGCTTAACTGTAGACGGCAAAAAGTAATGTTGAAGCAGATAAGGTGCGAATGTGGGCAACCGTGCTTGGCTGCCCTATTTTTATGATTAAATGAGGAGATCTTATTTTTCCGAGAGGGAGGGATCGTTCATCTACTAACTGTTAGACGCTTCAATGATACTGTCATCTGAGAGAGCAACATTGCTACTTTCAATGATGCGCTGGCTTTGACTTGTGGTACTTGCTTCCAGACTTGCACTCTTATTTATTTCCTTATTCTTCAAAATTTTTGTGCGAGAAGCTTTAAATTTGACTGTAGGTTCAGGATATTTTATTTCTGATTTTGGTACTTCTGGTGTTTGTAATTTGATACGAAGTAACTGAGCCTCTACCTTTTCTTCTCTCATTTTTTGTTTTCTACTTATCTTTCTTGTCCCCGCAGCATTAATTGCTTCATAGCGAGACTGAAGATGATCAAGACTCGATTCATTATGGCTCAGAATGCCTCTTAAATAAGGCAAAGGATTATCATTAACCCTCTCTACGCTTGAAGTAATAGTTTGTGCAGGAACAATTACCGGCTCGATGACCTTAGGTGAGATATCGTAAGAAATCGTCGCCTGGCTGTCATCAGTTAACATTTCATCTTCAAAAGGAGAAAATGGATTTGACTCATCATTATTAATATAGGCTTGAGGATTTAGTCCTGAATTTTTTTCTAAGGAATAATCACCCTGCTCTAATGCCTCATTAATTTGTCGGTCAATATTCGAATCAATGCTCATAGGCGAAGCCATGCTTTCAGGTGAAGCCATGCTTTCAGGTGAAGCTATATTTTCAGGTGAAGCTATATTTTCAGGAGAAGCAGTGTTTTCAGGAGAGGTGATAGGCGAAGTAATAGGTAAGTAAGGCGCGGATGAAACAGCCTTTTCCCGCACGCCATAATATGACTCTCTCAATTTCGCGCTATTCTCCTGTTCGATTTTACGCCTGACATTACCCTCACCGATTAATGAAAAAATATTGGCAACAGAAGGTCTAACATTATTTCTTAATTCGCCCATTGAGGCATTAACCGCTACGAGCGCGGCGGTGGCAAGTAAATTGGGAGATTGTCGGCGACTAGCATGCTCATAAGCAAGTTGATCGACCCGCCTTTGGTGATCTATGTCAGCCTGATGGAGGTTATCTTTTAGGGCATTACTTTGTGCCGCAAGATGGGCAGCCTTCAATCCAGCTGTTGTTAAGAATAAATCGGCAACCTTAAGACCGTGCTGGCGTTTTTGTGCTGCAATTTGCTTATCTATACTGTCTATTAAACTCGCTTGCGCATTAAACTTTTCCTTTTTCTCAATATACTGAGCATGTGCTTTAGCATCATTTTGCTGTATCCGCTGTATCTGCGCCTCGCTAATTGGGGGCAATTCATTTATTTTTGAAGTATTTCTTGCAATGAGGTTATAGAGATACTGTTGCTGCTCAACCGGATTCTTCTTTCTTTTCTGAAATGGAAGATTTAAGCTTTGCCATAGTGAAGGTCGTTTATCTAAACCTACCTCATGCAAATTTTGCATCGCTGAATAATAAGTGATGCTTGGCTCTTCCAATTGTACATTATAATTTTTATTCGCTAATATTTCACTCGCCTGATGTGTGGTAATTATTGCAAAGGTTTTACCTAGCTTTTCAGCTCGTCCATGAAAATTATTACTGACCGAGTAATCTTGATGACAGGGCGGTCTGCAACGTACTTTTCATTTAAAAATTCATATATTTTAGCTTGAATAAGCTTATCGTAACTTAACTCTCTCAACAGATCGGTACTTTTCAAGCCTGCCGGTAAATGTAGAACCAGAGGCAAGGTATTAACAAATCGCAGGCCAAGCTCATGATTTGAAAAAAGTGTCCGAAAAACATCCTGTTTAGCGCTATAATTTTTCGCTAACGCATATAAAAGCGCATTAGTCGTTTCAAACATCACCACCGCGCCCATTCTTGCTGCCTGCTCACTTAATACGCCAATAACCGCAAAGTGCATAATTCTATTTTCGTCAATCCAATCCACTAACCTTGCCGGATTATTTTCTCTCTCATGACGAAGCTGCGTTAATAATGCTGGCAACCTCTCAGGCTCCGCTGACCAAATTATTTTTTGTATCCGTCCCTTTTTGGCAGCAGGGGCAGAATCTTCCAGAGAAATTGAGCTGACTGAACTGGAAAGCGATCGGTTATCTTCTGGCGTAGCATTAACGCGCGTTATCCGGGTAGTTAATCGTGGATCAACCCAACCAGAAGGCCCTGCAACAGGTTGCGGAGATTGTGGGTTTTGCTGCGAAGCGGGTGAACTTATCGGGGTATTATTCGCATACTCAATAGCAGAAATATCTAGTGCCTGCTGTTGGATATTAAAAGAGAGAGTCGGGACTGGTGCTGCGCTGCTTTTATTTATTTTTTTATTTTTTTGAGTTTGCGAAATAGTACGAAACTTCCCTACTTTTTCACTACATATAACAGAGCAATCCGCAGCATCGAGTTTATAAGTCTGCATTAGTCTATTTCCCCAAGCTTTTAAAGACTCACCTTGCTGTCTTTTCGCTTGTGGCTTTTTAAGTACCTCTTCAACTTTTGATGTCGCGGCTTGAAATTCGGGGTGATCGAGTAATGAGGATCTTGGGGCTTTCGACACGGCTACATAGTCATCACTATTAAAACCCGGCATCTCCCGTCTCAACCGTCTGCCGTATTCAATTTTGGTTTCATTCTCATTGCGAGGGATTTCCGCGAGGAGCTTCATACCGGCGGTGGGTTTTCTTAATTCAGTAATATGAACTAATGTGCTCCTATCAATCTTTGCTGCAAGCGCGAGCTGATCTCTGGGAATATCACTTCCGCCGGGTGCCCGATAAAGTTCAATCGCATAACTTGAACCTCGCTGATTTTCTTTTCGTGGTGTCGCCGCCATGGCTGCGCGGGTTTGTTGAGTGAGTCCATTTTCATCAACAGCTTGTTCTCTCAACGCTGTAAGTTGTGCCCATTTATTAAAAGGCACATTTTGCCGAGGCACGGAGGCGGGTTGCGTAGAAATGTTAGATACCGTTGCGATGGGGGGAATAGCAAGGAGAGTAGGCGGGAGGGTAATTAAATTGCGACTTGGGGAAGAGATAGGATCCCTGGGTAAAATAAATTGATTATTCATACGTCATTCTCGAGGAAGTGTCATTATGATCAACACTCCTTTAGGTGATAAAGGGCAATCACAGTAACGAGAAGATTAAGAATAAACTCTAACTTATCAATCATTTAAATAAATAAAAAAAGGGCCACTCATTAACGAGTAGCCCTTCTTGATAACTTAACTCATCGCAGCCAAAGCCGCCGTTAAGTTAATTATTTTTTAGCGTCATCTGGCAGTGCGTAAGCCACGATGTAGTCACCCAGCTTGGTGCCGAATGAACCGTGACCGCCTGCTGCAATAACCACGTACTGCTTGCCGTTTACTTCATAAGTCATCGGCGTAGCCTGACCGCCCGCTGGCAGACGAGCCTGCCACAGTTGGTCGCCGTTGCTCATGTTGAACGCGCGCAGGTAGTTATCTGCGGTGGCTGCGATGAAGAATACGTTACCCGCGGTTGAGGTTGGCGCACCCAGCATTGGCATCCCCATTTTGAATGGCAATGGCACAGGTGAGCTGTCACGCACGGTACCGATACGTTTTTTCCACACGATATCGTTGGTTTTCAGATCAACACCGGAGATGTAGCCCCAAGATGGCTGCTTACATGGGAAGCCCAGTGGTGACAGGAACGCATTCAGTTCAACGCCGTAAGGCACGCCGTACTGTGGCTGGATACCAGACTCGGTACCGCTACCGCCCGCATCATCTTTTGGCGGCTGCATTGGGTTGCCCGGACCACGTGGCACCAGTTTAGAGGTAAATGGCAGTGCGATCGGGTTGGCAATAGCCACCTGACGATCGGTGTCTACCGAAATACCGCCCCACTCGAACATCCCAAGGTTACCCGGGAATACCAGCGTGCCCTGCTCTGAAGGAGGCGTGAACGTCCCTTCATAACGCAGACGGTGGAACATCACACGACACATCAGCTGGTCGTAGATGGTTGCGCCCCACATGTCCGCGCCGGTCAGCTTGGCGGATGGACGGAAAGTCAGGTCAGAGAATGGCTGAGTCGGAGACGTGTGGTCGCCTTTGGCCGCGCCCTGTGGCACAGGTTTTTCCGGAGCCGGAACAACCAGCTTGCCGTCACGACGATCCAGAACAAAGATATTACCGGTTTTGGTTGGCACATAAATAACCGGAACTTTGTTGCCGTTCTTGTCATTGATGTCCGCCAGCGTTGGCTGAGCCGGTACGTCCATGTCCCACAGGTCGTGGTGCACGGTTTGATAGTTCCACACCAGCTTACCGGTGGTCGCATTCAGCGCCAGCAGGCTGCTCGCATAACGCTCGGACTCTGGCGTACGATTGCCACCCCAGATGTCTGGCGTTTGCACGCCCATCGGCAGGTAAACGATATCCAGATTCGCGTCATAGGCAGCAGGTGCCCATGAGTTTGGCGAGTTAGGCGTATAGTTTTCGCCTTCGCCCGGGATCTTGTTCGGGTCTTTGGCACCTGAATCGAAGGCCCACAGCAGTTTACCGGTGTTCACGTCGAAGCCACGGATAACGCCTGACGGCTCCGTAGTCGAGTAGTTATCGGTAATCGCGCCCGCCATGATGATCACACTTTTGGTGATGATTGGCGGTGAAGTTGGCTCGTAATGACCCGCAACTGGGTAAGGCATGTTGCTTTGCAGGTTCAGCTCGCCGTTGTTGCCGAACTCAGGGCAACGTGCACCTGTTTCAGCATCCAGCGCGAACATACGACCGTCGTTCACTGGCAAGATTACGCGGCGAGAACAGAGGGCCGGAGCCGCACCGTTGGTCGCGTTGCTCTCTGCGGCAGCTGGAGTTTCATAGTAAGAAACGCCACGGCAGGTCACGTGCTGGAAGGTTGGATTCTGCTTCAGCTGTGGATCAAATACCCACTTCTGCTTGCCGGTCGCGGCATCCAGCGCGAACAGTTTCTGGTGTGGCGTACACAGATAAAGGGTGTCGCGGATTTTAATCGGCGTCACTTCATCGGTGATTTCACCCGGATCGTTGGCAGTTTTCACATCGCCAGTCTGGAAGGACCAGGCTTGTTTCAGCTCGCCGACGTTTTTGTCGTTGATCTGCTTCAGAGGCGAGTAACGGGTACCGCCCTGAGTACGGCCATACGCAGGCCAGTCGCCGTCGGCAACGCCTGGGGTAGACTGTACCGGTGCGTTATCCGCAGCAGGCAAGGTGCCATTGATTTCCTGCGGATCGTTGAATACTGAATAAACCAGTACCGCCACGGTGAACAGCAGAGAAACAGCCAGCGCACCGCGTGCGAAGGCGTTCTTGACGCTCATGTGGTTGTAAACGATAGGCAGCAGGATCCACAGACCGAGGAAGAAGGTCACGTCAAGACGCGGCGTCAGCGCCCAGAAGTCGGACCCAACTTCCCACAGGCCCCAAATAGTGGTTGCCAGCAGGTAGACGGCGTACAGCAGCAAGGCTGATGCGCGACGACGATAAAGTAAAAATGCCGTTACCAGCAGCACGACACCGGCGATGATGTAATAGAGGGAGCCCCCCATTGTCGCCAGCCAGATACCGCCGGCCAGTAAATATATTCCGCTCAACGCGGCGAACAAAGCGGTGATTATTACGACGATGCGCGATAACGAAGCTTTAGTTGTCATATGGTTAACCTTACAAGATTTTCATTGTCTTCGATCTCGCCTTCTAAAGGAGATCTTAAAAACATTCGGCGTAATACGGAATGTCCTTCCTCGGGCAAGCCAAACTGTTAACTCTCAAGCCTAATAATATAGCCAGATTTTAACGTTCGCCCTGCACTCGGTTCTTTGAAGGCTCTTTTCCTATTCCCTGGCGAGAGCCTGTGTCTGGTTTTTCAGCCTTGCTGTTTTTCGTAAACAGCAAGGAAACGGCGTAAAAGCGGCTAATCTTTCGGCAATTATTCGAAAGTATAGGTAAGGGTTGCGCCGCCACCCCAATTTCTTCCAGGAGCCGGTTCGAAGTAGCGCCCGTTGCTTTCATTCACGATGACCGAACCGACATAATGGCGGTCGAATAAGTTGTCGACGCGAGTGAACAGATCCAGCGACCAGTTGCTGCGCCAGTTCAAACGATAACCCGCGTTGGCGCTGACAATGGTGTAGGCCGGAGCCTGCGCCGTGTTGTCGTCGTTGGCCTGAATGTCGCTCATGTAGCGAATATCAGTGCCCGCGTGGAAACCTTCCGGCGGCGCCCAACCCAATGAAGCATAGGCAGAATTTCGTGCAATGCCAGGCAGCTTGTTGCCCGCTGGCGTCACGTCGGCCGCGCTGCAGCTCGAGGTGCCGCAAACGTCATTGCGATAGGTGGCGTCGAGCAGTGTCCACGCCATGCGCAGACGCCAGTCGGAGGCAAACTGCTGGTCGAGAGAGAGCTCAAGCCCGCGGCGACGGGTTTTACCGGCGTTCACGTAGCTGGTTCGACCGCCGCTGCTGGTCGCCACGGCCAAATCATTGTCGGTATCGGTTTGGAACACCGCCGCCGTCAGCAATCCGTAGCCAATTCGGGTCTTGCTGCCGAATTCAACCGTGTTGCTGGTCGATGGTTTAAGATTGATATTCAGACCCGACGCGCCATCCGGACGATAAGAGAGCTGGTTGATGGTCGGCGTTTCAAAGCCGCGGCCGGCGGAGGCATAAAGGTTCCACGCAGGCGTTAAGGCGTAGCTTAACGATCCCATCGGCAGCGCTTTGTGATAACGGGTGCTGCCGCTGTCGTCGCCGTTACCCTGCGTGATGTAATAATCTTTGGAGTCGAAGCTGACGGTGCTGTAGCGCACGCCCGCATCCAGCGTCCAGCGCGGCGTCAATTTCCAGCTGGTTTGCAGGTACGGATCGAGATTCCACATCGTGTTCTTTTCATTACGACGCTGATCGCCCTTCACGCCGTATTCGGTATAACCATCAACAACGTTATAGTTCTCAAACCCCTGACGACGTTCGGTCATGGTTTCATAGTCCAGCCCGCCGATTACCGTAAACGGCACCGAGCCAATCTGATCGTTGTGCGTCCAGCGCGTATCGATGCCCTGATAACGACGTTCGAGCACGATAACGCCACCGGAATGCGCCGGATTAAGCTGCGCAGACAGGGGAATCGACTGGTACTGCGTGGTGTGGCGCTCACCTTTATAGGTCATGATCGAGAGCTGATCGTTGTCCGTCATTTCGCGCTGATAGCGCAGCCCGACCTGCGTCTGGTCGATAGATTTGTTGGTATTGTACTGATCCGCGCGCGGTGACTGGCTCGGATTGGCCTTCCATTCTGATTCAGTCAACCCGCCCGGATCGCCTGCATCGACGGAAACGCTGTTAAACATCAGCGTCAGCGTGCTGCGATCGTCAAGACGCACGCCCAGCTTGCCGTTACCCAGATTTTTACGCGCCGAACTGTGGTCACGGAAACCCTGCGTAGTAAAACGAGAGGCAGAAATCTCGTAATTTACATCGCCCGCGTGGGTGCCATCGCCCGTTGCGCCGGAGGCTTTTACGCTGTTACGAAACGAGCCGTAGCTGCCGAAATAGGTGCCGGCCGTCAGCGTGGTCGGTTGTGTTCCGCTTTGCGTTTCGACATTCACTACCCCGCCCGAGGCGTTGCCGTAAAGGGCCGAGAAAGGTCCGCGCAGAACTTCAATTTTATCAACCGAGCTTAAATCGATGTTCGAGGTCTGGCCCTGCCCGTCTGGCATGGTGGCCGGAATGCCGTCGACATAAATACGCACGCCGCTCACGCCGTAGGTTGAGCTACTGCCAAAGCCGCGCACGGATAACTGTAAATCTTGTGAATAGTTCTGACGATTTTGCACCTGCAAACCCGGCACGGCGGTCAGACTTTCAGAAAGGTTAACCTGCGGCTTGCTGTCACGAACGTCGTCACCATTAACGATGCTGACGGCGGCGGGCGTGTCGAGCTCGGAGAGACCGTTGTTCTGCTGTTTAATGATCAGCAGCGTATTGTCCTCGGAGGTGTCGGACTTAACTTTTTTATCCGCAGCAGCGGGTTGCTCGGCAGCCATCGCAAGGCTGGCCGTCAGCGGCTGGAAAAGCGACAGTAATATGAACGTTGAAATTGACGTTTTGTTATTCACGGAAGATTTTCGATTTAATGAGTTAAGCCTGCTTATGCCTCTTCTCTATCATCAACAAAGATGAGAAAGAGCACATAATCCCGAGGAGCCATGTTTTGCAGCGGCATAATATAAAATTAATCTAACGGAGAGTATATACGCAACTTTACAGAATCGATGAATTTTAAAAAATATAGCACGCAGGGTTAACGCTGCTGATTTCAAAGGTTATCGATAAGTAGAAAATATGTAGCCGTGCAAAATTGTAAACGGTTCCACTGATTTAAGATGAAATTTATGCTCAATAAAAAATATATGAAAAATAATTTTCACTCTTATTATAGAACTATTTATTTTACATAAATTACCTTAAAATCAAACGCTTAAATCAAAGCAACCGGTTGCAATAACACTTGGCAACCAATGAACCATTAGGTACATAAAATTGAATTATTGTCGAAAGTTAAATTTTAACGTGGATTTATCTCGGCCCGATTGCCTCAATTATTTTCTCTGAAGTTGGCCTGTAGTGTAACCGCTCACGTCTGATAATGGATGAATAGTAGCCATAATTCCATTTAGGAAGCGTTTACAAACTCGAATAATTCCCTGCTTTTATCACGCTTATTGTTAACGTCATTGGGAATAAGCATCTGAAGGTTACGGGCAATATTTTTGACAATTCCTTCAATATCACCAAATATATTTAATCACTGATAGGAATTAACGATTCATAATTAACTTTAGATAAGTATCGCCGATGAAGTGTGACATAGATCACACTCTTTAAGAGGTCTTTGCATGCCCACGCGACCTTTCCAAATCGTGATCTGCAACGCGCCACTGTGGCGAAATTAACCTAATAAAGGAGACGCATGTCTATTTCCAATCCCTACTTTGATGAGGTTATCGAGGCTCATCGTTTGATCGAACAGTGGCTAGGAGAGGCGAACGCGCCTGATGAAATCATGAAGCAGCTGATTGGCCGATTCAGCGCGCAGTACAGCATGATTAGCCTGGCGGGGAATGCATTGGATTATTTTGCGCTGTGCGCCTTTTTCCGTGCCAATGGCGGCGCGAAAAGCGGTTTGCAGATTGAGGTATTTGATTTGCAAGTGGTCAGCCAATGGGAAACCGGCGCCGTTATCCTTTATAAGGAACGGCAAACGCTCGATGAAAGCGTGACGTTACGTTTTTCAACGATCGTGTTTGAGCGCAACGCGCAGGGAAAAATTCTGTGGCGGCATCTGCACGAGACCAGCACGGTAAGTTAGTGCCGGTCTCATCATCAGAAATTATTACAGGGCGTGGATCATGCGAACAGCTTTCGCCGCTTCTGCGCCTTTCTTGATGAAGTGTTGCAGATAGAAATCGTTAAACTCTTTTTCTGGCTGGAAGTTGTGTGGCGTTAAAGAAACAGAGAACACCGGAACGTCAGTCGCCAGCTGAACCTGCATCAGGCCGGTTACTACTGCCTGCGCGACGAAGTCGTGACGATAAATCCCGCCGTCCACGACCAGAGCAGCACACACGATAGCATCTACGTCGCCACGTTTTGCCAGACGCTGCGCCAACAATGGCATTTCAAATGCACCCGGCACGTCAAACACTTCCAGCGTGTATTCCTGATTGGTGTCGGCCATGTGTTGCTTGAAGCCTACCAGCGTCTGGTTAACGATATCGGCATGCCAGTTAGCCTTGATGAAGGCAATATTCAAAGGGGTGCTCATAAAAACTCCGTTAAAAGGTTTAATAATTTTATTACTACTAACAAAGATAACCGAACTCCATACAGATAACCACCACACCACGTGCGGCCAGCGAAAATTTTGCCCTCTTGCCGCCCTGCGCCACAAAGGGGGAGAACGCCCGTTTGGCAAGTCAGGCGATTCAAGGTGTTTACCTCCGCGTTTTATTATTTAAATCCTAGAGTAAATACCTCGTAATAAAACCACCCTAATAATAAAACTTAAACAGACTATAAGTTTTATATAGAAAAATAAATCAGCAATTAATATCCGGCATATTGATATATTATATAATTAGAATTTAAAAGCCACGCCATCGTTATTGTTAACTTATTATTTAGAGGTTATTTTAATTATTCCGACTTACGGACTTGCTTATTTCCCCTTCAGGAATATGATGATGGCTATTCTTTAGCAGCCCGTCATTACCTTATTATTATTTAATTAATAAAATAACGCCTTTAAGCATCATAGCTCCTTCAGACCTGTAGAGGACCGCCTACGCTCGCGCCAAGCCTCGCAACTTATTATTAATGATATTAAAACATTACGTTACGGAGATAAGCCAATGGCGACCAGTTTTCAGGAAGAAATCCCCAAAGCCCGCGTAAACATTAAACTGGACCTTCACACGGGCGGCATCACTAAAAAAGTGGAGCTGCCATTAAAATTATTAGCCATGGGTGATTATAGTCATGGGCAAGAAAAACGGCCGCTGGCAGAAAGAAGTAAAATTAATATAAATAAAAACAATTTTGACAGCGTGCTCGCAGATTTACATCCCTCGTTGAATATTACGACCATTAATAATCTGGCAGGGGTTAATGTCGAAGATAATATTGCCCTGAATTTTAAATGTATGAAAGATTTTGAGCCGGAACAGGTAGCAAGGCAGATTCCACGGCTTCGTGCGCTGCTGTCAATGCGTAATCTTCTGCGGGATCTCAAATCCAATCTGCTGGATAACGCCACCTTCAGAAAAGAGCTCGAAATCATCCTCAAAGATGAAGCGCTAAGTCAAAACCTGCGCAGTGAGTTGGCCGCGCTGGCGCCTCAACCTCACCTCACGCCATCCGATTCAGAATAACGCGAGACTATGCCGATGCCTGCTCATGAAAGTCGCCAAAACTATCAAAAATCCGTGTTGGAATCCGCCGGTGAAGAGAGCGTTTACGCCTCACTGTTTGAAAAAATAAACCTTACGCCGATCGTTTCGCCTGTCGATCTCAATCTGTTTCAAGACAATCAGGCTCTGGCCGATGTAACCGCCGACGAACGCGTGACCGCCGCCGTTCAGGTGCTGCTTGCCCAGCTTGCCACCTCCGGGGAAAAGGTCGAACGCCTGGATAAAACGCTGCTTGATAGCCATATTGCTCAACTCGATCAACAGCTTGGCAGCCAGCTCGATGACATCATGCATCATCCTGATTTTCAGCGTCTCGAATCCGGTTGGCGTGGGCTGAAGTTTCTTATCGATCGCACCGATTTTCGCCAGAATGTGAAAATCGAGCTGCTTGACGTATCGAAAGAAGACTTACGACAAGACTTTGAAGACTGTCCCGAGGTCATCCAGAGCGGGCTTTATCGGCATACTTATATTCAAGAATATGACATGCCGGGCGGAGAGCCGATTGCTTCGCTTATCTCCAACTACGAGTTTGACGCGAGCCCGCAGGATATCGCGCTGCTGCGCAGCATTTCCAAGGTGTCGGCGGCGGCACACATGCCGTTTATAGGCGCAGTCGGTCCAAAATTCTTTCTCAAAGAAAACATGGAAGAGGTCGCCGCCATCAAGGATATCGGCAACTATTTTGATCGCGCCGAATACATTAAATGGAAAACCTTTCGCGAATCCGATGACTCACGTTACATAGGGCTCACCATGCCGCGCGTCCTCGGACGCCTTCCCTACGGCCCCGATACCGTGCCCGTGCGCAGCTTTAACTATATCGAAGAAGTTAAAGGGCCCGATCACGAGAAGTATTTATGGTCCAATGCCTCTTTCTCGTTTGCCGCCAATCTGGTCAAAAGCTTCATTCAAAACGGCTGGTGCGTGCAGATCCGCGGCCCGCAGGCGGGAGGTGCTGTCACCGACCTGCCTATCCATCTTTACGATCTCGGTACCGGTAATCAGGCAAAAATCCCTTCTGAGGTAATGATCCCTGAAACCCGCGAGTTTGAATTCGCCAATCTTGGGTTTATTCCTCTCTCTTATTATAAAAATCGCGACTACGCCTGCTTTTTCTCGGCGAACTCCACGCAAAAACCGGCGCTGTATGACACCGCCGACGCCTCGGCCAACAGCCGTATCAATGCTCGCCTGCCTTATATCTTTTTACTGTCGCGTATCGCGCACTATCTCAAACTGATTCAGCGCGAAAACATCGGCACGACTAAAGATCGCAGCCTGCTTGAAATAGAGCTCAATAATTGGGTTCGGGCATTGGTAACCGAAATGACCGACCCCGGCGATGACCTTCAGGCGACCCATCCGCTTCGCGACGCGCGGGTCAAGGTTGAAGATATTGAAGACAACCCCGGTTTCTTTCGTGTGCAATTGTTTGCCGTTCCGCATTTTCAGGTCGAAGGCATGGACGTCAGTCTTTCGCTGGTATCACAAATGCCAAAAGCGAAAGCGTAGGCCGGAGACGTCATGAAAATCTTTCGACCACTGTGGATAGACGGGGCGTTTTTAACACCTCAGCAATTTCAGCAGCAGACGCTCTGGCACGACCACAATGCGCTGAGCCTTGCTCAAGCTTCCGTGGGCCAGCCGTGGGGCGTTATCTGTGCCGAATTTGATGAAAGCGCGCTGGCCTATTCGCGGCTCTGTGCCCAAAGGTTAATAGTGAGATTTCCTGACGGCAGCCTTGTCGATACGCACACCACTGACATCCTTCCCGCTGCCCGCGACCTGAGTTCTGTGGTCGAGCTTAACGAAGTCACGATTATGCTCGCGCTCCCTCTCCTGCTCGCTACGGGAGGGAATGTAAAAAGTACCGAATCTGCTGAGAACCCGCGAAGGTTTATTCAGGAATGGGTAAAAGTGCAGGACATCACGGGAGACGAGCAAACCGACATTGCCGTGATGAGGCAGGCGCTTTCTCTGCGCTACGCCCATGAAGAGAATCAGCAGTTTCTGACGCTGCCGGTCGCTAGGCTTATTCGTAATGAAGCGGGTAACTGGATAATAGATAGCGGTTTTATTCCCCCGTTGATGGCGCTTGCAGCCAGCCCAATGCTTTGCGAACAACTGCATCAGCTTAGCTATCGTCTCAAAGCCAAACGCCGTCGTTTGATGGCGTTGCGCCGTGAAAGCAACCAGCGAATGGCGGATTTCGTCGTCGCCGATGTCTCTCTATTTTGGCTACTCAATGCGCTCAACAGCCATGAGCCGGTGATCGACTGCCTGCTGCAACAAACCGCTTTGCATCCTGAACGGCTCTATTGTGAACTTGCCCGCCTCGCCGGTTCGCTGGTCACCTTTTCTCTTGAGCATAATACCGAGGCCATTCCACGCTATCGCCACGATGCGCCTGAGCAAGTATTTCCGCCGTTGCTGGCTTTGCTCGGCACGTTGCTTGAAATCAGCCTGCCCTCACGCGTGATCACGCTGCAACTAGACCACCAGCCGCCTTTTTGGTACGGACAGCTGCATGACGCACGCTTACGCGAAAATGCAGATTTTTACCTTTCCGTTCGATCTTCGCTCAAACCTCATCTGTTGCAGGTGCAGTTTCCGGCGCTGTGCAAAGTCGGCAGTCCCGATGACGTTAATGAGGTGATTAATTCCGCCCTCAACGGCGTGCCCTTAAGCGCATTACATCAGGTTCCGGCGGCAATTCCGATGCGCCTTGAAAACCAGTATTTCGCGCTCGATCTCGGCCATCCGGCTGCCGTATCCATGCTCGCCTCCGGCAGCTGTGCCTTTTACGTACCCGCCTCGCTGGGTGATATCCAACTCGAACTTTTTGCGGTGCTGCGCTCATGAAATCTCTACAGAAATCTAAAACGGGAAAAGCCGTTTTGCTCGACGTCGACATGATGTTTGCCACCAGCTGGCTAGCGGTTAGTCAACTGCGTAACGGCGTTCAAGTCGAAGATGGACGCGCGCTTTATCAAAAAGCCTGCCAACAGATCGACCACGCACGGCAACAGCTCGAAGCCTCATCTGCGTCGCCAGAATCTACTGAACAGATGCTTTATGCCCTGTGCGCACTCTGGGACGAAAGCGTAATGAATCGTGATGTTCAAGACGACGGTTACTACCATTGGCTGAAATCGCCTCTTCAAATCCGCTATTTCAATACGTTGGAAGCCGGTGAAAAGTTATGGGAACGGATCCACACCGAGCTTGACAAAACAGCGCCTGATATTGCCCTGCTCACCTGTTTTCACCGCGTGTTACTGCTCGGTTTTGGTGAGCGATTTAAGGAACAAAGCGCCGATGACAAGGGTCGTCAGTACAAGCAAGAGCTCCTGACCGCGCTCGAGCAGCAGGTTCCGGCGCTCAACGTAGATGAGCAGCTGCCTTTAGTGGTAAGGCGTAGCTCAACAAAAACAACTAAGTGGGAAGTTCGCGCCTGGTGGCTTGGCGCAATCATTTTTCTTGTCTTGATGAGATGGGCACTCGATTCGTCACTACAGAATGATATTCAGGATTGGCTGCCATGACTTTTGAATACATTCCAGCACCTCGCTTATGGAGCAAATGTTTATGGAGCAAATGCTTATGGAACAATTATTTATGGGGAAAGTGCCGCCGGTTTATTAAACAGCCACAAGGGTTACCAGAATCCCCCCACGGTCTAAAAAACGCCGACCTTTCAGTGCTGAAAACTGACGAGCCGCTGATTTTAGTCTGTGGCGACAGCGCGCTATTTTTTGCAGATAAAACGAATCTGCATGTCACACATCGCGGCGGCTATTTAAATACGCCCTCGCCCGAAGACTTCATTGAAACCATTAAATGGATTGCCGCCACAGAACCCTTAAAACTGCGCCACCTGTCTGTGATGTTTTGCGTAGCACCCGAATTTCATGATGACGAAGAGAGGCTTCTCGCCACCCTTTGCCAATGGCGCACCTGCTTTTTTGACACCCATCATCAAATAAATGCGGTTTTGCCTATCATGCTTTGCGTTTGTGTCGATTCACAGTCACAACAGGCGTCATCGGCATGCCCGCCATTTTCCAATACGTGGTTTGTTCACGATGGTTTTGTTAATGGCGGCAAATCAGAAATAAAAGTGTATCGCCCTAAAATTGCGAAAGTTAAATTCTCAGCCTGGCAAAAAGATCAGGGGAACAAGGCAGAGATTTTTGCGCAGACGCTATGGCTAAACCGTTTGTTCGACTGGATGAATAGCGTAGTGATGAGTGAATTGCAGCCGGTGCATTCTGGTTTATCTTTTTCTCCGCTGAGCGCGGTAGTGATTCATTTCGCCTCACTCAATGTCGTAGAAAATAACCTTTGGCAGCGTGCAATCTGCCAAGAAACCACGCTGTATCGCACAGCAACCAATTCTCACTCCGCCGCCCTGCCTTTTCCAGACCTCGTGCTGCCACTTATCGTGCCACGTCGGCGATTCACGCCTAATCAAAAACGCAGTATCAAAATCGCGGGCATGATGACCATGGTTTTAACCATCATGATGCAAATAAGTTCCTGCCATAACAGCGATCTTATTCGAGATTTTACGGATGACATTCGAAAATATGAAAAGCTTGGCCCTGAACCTGTCAAAGCCAAACTCTATGCTCAAAACCAGCTGATTTATAACGAAGAATTGCTCAATCGCTTTCAACGTTACGGCGTTCCATGGCATCTGGATTTCGGACTTTATCAGGGAAGATCACTCTACATGCCCCTGCAACGGGCTATCAATAACTGGACTGCACCTGCTGCCTTCTATAACCCAACGCGGCCAGAACCCTATTCAGACTGCCAGAGAATGTTCCGTTTTCCGAATGTCTCCCTCTTCAAAGCCGGTGAATCGCGTATTAACGCCGAGGCTTTACCTGCGCTGCAAAAGGCGTTGCTCAAAATCAGGTACGAAGGCTGCGGAAAAATCCAGATTACCGGTCATACCGACAGCAGCGGCCATAAGCAGGAGAACCAGCAGCTATCGCTGAAACGCGCAGAAGCTGTCCGTGACTGGATGATAACTAACAGCAATTTTCACCCCGACAGTTTCATTGTGCGAGGCATGGGCGCCAGTCAATCCCTTAAATACAACGACACAGCGGAAGGCCGCGCGACCAATCGTCGTGTCGAAATAGATCTGGTGCGGTAGAGACAACGCTGCCACGCATCAGTTATCCCCTCATCCGGAAATGATGAGGTTTCGCAATCTTAAGGAGAAGTAAATCATGGCAATTCCCGTCTACCTTTGGCTCAAAGACAACAATGGCGTCGACATCAAAGGCTCCGTTGACGTGCAGGGCCGTCAAGGAAGTATTGAAGTCGTGGCGCAGGACCACACGCTTTACATCCCGACCGATAACAACACCGGCAAACTGACCGGCACCCGAATTCATACGCCTTTCGTCTTTACCAAAGAAATCGATGCCTCAAGCGTCTATCTCTACAAGGCCGCAACCACCGGACAAACCCTGAAATCGGCAGAGTTCAAGTGGTACAAAATCGACGATGCCGGTCAGGAACGCGAGTATTTCAACACCCGACTCGAAAACGTCAAGGTGGTGAAAGTCTCGCCGAAAATGCACGACATCAAAGATCAGGCCAAGGAAAAACACAACCATCTGGAATTGGTGGAGCTGCGTTACTCAAAAATAATCTGGAACTTTAAAGACGGCAACGTCGAGCATTCCGACGACTGGAATGAGCGTTCTACCGCCTGATAACAGGTCGACAACAGGCGGCCATTCGCCTGTTGTCATTTAAAACTTTTAACGCGACACGCAAAGCATGACCTCATGGACCTCGGTTTTCGCTACGGAAATGGTCAGGGGCGGTAGCGTAGCCAAAAAGGAATTTCAGCATGGAAAATCAGTCTGCCGTTTTACTTCGTCGACTTAATCCCTACTGCGCACGCGCACTCGAAGCCGCCGCAATTTTATGTCAAACCCGCGCTCACGGTGAAGTCACGCCCGAACACCTGATGCTCAAACTGCTTGAGCAAGGTGAAGGAGATATCACCGTGCTGGCGCGACATTATGAATGGGACCTCGATAGCCTGTGGCAAGACTTACTCGCCCATCTCGATAAACTCCCTCGTATGCTTAGCGTCGCGCCAATTTTATCAAACGATCTGGTCGCGCTTATTCAAAGTGCCTGGTTAAGGGTTGTAGAACAGGAAGAGGTTAAAGGTGTTCGCAGCGTTCAATTACTTGAGGCATTGATCATTGATCCAAAAATGTTGTGTTGCGAAGGAGCATGGCGACTCTTTAGCCTGAGTCCCGCACAGCTCGCCAGACTTAGGCCTTTGCTAGACGCTCAGTCGGAGGAGCGACCGGCATTACAACGACCAGAAAACGCCAGTACTGCGCAGGCTTTTGCCGCCAACACGGCGCAGCAACTTTCATCTCACCTCAACCCGTTACCTCAACAAAATCAGTCGACCAACGAACAATTTACGGCTTTGCTGGACAAATATAGCCAAGACCTGACAGCGAAAGCGCGGGCTGGAGAGATTGACCCCGTATTGGGCCGCGACGACGAGATTAGCCAAATGATCGACATTCTCTCCCGGCGGCGAAAAAATAACCCGCTGCTGGTTGGCGATCCCGGCGTAGGGAAAACGGCGCTGGTTGAGGGGTTGGCATTACGCATTGCCGATGGAAAAGTGCCCGCCAGTTTAGCGGCTGTCACCTTACGCACGCTGGACCTTGGCCTGCTTCAAGCGGGTGCTGGTGTTAAGGGCGAATTTGAGCAGCGTTTGAAAAAAGTGATCGAGGCGGTGCAACAATCCCCTTCGCCCGTGATGCTGTTTATCGACGAAGCCCATACGCTCATTGGTGCTGGCAATCAGCAAGGTGGCAGCGATGCGGCCAATCTGCTCAAGCCCGCATTGGCACGAGGCGAACTGCGCACCATCGCCGCAACAACCTGGTCAGAGTACAAACAGTATTTTGAACGCGATGCGGCACTCGAAAGACGTTTTCAAGTTATCAACGTTGAAGAGCCTGATGATGATAAAGCTTGCCTGATGCTGAGGGGCTTGAAGAGCCGTTATGCCACGCATCACGGCGTGCATATTACCGATGCCGCGATTAGCGCTGCCGTATCTCTTTCACGCCGCTATCTGACAGGCAGACAGTTGCCGGACAAAGCCATTGATCTCCTTGATACCGCCGCGGCTCGCGTTCGCATGAGTCACGACGTGCTGCCCGGACCTCTGGCGAAAATCGACACTGAGCTCAATGCGATAAGGCTGGAGCAGCAGGCACTTCAGCACGATTACACACTGTTGCCGACGACCAATATGTCCCGTCAGCAAACTATTTTATTACGCTGCCAGACTCTTCTGAGCGAACAGCAGGTTCTGCAACAGCAGTATGAAAAAGAGCAAAAGCTGATCGCAGAGATTGTCGAGCAGCGAAAAAATCCGCCAGAAAGCAGCCAGCTTGTCGGGCTGCAACAAGAGCTCGTGGCGTTACAAGGAGAGCATCCCCTGCTCGGGCTTGATGTCGATACACGCGCCGTAGCCACCGTCATCGCCGACTGGACGGGCGTGCCCTTGAGCAGTCTGCTGAAAAGTCAGCAAACGGCATTATTGTCATTAGAGCAGCAGCTTAATCAGCGCGTTATCGGGCAACCTACTGCCCTCGGTCAATTGGTACAGCGAATTCAAGCTGCGCAAACGGGTTTAACCGCCGAGCAGTCGCCATTGGGGGTTTTCCTGCTCGTCGGACCCAGCGGTGTAGGTAAAACCGAAACCGCACTTGCCTTGGCCGACACGCTGTTTATCGGCAATAAATCGCTGATTACGCTTAACATGTCGGAATATCGAGAGGCGCATACGGCCTCGCAGTTAAAAGGTTCGCCACCCGGCTATGTGGGTTATGGACAAGGCGGCGTTTTAACAGAGGCCGTGCGCAAAAAGCCTTACAGCGTCATCCTGCTTGATGAAGTCGAAAAAGCCCATCACGACGTGGTTAACCTCTTTTATCAGGTGTTCGACAAAGGCGTAATGCGCGACGGCGAAGGGCGGGAGATAGATTTTACTAATACCGTAATTCTAATGACTGCCAATTTAGGCAGCGATGCGTTGATGTCTCAACTTGAACAATTTCCTGACACGTCTGAAAGCGAACTGCACGCGCTGCTTTATCCTTTATTAAGCGAACACTTTCAGCCGGCGCTGTTGGCACGTTTTCAAACGCTGATTTTCCGGCCTCTCGACCCCGTTGCGCTCCGCCGTATTGTAGAAATAAAACTCGCCAAAGTAGTGAACCGCCTGCAAAAACACTATGCATTGACCTGCCGGATTGAAGAGAACCTCTACGACTATTTGGTTAGTTCCTGCCTGTTACCCGAAGCGGGCGCACGAAATATCGATAGCCTTCTGGATCAGCAAATTCTTCCGGCGCTGAGTAAACAGCTGCTTGAGCAGATGAACTCTCCTCTACGCGTTTCTTCTTTGACTCTCGGTTTCGATCAAGATGACGGTATAAGCCTGCAATTTTATGAGGATAGCCACTGATGAATGCGGCACTACCTTCCCGAAATCATTACTTTTTAACTTTTGACGAGACGCTTGCTCGCGGCCTCCCGTACTGGCTTGCCGCGACTGTCTGCTCGGGAGGCGCACATGAAACGCAAAATTAATTTTTTGCGCGTCAGTGGCGTAATGGTGCTGCTGTTTACTACGCTCGGCGCGCTCGGATGGATTCTATTGCGCTTTGGAGAGCAAATCGGTCTAGATTCGGCTAATAAAAAACTGTTCGCTGGCCTACTGGTTGCTCTTGTCGGCATTTTATTGAGGCTATTGCCTTCCTTTATCGCCCGACGACATCGTTTTCAAAGCCCTCAACAAGACGGTATTTTTCCTCCAGAAGAGAAACGTTTGTCATCGGCTGGTGCATCTACCTTTGCGATAGCCGATATTCGGGCTCATCTAAGAACGCAATACGGGATTTTCTGGCGTTATAAAATCAAAATCTTGTTGGTGATTGGTGAACCAAGCGATCTTGAATCTGTAGTACCCGCGTTGTGTACCAGGCGCTGGTTAGAGGCCAATAAAACGCTCCTGCTGTGGGGCGACGCTGCCGAGCAAGCGGACCCTGCTTCGTTGCAATCATTGCCATTGCTGCGTCGTCTTCGTCGTCGGCCTTTGGATGGCGTGGTATGGATAAGCAATAGATTCACTTCGCCTGAAAACAGTGCTTTTACGGCAACGGCTCGCCAAGCTCTTCATTTACGTTTCAAGAGATTAGGCTGGCAGCTGCCTTTAATTCTTTGGGAGGTTACGGAGTTAGCGGAAGACCAAAATTCCCGAACGCTGCAATCGATAGGCTGCATGGCTGATAACAAAATGTTTGATTCCTCATTCCAAACCTTGTTGCCACTTTTAGTCAGAGCCGGAACCCAGCAAATAGTGGCAAATCCCTGTCACGATTTTTTGCTGTCATTAGCCTGCAGGCTGCGCGAAGGAGGAATAGAAACATTAAACAAAGGGCGCGAAATTTTGCTGAACGATCGCCTGAAAATATCCGTTGCCGGGATTGTGTTCAGCCCTTCCGTCGCAATTTCAGAAATAAACAACGACAACATTTCGCCTGATTTTTGGCAAAGCAATCCAAACTGGCAGGTGCTAAATGTTGCACTAAAACGTTTATCCGCCACGTCAGCGCCTCGTTGGCTTGGCTTTCAGTGGAAAAAGCTCGCCACCGTTAGCCTCACTGGCGGGCTGATTATCTTTGGCATTGCGTTACCCGTTTCATTTATTGCCAATCGAAATCTGATTCAGAAAACCGCCTTGCCACTGACGAAACCTACGCCGCTTAAGGGCACGTATTCAGAAAGGCTCGCAGCACAGCACGCCTTGCAGCAAACATTGCTTAGCCTGCAAGAGCGTAACGGTTCGGGCGTTGCCTTTTATTATCGCTTTGGGTTAAACCAAAATAACGCGTTGCTAAAGGCTCTTTGGCCTTACTATCATAAAAATAACCAGCTGTTATTGTTGAATAATATTCCAGCCAAGCTTCATCAAGCCTTGTCATCATGGGTTAAAACACCGCAAAGACATGCTGCTTTCACCACTCAAAAGTTTGCGGCCTATCAACAGCTGAAAACTTATTTGATGATGGCACGTCCTGAACAGGTATCGACGACGTTTTTAAAACAGGCGCTGCTCGAAAATCTTGCGCCGCCTCAGGATGCTGACCTTAAGCTTTGGCGCGCCTTGGCACCTTCGCTCATTGATTTTTATGTTGAAAATTTGCCGACTCATCCGCAGTGGCGTATCACTCCAGACCATAAACTCGTGGCAGAAGTGCGCCGAGCTTTGTTACGTCAATATCAACAAGAACGGACAGAAACGGCCCTCTACCAGCAGCTAATGCAGCCGTTAAACAAGATTTATGGTGATTTAACGTTGGCACAGATGACGGGCGATACGGATGCTGGCCAGCTGTTTTTTACCTCTGAAGTGGTGCCGGGCATCTTTACCCGTCAGGCTTGGCAAGAACAGGTTACCGCTGCAATCGAAAAAATTGCCTCTACGTGGGGCAAAGAATTTGACTGGGTTTTAACCGATGACAAACAGGCGCTGATGCCCGAGCTTTCTGCTAAGGCGCTCAAGGCTCGCTTAACACACCGTTATTTCAACGATTTTTCCCGTCGCTGGCTTGATTTCGCTAACAGTATTCGCTGGGAAACGGCTCACAGTCTTGCAGAGGCTGCCGACCAGTTACAACTCATGACGGATAAGCAGCGTTCGCCCGTGTTGGCGTTACTGAATACGATGGCTTATCAAGCACAGACGGCGCAGTCGGTTAAAGATTTTTCAACGCCACTGGCAGAATCGGCGATGAAATTTCTAAAACTTAATAAGCTCTCCTCTAAAATTCCGCCTTTAGAGAGCGAATCTGATACAAATCCCTTCAATGAAGTTTTTGCTCCCATAAAAGTATTGCTCGACGGGAATGCCACGAAAGCTGATGAACAATCGTTGAGCTTATCGGCCTTTGATACGCGTATTAACCGTTTACGGCTGAGATTACAGCAGATTACGTCAGCGGCCGATCCGCAGGCCATGAGTCACGCATTGGCACTGGCCGAACTTCAGGGAAAATCTACTCAATATAACGAGCTTCGTGACTACGGCGGTCTGGTCGCTGCCAGTCTCGGCCAGCAATGGGGTAATTTTGCCCAAACGCTATTTGTAGAACCCGTCGAACAAGCCTGGAAACAGCTTTTAACGCCGACGGCTGCTCACCTTAATGCACAGTGGAAAAACAGCATCGTCGAACCTTGGAACAGCGCTTTTATTGGCCGCTATCCCTTTAGCAACGTCGCCGCTTCTGCGTCTTTGCCCTTACTTTCACAGTATTTACGCGCCAATGGGGGAAGAATTCAGCGCTTTTTCGAGGACAATCTCGGCGGAATTCTGCGCAAGCAAGGAAATCAGTGGATTCCTGATCCTGTTTTTGCACAAAATCTTATTTTTGATCCTGCATTTCTTAAGACGATCAATCAATTAAGCCTGCTTGCCGATGAAGTTTTCGTCAACGGTGATGCAGGTCTGCATTTTGAATTGCGTCCGGGAACAGCGAAAAAGGTCATGCAAACGGATCTGGTACTCGACAGTCAAAATCTTTCTTATTTTAATCAAATACCTGTGTGGCAACGCTTTAGCTGGCCCAGAGATACGCAAGCGCCTGGCGCGATGCTAAGTTGGCTGAGTACGGAAGCCGGAACACGGATTTATGCTGATTATTCGGACGTCTGGGGCCTTATTCGCCTGCTTGAAAAAGCCGAAATTAAAGATTCGATGGGTTCATCCACCCAATTTGCCCTGACATGGCGGGCGCCCGATGGCCTGCTGCTCAACTACACGCTGCGCACCGAGTTTGGTCGTGGCCCGCTTGCTCTACTTTCCCTCAAAAGTTTAGTGATGCCAGATACCATTTTTCAGCTCCAATCTCCTTCATTTTCAGATAATAAAGGAGAGAAAGAATGAGCAATCTACAATCCCTGCTCGCGCACTGTTTTGCAGGCCGTGAAACTTCCGTTATTGCGCTCGCCCAGCAGCAGACCGCGTTGTGGCAAGATTGGCTGCTGCCGCTCTCTTCCAGTCATCCGGTTGGAGATGATCCGGGTTATGACCATGATTTTCAGTCCATGCGTGATGAAGTTAATAAACTTTCAGGCGCAAATACTGACTTGATAGGCGAACTTGCCGAACGGCTGTTAACACTTCGCAGCAAAGATTTGAGAGTTGCTGCCTATTATGTTTGGGGGCGTTTACATCGTGACGGAGAAAAAGGTTTGGCCGAGGGATTAATGCTGATGGCCGGCCTCCTAGAACGTTATGATCACGCCCTGCTACCGCAACGCGCCATCAGTAAAAAAAGTGCCATCGAGTGGTTGGCCGGAAGAAGAATGCTCGACAGTTTGTCGCTTTATCCTGACGTTAACCCAGTAAATTTCGAACGTGTGGTTATGGCGCTCGCGCTTATTAAGCAGGTGACAGATAGCTGGAATCAAGAAGAACGGCCTGATTTATCGGCACTTTATCAGGCAATTGATAGTCGAATTCCAACGGCAAGCAGGGGAGTTCGGCCCCAAAATTCAGAGGGTGAAAACGCGTATTCTGATCTCTCCGCGCCCTCCTCTTTGCATTCGACGTCAGGTTTGAAAAAACCTCATTCAGGCAGAGAGTTGCTTGAGCAGGCCAGAGCAATGGCTGGATATCTGCTGGAGCAACCTCACGGCTGGCTGGCCGCGCATCGATGCATAAAAAGCCTGCGATGGGACACCGTGCATAATCTGCCGCCCGCAAACGCGGAGGGTCATACTCGTCTCAGCCCGCCGCGCACCGAATATTTAGAGCTGTTATCACGTCTGGCTATCAAACAAAGCTGGCGTGAAATTCTCGAAAAAGCCGAAGAGATTTTTTCACAGGGCGCGAATCATTTTTGGCTCGATATACAATTTCACGTCTGTCAGGCGCTGCAACATTGCGGCCCGCCTTATGCGGGATGGGTTAACGTCGTACAGCAAGATCTCTGCCTACTGCTCGAGCGATTACAGAATCTGGAAAAACTCGCTTACGCAGGCGGCATGGCGTTTGCCTCTGAGCAGACTCTAGACTGGATCCACTCGCTGACCGCGAAAAAGCTTGTTCAATGGCAGCCAGCAATTGGCTCGGGCAATAGTCTGCCAGACAGTGACCTGCTGCTTTTACATGACGAGGCGCTGGCAAAAGCCGATGCCGAAGGTCTCGATATCGCCCTACTTTGGCTGCAATGCCAACCCACGATCACCACTTTTCGGCAGCGATGGTTGCTTCGCCTGTTGATGTCCCGCGTCGCAGAAGTACATGGCAACGAGGCGCTGGCGCTGTACCTGCTGCACGCGCTAAACGCCGAGGCGCAGAATTTTAATTTGCCGCAGTGGGAGCCAAACCTCTGTTTTGAAACGCAGGTTCGCGAACTAAGACTGCTCAGACTTAAGGCTCAGCGTAATGGTGCCGACAAGGCTACGCTAAGCCAGAGAATCGACACGCTTCAGGCCGAACTAGTGACCTTGGATCCCGCACGCGCCGCCGCCTTTTGCGAATAATTTTCTAGCTACCAAATCAATGGTTATCAAACAAATGGTTATCAAATAGATGGTCATTATATAAAGGACGAATGATTAATGGACGATCTTACCCTGCGCTATTTTGATGCCGAGATGCGCTATTTGAGAGAGGCGGCAGAGGAATTTGCCGAGGCGCATCCTGACCGTGCGGCAGCATTGAGTATCCATCGCACCCGTCCGCCCGATCCCTACGTTGAAAGGTTGCTGGAAGGTTTTGCTTTTTCGATGGGTAGGTTGCGACAGAAACTTGATGACGATTTGCCCGAGTTAACAGAGGGTTTGGTTAGCCTGATTTGGCCCCAGTATCTGCGCACGATCCCTTCGCTTTCGATAGTTGAAATCGCGCCGAAAATTGCCGGTATGAAAAGAAGCGAGCAGGTTCCCTGCGAATATGAAATCACCTCTCACCCTGTCGGCCCTAAAAAAACGTTGTGCCGTTATCGCACCACGCAGGCATTAACACTGCACCCGTTTACGCTTTCCAACGTGCACATAAGCAGTGAAACGACAGGTCACTCCGTTTTAAAACTTAGCTTTTCCTGCAGCGAGTTAACCGATTGGTCCACCGTCAACCTCAAGAAACTGCGTTTTTATCTCAATGGCGACAGCGGATTATGTTCAGCTTTGCATCTGGCGCTCACCAAAAAATGTCAATCGATGACGTTAAGCTTCACCACGCGACACGGCAAAACGTATGCTCCTCTCTCGTTGGAAGGTTATTTCACGCCCGCCGGATTTGCCGATGAAGACCGACTCTGGCCCAAAGGCGATGCGGCGTTTAGTGGCTACCAGCTATTACTCGAATATTTTACCTTTGCCGAGAAGTTTAATTTTGTAGACCTTATCGGCCTGCAGAGCCTCGTTATTCCTGACGGCGTAATCAATTTTGACCTCGCGATTGCACTGCGGGAGCCTTGGGATGCCCAGCTTCCGCTCTCTAGTCGCAACATTAAACTGCACTGCGTGCCGGTCATCAACCTGTTCAGGATCGAAGCCGATCCTCTCACGATCGGCGGGTTGGACGGCGAACATCTTTTGCGGCCAACGCGACTACAGGATGGGCATACCGAAATCTATTCGGTCGACAGCGTGCGTGGGTCGCGGCGTTTCGATGAGGCCGACTATGTGCCTTTTACCAGTTTTCGCCATCGCGGAGGTATGCAACGAGACAGCGCCCCCGAACGATATTTCCACACTCGCGTCAGGCGGGGCGTTTCGGGTCTGCACGATACCTGGCTAATACTCGGTGGCCGCGCATGGGAAGACGATCGCCTGACGGAACGTGAAACGCTGTCATTACAACTTACCGCCACCAACGGTCAACTGCCGCGAAAAGCGCTGCAAGAGGCCCTGATCGAAGTAGGAGAAAAGAGCCTTGCCGTTGAGGCAAAAATAACCAATTTATGTAAACCCACCTTACCCGCCTACCCTCCCGCCGAGGACCGTTTCCACTGGCGCGTACTCAGTCATTTAGGGTCAAGTTTTCTCAATATG
The DNA here is from genome assembly GCF_036663475.1 of Rouxiella sp. T17. Lineage (NCBI taxonomy): Bacteria > Pseudomonadati > Pseudomonadota > Gammaproteobacteria > Enterobacterales > Yersiniaceae > Rouxiella > Rouxiella sp. T17. The sequence goes on along the minus strand of NZ_JAWUEA010000035.1, from coordinate 229,589 downwards.
ATGGCCTGCGTCGAGGTTCTGCGCGGCACGCTTGCGCTTTATAACTGGCTCGATGATGAGATGACTCATCGCAAACTCGATGCCCTGCTGGAGGTTAAACAGTTTCAGAGCCAACGATTTGAAAAGGGCTTTCTACTGCGCGGCATCGATATTCAAATTACGCTGGATGCCAGCGGTTTCAACGGCGCTGGAGATATTCACCTGTTTGGCGAAATGCTGAACCGCTTTTTCGCCTTATATACCGACATTCATTTATTTAACCAACTTACCCTGATCATTCAGCCCAGCGGACAACGTTTACAATGGAAAGAGAATCCTCTTCATCGCATAAGCAACTGATAAAAAAGCTGATACCTCATGTTCCCTACGCCAATTTTTATCGCTTTTGCCAGCTGCTCGAGCAACGTCGCCCTGACTTACCCGCATTAGGGACGAGCCTTGATCCCAAAAAAGATAGCGTGCGATTCCGCCCTCATCCAAGTATGGGTTTTCCAAATGGAGAAATAAAGTCTATTGAAATAGCTGAAGGATCTGACTGCCAACCAACCATTATCAGGACGACCTTCCTCGGACTTTATGGCGTAACGTCACCTTTGCCGAGTGCATATATTGATGACATCGTTCAAAAACGAGAAGGCTATCAGGCTGTTACCGACTTTTTGGATATTTTTAATCATCGGCTTACGACGCAGTTTTATCGGATTTGGAAAAAACATGCTTATCCGGCAAGTTTCGCAGCCGGTGGCGGTGATTCAACCTCACGCTATTTATTAGGTCTCGTTGGTTTGGGTATGCCGGGAAGCGAAGCCCAAATTGGCACGCCAATCTCGCGCTTTCTCGCCCTGCTCGGCGTGCTGCGTATACCTACTCGCACCGCAGAAGGAATTGGCGCGCTGGTAAAATTGTTGGCACCTAACACTCTTGCCACGCTCTCTCGCCATGATCCATTACGCGTTCTGCTTGAATATCCTTTACGCCTTTCATGCCGTCAGCCCGTGCTTTTAAATAATCATCCGGTATCGGGAAATTATGCCACTGACGTAAATAGCCAAGTGCTATTGACGCTGAGTACCCAAGACCCGACGGAAATACGATCCTGGTTTCCGCAGGGTCAGTTACATCAGGATTTGCTGGCTTTAATGCGCGTATATCTCGGCAGCCGACTGCATGTCCGTTTGCGGCTAAAAATACCTCGATCACAACTTATCAACGCGCAACTTTGCTGTCAGCCGCTGACATATACGGCGCAGCTTGGAAGAACGTCAGTGTTAAAGCGATTAAAAAGAGAAATAAAACATCGGGAAGAGACATTTATTACGATCGGTTTAGGTCGTTATCAGTGTTTGAAAATAAACTCGCAACACAAGGAAGCTGAACATGGCGGCTATTTTTACTAGGTATTTATTATTCATTTCGCTTTGGGGAATGGCCACTTTATTAAGTGGCTGCGGGTTGACACAGAGTATCTCTAATGGCAGTACCGCCCTCGTTAATTCTATAATGTACAAAGAGATAAAGACCCTTAATCTCGATTTTTTAGCTCGCCCCTCCCTAAATAATGACGAGCAAGGACGGCCACATACGGTCGTAATTCGTATTTATCAATTAAGGGATCGCCAAAATTTTGACAGCACTTCTTATGCGTCACTTTTCACCCGTGATACTCAAGTATTAAAAGATGACCTACTTGCACAAAAAGATATTCGACTCAGGCCTGGAGAAAATACGTTGCTCAATATTCCTCTTGAGCCTGATGCTCGCTATATCGCTATTGCCGGCATGTTTCAATCGCCTAATCACAACGCCAATACTTGGCGGCGGGTTCTAAAGCGTGATGCATTGGATGCCGTAAAAGCGCGGCAAATAGAAGTATCAAACCAGCAAATTATTTTACTGCCAACAAAAGGAGCCTAATTCATGGCGTTGTCACTCTATGAAACGCTGCTAGGCAATTTCACGGGTGGGCTGGATTTACACCAAGTCAGCGAAGAGGAGCAAATAATACTTTCGGTGCTCGACAATATGCAGCGCATATTGAATTCTCGGGCAGGCGCGCTCAGCCATTTGCCCGATTATGGTTTACCGGACATGAGTAAGATTTTGCAAGGGATGCCCGGAACGGCACATTTACTTCTCGCGACATTATCGTCGACGTTGCTCAAGTATGAACCTCGCCTGAAAGCCCTAAAGGTTATCCTAATCCCACCCACTCCGACGGGCGTGCTGGAATATGCCATCGATGCTGAATTGGAAACATTTGGTTCAGTACGTTTCGGTACCGCCTTTATGCCGGAAGGACGAATAATCATGCGTCATCTTAAACAACAGAACAAACTCATTGGCTAGTGTTGGCGGAGGACAGCTAATTTTTTTCAAGCTCGGTATTTTGATTACCCAGTTTGACGATAACTATACCCTCGGTAATTCCAATTGAATTCTTTGCGGGCCAAACGGGCATAGTTTTTGAGTAAGCAACCAGCGCATTAATCTTGTCTTCAGGCGGTTGGGCATATTCAGCCAAATTGATCGTTCTTAAATATTCCTGAATACGAAACCTGTTCCATTCAAAGAATGAAAGCCCAAAGGTATCTGAATCTTCTACGCGCCAAGCGTTGTTCGGCGTCATCTTACCAATAAAAAATACCGCGATAGGTTTATCATCAACAGGAACAAACTGTTGACCTATTTGCGTGACTATTTTTGTCGCGACATAGGCATCAGCTTCCCGCGCCATATAATCGCTATAAAACAGCCGACTTGAAAACATGCAGGCGATAAATACCATCACTATCGAAAAATACAGCCCTTGCTCTTTTCTTTTTAGGCCGTAGATCACGAAGGTGATAAGCCCCGCAAAAACGAGCGGCGCTTGTATTAACGATCGTGGTGGAAGATTTGCTCCGAGTAAGATATTAATAGTAAACACTGAAAAAATTGCTAATACCGCAAAGATAAAAATCTCGATCTTCTTCTTTTTCAAGGCGATGATAAAGATAACGAGGAGCGCAGGGATGACTAAGGAAAACAGTTTCATCCCATAAGGGGCAAATTTAAAGGAGGTATATTTCGCTATGCTGCCAACACCAAACTTCAGGCCGTGTATAACGCCCTGCTGCCAACCAATGAATTCTCCAAGATAACTCGACGCCGTCACGTTAAAAATCTTTAGCATGGCAACCAGTACTAGCTTATAAATCACACAGCATATTATTAGGCAGGCAAGCAGGCGAAAAAGCATTTTCAACGCGTAAAGTAAACTGCTTTTATGAGACTTATCGCAGCGAAAATAGTCAAACATCTCTTTCAACAAATATAGCGTGATGGGCGTCATAATCGATGCCTGATAGATAGAGATGGCTAATACATTTATCAGTATAAATAACGCGCTGCACTTAAGCGTTTTTCTTTTCAAAAACTGCATTGAAAAACAGGACAGAAACATGGCAATACCAAAGGTATCGGCCTGATTACTAAATTGAAGTTGAAATGCGGCCTGTGGCAAACCGACTAGCAATAAGCTGTAGATGAGAGATAACGTGAGATCCAAATTCAAATAGCGGCAGATATAAACACTGGATAACGCCAGAAAGGTAATACCCAGCATGATGGTAAAAAAAGGCAACCAGGGTTCAGGTAATATAAAGTAATGGAGCAATGCATGGCCCCATCGGCCTAGAGATAGAGTTTGCTCAAGATTGTCGGCAAATTCCTCATCAGTGGACAACGTAAAATGCGTTATCTCAAAGCCATATACAAAGCAGTAAGCCATCATAGATGTTATGAATATATAAACAGCATAAGTTCTAAGACTAAAATCATATCCCTTCATTAATACCACCCTGAATATCTCATTTACTCTACCGGCAATGATTGTAAGAATACAAAACCTGCCAAACAAAGATAGCCTTAGGTGATATATCAGAATAGGTCGAAGGAAATATATCCCAAGAATATTCTTAACATTTTAAATATAAGATTACTTCGAAAGAAAAAATAACATGAGGGTAATTAGATAAATAAGAAAAATTAAGATGGCGATTGTTATTGCGGAGAATAGTTTTAATTTACGGAAATGAAGGAGATTTTAGGAATTTTTCGAGAGTTGATTCACTCTTAAGCGATTAAGGCACAAATACGACACAAGGGAGAAATCAGGCGGGGTTGCGTATAGCGTAACTCATTGAATCTTAATGGTACGCCCTACAGGGCTCGAACCTGTGACCTACGGCTTAGAAGGCCGTTGCTCTATCCAACTGAGCTAAGGGCGCATTGAACTGCTAATTGGCAGTACAGCGGACTCGGATTATACGGGCCATCGACCTTGAGTCAATGGCTTTCGCGCTTACTGCTCAATGCCTGAGCAGTTTTGGCTGTTTTTCTCGCTAATCACCTCGAAACAGTTGGCTAATTAGATAAATTTCAATAAGAAAACCCATTTTTAAAGCTTGCCCACGCCGAGAATTAAATCCAGCGAGTAAATTTCATCGCATCGCCTTTCTGGTTCCTAAAATGCGTTAACTGACTATTACTTTGGACTTTTCTAGAGTTTATTCATGAAAATAGCGGCTATCTGATGATTATCTGTTCAGCTTATTACGATTCTGAACCTGACAGCAGGCGCAGCTTCTGACAAAATAGGCGAATTCCCCTCCTACTTATTAATTGATGGATTTTTCCCCAGATGGTAGCAAAGATTATTGACGGTAAAACGATTGCGCAGCAGGTCAGAAGCGAAGTCGCTGAAAAAGTTAAGCAACGCCTTGCGCAGGGTAAACGTGCGCCCGGACTGGCCGTTGTGCTGGTCGGTGAGAATCCCGCATCACAAATTTATGTCGCCAGCAAACGCAAAGCCTGTGATGAGGTCGGTTTCCTTTCCCGTTCATACGATTTGCCTGCTACAACCACTGAAGCCGAGCTGCTGGCGGTTATCGATCAGTTAAATAACGACGACGCAATCGATGGCATTCTGGTGCAACTTCCTCTGCCTGCCGGCATCGACAACGTTAAAGTTCTGGAAAATATCCATCCTGACAAAGACGTAGACGGTTTCCATCCTTATAACGTCGGTCGCCTGTGCCAACGCGCACCGAAGCTGCGCCCTTGTACGCCACGCGGCATCATTACGCTGCTGGAGCGTTATGATATTGATACCTTTGGTTTAAACGCAGTGGTCATTGGTGCGTCAAATATCGTTGGCCGTCCAATGAGCATGGAGCTGCTGCTGGCCGGTTGCACGACTACCGTTACACACCGTTTCACCAAAAACCTGCGCCACCACGTCGAAAACGCTGATTTAGTGGTCGTTGCTGTAGGAAAACCGGGCTTTATTCCTGGCGAATGGATCAAACCGGGCGCTATCGTGATTGATGTCGGTATTAACCGTCTGGAAAGTGGTAAAGTAGTCGGCGATGTAGAGTTTGATACTGCATCCGAGCGCGCGTCGTTCATCACGCCGGTTCCAGGTGGCGTAGGCCCGATGACTGTTGCTACACTTATTCAAAATACCTTGCAGGCATGCGAGGAATATCACGATGTGACTTCTCACTAAGACAGGATGGCATGGAAACTTTTTATCTCGAATCTCACCCGCACGTAGAACTCTGCGACCTGCTCAAATTTATGGGCTGGTGTGAGAGCGGTGCAGCAGCGAAAGCGGTGATTGCCGAAGGTCTGGTTAAGGTTAACGGGCAGGTTGAAACCCGCAAGCGTTGCAAAATTGTTGCCGATCAGCAAATCGAATTTGCCAGCAGCAAAATGGTGGTTAAAGCCTCCGAGTAATCAGGCTCACCTGAAATGCTCAATAAAAAACGGCGGTTAAGTCATTAACCGCCGTTTTTTTTATAAGTGACTGGGGTGATTGAAGGCAGTCAACACAGTTGCGGTTCGGAAGAGGCGATTTATAAATCTGCAGATTTCGAGCTGCAACAAGGCGACAACTGAATGAATCCCCAGAAACTTAGATAACTAAGTGACTGGGGTGATTGAAGGCAGTCAACACAGTTGCGGTTTGAAAGACGCGATTTATTTTCTGCGCCAGGTGGTGCCAGAGGCCCCATCTTCCAGAACGATGCCCATTTCATTGAGACGGTCGCGGGCTTTGTCAGCCATTGCCCAATCTTTGCTGGCACGCGCGTCGTTACGCTGCTTAATCAGTGATTCGATTTCTGCGACTTCCCCGTCGTCGGCCTGTGCGCCAGATTGCAGGAACTGCTCTGGATCTTGCGCCAATAAACCTAACACGCCCGCCAGACGGCGCAACTCAGCCGCCAGCCCGTTTGCCGCATCCAGATTTTCACCTTTCAGACGATTAATATCGCGCGCCATATCAAACAGCACGGAGTAAGCTTCTGGCGTATTGAAATCGTCGTCCATCGCGGCGCGAAAACGTGCTTCAAACTCTTCACCGCCCGCTGGTGCGGCGTTGGCGTCTGTTCCGCGCAGCGCGGTATACAGGCGTTCCATTGAGGTTCTCGCGAGTTTCAGGTTCTCTTCGCTATAGTTTAGCTGGCTGCGATAGTGGCCGGACATCAGGAAATAGCGCACGCTTTCGGCGTCGTAATATTTCAGCACGTCACGCACGGTAAAGAAGTTATCCAGCGATTTGGACATTTTTTCGCGGTCGATCATTACCATACCCGAATGCATCCACGTGTTGACGTAAGGGCCGTCGTGGGCGCAACTCGACTGGGCAATTTCGTTTTCGTGATGCGGGAACATCAGGTCAGAGCCACCACCGTGGATGTCAAAATGCGAGCCCAGCTGTTTGCAGTTCATGGCGGAACATTCGATGTGCCAGCCCGGGCGGCCGTTGCCCCACGGGGAATTCCAGCTTGGTTCACCCTCTTTCGACATTTTCCACAGCACGAAATCCATTGAATTTCTTTTTACATCAGCCACTTCAACCCGCGCGCCTGCTTGCAGCTGGTCGAGATCCTGACGGGACAGAATGCCGTAATCGGGGTCGCTTTCAACGGAGAACATCACGTCACCGTTTGAAGCAACATAGGCGTGATCGCGGTCGATTAAACGCTGTACGATGTCGATGATTTCTGCAATGTGATGCGTCGCACGCGGCTCGAGATCGGGCGGCAAGATGCCAAGAGAGTCGAAATCGCCGTGCATTTCAGCAATCATGCGATCGGTCAACTCGACGAAGCTCTCACCGTTTTCCGCAGCACGTTTAATGATTTTGTCATCAATATCGGTAATATTGCGTACATATTTCAGTGAATAGCCTAAAAAGCGCAGGTAGCGGGCAACGACATCAAAAGAGACGAACGTGCGACCGTGTCCGATATGACAGAGGTCGTAAACAGTAATTCCACACACGTACATACCGATTTTACCGGCATGAATTGGTTTAAATTCCTCTTTTTGGCGACTCAGGGTATTAAAAATCTTCAGCATCGAGCTATTCCAATTGTGTTGTGTGAAATTACTAAAAGACAAACGTAGACGGCAGACTTTATTAAAAGCGTGCAATAAACGCTGTTTAGAACATTGGCTTCATAATATAACGAAAAAACCGTCACCGAAACGTTATAAGGCCAGTCTCGGCAAGTTGGTTAACTTTTAATTGTTATAATATAACATTTTATTGAGTAAAGTGTTTTCATTCTGCTTGAAAAAGCCGCGTTAAAAGCAGGGGCTGACGGCTACTTTTGAGTTATGGTATAAGAAAAGGCTATAGTACTGCCTCATTAATGAGTAACACCAACTAAAAGCAGGATGATTATTATGGTCACTTTTCACACCAATCACGGCGACATCGTTATCAACACCTTTGCTGACAAAGCGCCAGTCACCGTTGAAAACTTCCTGAACTATTGCCGTAAGGGTTTCTACGACAACACAATTTTCCACCGTGTGATTAACGGTTTCATGATTCAGGGCGGCGGTTTCGAACCTGGCATGAATCAGAAAACCACTGACGCGCCAATCAAAAACGAAGCGAACAACGGCCTGAAAAACACCCGTGGTACGCTGGCGATGGCACGTACCAACGATCCACATTCAGCGACCGGTCAGTTCTTTATCAACCTGGTTGATAACGATTTCCTGAACCACAGCGGCCAGAACGCGCAGGGCTGGGGCTACTGTGTATTCGCAGAAGTTAGCGAAGGTCTGGACGTAGTAGACAAAATCAAAGCCGTTGCAACCGGCCGTAGCGGTATGCATCAGGACGTTCCAAAAGAAGACGTGATCGTGACAAGCGTTACCGTTAGCGAATAATACACGCAGGAATGACAACGTTTTTTATCGCAGATGTCCATCTTTGCGCACAGGAACCGGCAATTACTGCCGGTTTTCTGCGTTTTTTGCGCGAGGATGCGCCACAGGCCGACGCGCTGTATATTCTTGGCGACCTGTTTGAAGCCTGGATAGGCGACGACGATCCTCAACCGTTACATGCTGAAATTTCTTCTGCTCTCAAGGCGTTACATCAACAGGGCGTGCCCTGCTTTTTCATTCACGGCAATCGCGACTTCCTGTTGGGACGACGTTTCGCTCGTGAGAGCCTGATGACCCTGCTGCCCGAAAAAAAGGTGCTGGAACTTTATGGTCGTCGCATCTTGATTCTGCACGGCGACACGCTCTGCACCGACGATGTCGGTTACCAAAAATTCCGCAAAAAAGTGCATAATAGACTGATTCAACGACTCTTTCTTGCGTTGCCACTCAAGTGGCGTCTGGCCATTGCCGCGCGAATGCGTGCAGACAGCAAAGCTTCGAACAGCCATAAAGACCTGCGCATTATGGATGTGAATCAACAGGCCGTAGTGCAAGAGATGCAATCACACGGCGTCGAATGGATGATTCACGGCCATACCCATCGCCCTGCGATTCATGAAGTTCAGCTCGGCGAAAAGCTCGCACACCGCGCGGTACTTGGAGCCTGGCATGAGGAAGGTTCGATGGTTAAAGTCACCGCCGACGGTATCGAATTGATCTCCTTCCCTTTCTAATTTGCTCCTGCATTTATTCTGACTTGATTCATTGCGGCACTTAACAAGCCCTATCGCCGACGCGGTGGGTTTCTTGTCGCGGATGAGCCAAAGCAGGCGACGCAACCGTTTTCCTCGCCGTTTTGCCGTGCTATTATTTGCGCCCTCTCGGTCAGGTAATTATTTTTTGCACCACCACCTGACAACGCTTGCATAATCACAGGAGCTTTACAGGCATGACATCCAACGTTACCCCGGCAAAAATCGCTATCGTCATGGGGTCTAAAAGTGACTGGGCTACCATGCAGTTCGCTGCAGACGTCCTCACAACGCTGAATATTCCTTTTCATGTCGAGATTGTCTCCGCTCACCGCACGCCGGACAAACTGTTTAGCTTTGCGGAGCAGGCGTCTGAAAACGGTCTGGATGTAATTATTGCCGGTGCCGGTGGCGCAGCCCATCTGCCGGGCATGATCGCAGCGAAAACGCTGGTGCCGGTTCTCGGCGTGCCTGTTCAAAGCGCGGCCCTGAGCGGCGTCGACAGCCTCTATTCTATTGTACAGATGCCGCGCGGAATTCCGGTCGGTACGCTGGCAATCGGTAAAGCCGGCGCGGCAAACGCAGCGCTGCTTGCGGCACAGATTCTTGCCCTCCACGACGCTCGCATCGCGCAGGCGCTGGCCACCTGGCGCAAAGAGCAAACCGATGAAGTGCTGAATAATCCCGATCCGCGGGAGGAAGCATGAAGCCGGTCTGCGTACTCGGAAACGGCCAGCTAGGCCGCATGCTGCGTCAGGCGGGCGAGCCTTTGGGCATTACCGTTTATCCGGTCGGCATTGATGCCGAGCCTGAAGCCGTTCCGTTCCAAAATAGTGTCATTACCGCCGAAATCGAGCGCTGGCCCGAAACCGCGCTGACGCGCGAATTAGCCAGCCACACGGGTTTTGTAAACCGCGATATCTTCCCGCGTCTCGCCGATCGCCTGACGCAAAAACAGCTGCTCGACCAGCTGGGTTTAGCAACTGCTCCTTGGCAGCTGCTGGCCGACGCCTCCGAATGGGCTGACATCTACGCCAATCTGTGCGACTTGGCTATCGTCAAACGTCGCGTCGGCGGTTATGACGGTCGCGGCCAATGGCGTTTCCGTCAGGGCGAAGAAGTGACTCTGCCGGAAGAGTGCTACGGCGAGTGCATCGTTGAGCAAGGCATCAACTTCTCTGGTGAAGTGTCGCTGGTCGGCGCACGTGGTCACGACGGCAAAACGGTGTTCTACCCGTTGACCCACAACCTGCATCAGGACGGCATTCTGCGCACCAGCGTCGCCTTCCCCGAGCCTGACGCCGCACAGCAGCAGCAGGCCGAGTCGATGCTTTCTGCCATCATGAACGAGCTGGGCTACGTTGGCGTGATGGCGATGGAGTGTTTCATCGTCGAAGAGGGCTTGTTGATCAACGAGTTGGCACCACGCGTTCACAATAGCGGCCACTGGACACAAAACGGCGCGTCAATTAGTCAGTTCGAGCTGCACCTGCGCGCTATTCTGAATCTGCCTCTACCAAAGCCGGTGGTAAGCACGCCGTCCGTGATGGTGAATCTGATTGGCACCGCCGTGAATCTCGAGTGGCTGAGCCAGCCGCTGGTGAATCTGCACTGGTATGACAAAGAAGTGCGCGCGGGCCGTAAAGTCGGACATCTCAACCTCAACGATGCTAATCCGTTGCTGCTGAAAGATAATCTACAAGCGTTAGTGCCGATGCTGCCAGCCGAATATGCCAGCGGTATCGAATGGGCACTGGAAAAGCTTTAAATTTCCATTCTCGACACTAAAATCAAGGGCACTTTTCGTGCCCTTTTTTACGTCCTAACTTTTAGGCTTCAGCTTCTATTTTTCCACAATTAACTTTGATAACTGCGGAACAGCGCCTTGCCCTTGAGCAGTCGAATTCCGAGCCAGCCGCCGCACAGTGACAGCAATAGCGCGCTGGTCAACGGCACCGACCACCACAAGATCATGTTAGGTTCCCATGGGAAATCAAAGACTTTGCGTTGAAGCAGCCACAGCGCAGCCTCTGCGCCGACCGCCGCGGCAATACCCGCCACCAGTCCGAGCACGGCAAATTCGCACCATAGCGTACTGCGCAGCAGTTTTTTGCTCGCGCCCAATGTGCGATAAACCACCAATTCCTGCCGACGCTGGCGCATCCCGACCTGAATTTGCGCCAACAACAGTAATCCACCACAAAGAATGACCAGAATCACCATCACTTCAAGCGCGCGGCTGACCTGCTGCAACACATCACCGATTTGCCGCAGGATAGAGCCGACGTCGAGTAGACTCAGGGTCGGGAACTGGCGATTAAGCTCCACCAGCAGTTTACCGTCGCCTTCATAATGGAAGCTGGTCAGCCAACTTTGTGGCTGCGCATCCAGCGCGCCCGGTGGGAAAATAAAGTAAAAGTTTGGCCGCAGGCTATCCCAGTCGACTTTACGCAGGCTGGTCACTTTAGCGCTGAAATCTTGAGTGTCGCCACTGAAGGTTACCGTGTCGCCAAGCTTGATATCCAGCCTCTCGGCAATCCCCGAATCAATCGAAACTTCACCCGCTTTCGGCGGCCCGCTGCCTTCCAGTAATTCATTGTGATCAGGAAGCCCCTGCATCCAGGTCAGATTGAGCTCGCGCTCCAACGCCTCGCGCCCAGAATCGCCAGGATGAATCAGGTCGGTGGCTTCCTGCTGATTAATTTTTGTTAATCTCACACGCACAATCGGATAGAAAGTGTCTGGTGCGACGTTGCGCTGGCGCAGGAAATCGGTGACCTGAGGCACCTGCTCTTTTGTAAGATTAAGCAGGAAATAGTTCGGACTGTCTGGCGGAAGCTGGCGCTGCCATTGATTCAACAAGTCGCCGCGCAGCACCAGTAACAACGCCAGCAACATAAACGACATTGAAAAGGCGGCCAGCTGGCTTAGCGTGACCCAAGGCTGACGCAAAAGGCGATTGATCGCCAAACGCAGGCCTAAATGACTTACCGTCAGGCGGCGCAGCAACAGCAAACTCAACCAACCTATTCCACCCAGTAACAGTGAAAGCACCAAGATTCCGGCCAACAGCGCCCACAATAGAGAGCTGTTACCTACCAGCGCGACCAGTAATCCGACCACAATTAGCGTGATAATGGGCAGGAAATAGCGCAAAGGCCAGACATTGGCGACCACGTCCTGACGCAATACGCGCAACGGCAGCGTAGCGACCAGCTGGCGATAAGGGCGTAATCCGACCAGCAATGAAATGACGATTAATGCCCCCATTGACCATACCCACGGCCATAGCCCGGCCGGAGGAAGTTTGTTGGGTAACACAGGTGCAAGCATTTTCATCAGCAATGCTTCAAAGCCCAAACCAATAATGCTGCCCGCCACCGCCGCCAGCACCAGCACCGCAACCCATTGGCCTACAATCAATTTCTGTAGCGCCTTACGACCAGCACCGAGCGTTTTAAGCACCGCGACCAAATCGTAGCGACTGCGACAGTAGTGATTCATCGACACGGCAACGGCGGCAATCGACAGCATTAATGTTAACAACGCTGACAAGGTCAAAAATTGCTGCGAACGCTGCAGAGAACGGCTAAGCGCGCCGTCGGACTCTTCCATGCCATACCAGCGTTGATCGGGCTTCAACAGGCCTTTAATCGCCTCGCCGTAACGTTCAATATTTTCTGTCGAACCGGCAAACATGTAGCGATAGGTTATGCGGCTACCTGGCTGGATAGCGCCGGTTTTCTGCACGTCGTCGAGATTCATGATAATACGAGGCGCTGTCTGGAAAGGATTAAAGCCGGAGTCGGGCTCTTGATTAATAACGGCGGCAATGCGCAGCGTGGTGTCACCGACGTCGAGAGTATCGCCCACCTTAAGATTAAGCAGTGCCAGCAACCGCGGCGCAACGAGCACCGTGCCCGGCTGCGGCTTGATGCCCGGCGGTTGAGTGTCGAGATTGCCATACAGCGGATAGGCCAAATCGGTGGCTTTTACCGACGCGAGCTGTGGCGTCTCGCCGGCAAACGTCATGGTCATAAACGAAAGTTGTCGACTGACTTTTAGCCCCTGCGACTGGGCATCTTGAATCCACGCCTCGGTAATCGGACGCGCCGATCGCAGCACTCTATCGCCCGCGATAAATTCACGGCTTTGCTCGCTTAAGCCTTTGTCCATTCGATCGCTGATACTGCCCAGCGCCAGCACGCAGGCGACGGCCAGCGTGAGAGAGAGCCAGACAATCAGCAGTGACGGCGATCGCCACTCACGCCAGAACCAACGCCAAATCATGCATCCTCCCACAATTTTCCATCACGCAGCCGCAGACGGCGCTGGCAGCGTGCGGCCAGTTGCTCATCGTGGGTAACCAGAATCAGCGTGGTTTGATTGTCGCGATTAAACGAAAACAGCAGTTCGGCGATGCGTTCACCGGTCTGACGGTCGAGATTACCCGTTGGCTCGTCGGCAAAAAGCAGTTTGGGCTTACCGATAAAGGCACGCGCCAGCGCGACACGCTGCTGTTCGCCGCCCGAAAGCTGAGCCGGAAGATGGTGCAGACGTTCGCCTAAGCCGAGTTGATTCAGCAATTGCACGGCCTGTTCACGACTGCTGGCATCGGTTTCACCGCGTAGCAAGGCAGGAAGTTGAACGTTTTCAAGCGCATTCAATGTAGGAACCAGCATGAAAGACTGAAACACAAAGCCGACGTTTTTGGCTCGCAAGGCCGCTCGCCCCTCTTCATTCAACGAAGAGAGCGGTTTTCCGAGCAGGGTAACCTCGCCGCTGCTGCCGTCATCCAATCCCGCTAAAATACCCAGTAACGTGGATTTCCCCGAACCCGACTCGCCGATCAGCGCAATAGTCTGAGCGGGTTTGACAACCAGCTCAACACCGGACAGGATGGATAGTTCATGTTCCCCTTGACCGACGTGTTTACTAAGATGATGAACTTCAAGTACGTTTTCCGCTGGCATCTTCCCTTCCTTCTGTTGATGGGAATATTAAGTTTCCGCGCCGCTGCTGCTGATACGCTGCTGATTGTTGGCGATAGTTTAAGTGCTGTTTACCGTTTACCGGTGAATAATTCCTGGCCCAGCCTGTTGAATAATCAATGGAAAAAACAGGGCGGCTTGCCGACCGTTGTGAATGCCAGCATCAGTGGCGATACGGCAGCTCAAGGGCTGGCGCGCTTGCCTACCCTGCTGCAACAGCATCATCCACGCTGGGTATTGATTGAACTTGGGGCTAACGATGGCCTGCGCGGTTTTGCGCCGCCCACTATTAGCCAGACGTTGAATCAGATAATCACGTTGGTGAAACAGGCCAAGGCCGAGCCTTTGCTGATGCAGATTCGTCTGCCACCCAACTACGGTAAACGCTATAACGACGCGTTTTATGCCATTTACCCTACCCTGGCGAAACAGGCTGACATTCCGCTGGTGCCCTTTTTTATGGAGCAGGTGGCGATAAAACCGGAGTGGATGCAGGACGATGGCTTACATCCTAATCAGTCGGCGCAAAATTTTATTGCTGACTGGATGTCCGGCAAACTGACGCCGCTCGTGGCTCCTTCTTTGAGTAAACCATAATCTTCAATAATTTGGGGCCTTTAACAGGTAAAGTTATGCAAAAAGCCATATTGATTACCGGTTGCTCCAGCGGAATTGGCTTGGCCGCCGCACACGATTTAAGAAATCGCGGTTATCGCGTGCTCGCCGCCTGCCGCAAAACCCAAGATCTCGACAATCTGCGTAATCTGGGATTCGAAACGGTCGAACTTGATCTCGACGACCGACACAGCGTTGCGCGCTGTGCTACACAGGTTATTGAATTAACTGGCAATCGCCTTTATGCGCTGTTCAATAATGCAGGCTATGGCATTTATGGCCCTCTGCATACGGTGAGTCGCGAACAGTTCGAGCAGCAGTTTTCTACCAACGTTTTTGGCACGCATCAGCTCACCCAGCTGTTACTTCCCGCCATGCTGGCGCACGCCGAAGGGCGTATTATTCAAACCAGCTCGGTAATGGGTCTGGTAACGACGCCGAGCCGCGGAATTTACGCTGCCAGTAAATTTGCGCTTGAAGCGTGGTCGGATACGCTGCGTATGGAGCTGCACGGCACCGGTATTCATGTCAGCCTGATTGAACCGGGTCCGTTACACAGCAATTTCACCCAAAACGTAAAACAGACACAGGCCGACAAACCTATTGTTAATCCTGGGATGGCCGAAAGATTTACGCTTGGTCCCGAAGCCGTTTTACCAAAATTGCGCCATGCTTTAGAAAGTCGTCGGCCAAAATTGCGTTATCCGGTTACCCTGATTGCCCACGGATTAAGCGTTCTGCGTCGCCTATTGCCTGGCCGCCTGCTGGATATTGTCCTGCGCGGCAATAGCTAATGTACCGGTTGAAAGTTACCTCAAATGCCCCCATTAACTTTCTAAACGGAACGGACGAGAGAGAAAAGAATTCATGCTTGCACAACCTTTAACCATCGAGATTAACGAATCGAATTTGCATCAGACGCTGGACCAGTCAATGTCGGTCCCGGTGATGTTTTATTTTTGGTCTGAACGCAGTCAGCATTGCCTGATCCTCGGCCCAATTCTTGACAAACTGGCAGCCGAATACGCCGGTCAATTTGTACTGGCTAAAGTTGACTGTGACGCTCAGCAGGCCATTGCCCAACAGTTTGGGCTGCGCTCAATTCCCGCTGTTTACATGTTCCAGGACGGCCAGCCCGTCGATGGATTCCAGGGTCCTCAGCCGGAAGAAGTGATCCGCGATTTACTGGCAAAAGTGCTGCCAAAAGAAGAAGAGTTAAAATTCGTTCAAGCCAGCGAACTTATGCAAGAGGGTAACGTGCTCGAAGCCTTGCCCCTGCTCAAAGACGCCTGGCAATTGAGCAATCAGCGCAGTGACATTGGTCTTTCATTAGCTGAAGTCCAGATTATGCTAAATCGCAGCGAAGATGCCGAAGCCGTGTTGGCTACCATTCCGTTTCAGGACCGCGATACGCGCTATCAAGGTTTAATTGCCCAAATCGAACTGCTGAAACAGGCGGCCGACACCCCTGAAATCCAGCAGTTGCAACAGCAGATCGCACAAGATCCGCAGAACGTCGACCTTGCCGTTCAGCTCGCCTTGCAGCTGCATCAGGTTGGACGCAACGAAGAGGCGCTTGAATTACTCCTTGGACATCTCAAAAAGGATCTCTCTGCCGGTAACGGCGCAGCGCGCAAAACGTTGATGGATATTCTTGCCGCATTAGGTACCGGCGATGCACTCGCGGCAAAATATCGTCGTCAGCTTTACGCCCTGCTCTACTGATTTGATTTATTGTTTTAATGCATTGTTTTAAAAAGTTTAATCTGGCTTCCTGCACATTTCAGGAAGCCACTTTTACACCCTCATTCCTGTCAATGCACGCTGTTTTCCCTTCTCTCCAAAACAGCGTGCAGTTTTTGCGAGACGCCTCGAGAAACGGCGTATCGCTTGTAAACTATGCTTCAGTAATCCCCCTTTTGACCGTAATTATGCGATGATTTATTCGCCGTGCGTGCTTGCCCACGGCACAGGGAACCGGTTTTACCGAAATTTTCGGGACATCTTATTACAGGAGTTTTAACCATGCTGACATTCATACCCGTTGTAATCGTCCTGGCGATGATCGTGGTTTTTGCCGGGGTGAAAATCGTGCCGCAGGGCTTTCAGTGGACCGTCGAACGTTTTGGTCGCTATACCAAAACGCTGATGCCCGGGCTGAATCTCGTGGTGCCATTTATGGATCGCGTAGGCCGTAAAATCAATATGATGGAGCAGGTGCTTGATATTCCTTCGCAGGAAATAATCTCGCGCGACAACGCCAACGTCGCCATCGACGCCGTCTGTTTTATTCAGGTGATAGATCCCGCTCGCGCCGCCTATGAGGTTAGCAATCTTGAACAGGCGATAGTCAACCTGACGATGACAAATTTTCGAACGGTGCTCGGTTCAATGGAATTGGATGAAATGTTGTCGCAGAGAGATAACATCAATGCCCGACTGCTGCATATCGTGGATGCCGCGACCAGCCCGTGGGGTATAAAAATCACCCGCATTGAGATTCGCGACGTGCGCCCACCGGCGGAGTTGGTTTCGGCAATGAATGCCCAGATGAAAGCCGAGCGAACTAAACGCGCAGACATTCTAGAAGCCGAAGGCGTCCGCCAGTCGGCAATACTGCGCGCCGAGGGTGAAAAGCAGTCACAAATTCTTAAGGCCGAAGGTGAACGTCAGTCCGCCTTCTTGCAGGCTGAAGCGCGCGAACGTAGCGCCGAGGCTGAAGCCAAGGCCACGCAAATGGTCTCTGCGGCTATCGCGGCGGGTGATGTACAGGCTATCAACTATTTTGTGGCGCAGAAATATACTGAAGCGCTCACCAAAATCGGCTCGGCCAATAACAGTAAAGTGATAATGATGCCCTTGGATGCCACCAGTTTGATGGGTTCAATCGGCGGTATTGCCGAACTGCTGAAAGAAACTAAAGGCGGTAAATAACCATGCTTGAGCAGCTGACGGCAAATCCTCATCTATTTTGGCTGTCGCTAGGCGGGCTGCTGTTAGCCGCCGAGTTGCTTGGCGCGAGCGGCTATTTGCTTTGGAGCGGGGTCGCGGCTGCCTTGGTCGGCTTTATTATCTGGTTGGTGCCGCTCTCGTGGGAGTGGCAAGGTATCACTTTCGCCGTACTGACTATCGTTGCAGCACTATTGTGGGCCGCTTGGCTTAGACGTAAGCCCGATGATGTATCCGCCAATGAAAGTTTAAATCAGCGTGGTCGGCAAATGATTGGCCTGCACGGAAACTTGCTTGAACAGCCGCAAAATGGGTTTAGCCGTATTCGTATAGGCGACAGTACCTGGCGAGTGAGTTGCCCCGAAGAGTTAAATATTAATGATGAGGTCATCGTGATCAGCGTGGAAGGAAACACTCTGCGTGTAAATAAAATTAACGATGCCGATAAAGATCCATTAAATTAACGATATCAAACAGGATGAGCTATTTAGCATAGTCCTATATATATTTTGCGTTTATAAGAGTGGCAGCAAAAATCAAGAATTTTCTTGGACGCACTTATAAACGCAAAGGAAAACATGCCCCTCTCATATACTAGTAAAAATAAAAAATCAGAAATATTTAATAATAAGATCGCGGTAAATTTTAAACAGGCTAACATCAACCCATTACCGTTAAATTTCCGCTCTGATCCTTTCTCGCAAGCCATTCTGTTACTTTACATTCAAGGTTCATTGCAAGTGAATCTGAGTAATAATAGGTTAACAGTATGCAACAGTGCTGAAAAACCTAGCTCTAGCACGCATCCTGCAGAACACATAGTAAGTCAGAAAAATATCAACACTTTTTATGAGATTAAAGAAATCCCCTTGCCTGCTCTACCTACGTTTGCGAACCTCAATAAATTTATGATAAATCAAGCTGATAGCACCCTATCAGCTATAGGTTCTTCACTTAGAAAATGGGTCGCCGAAAGCAAATCAAATTCAGCGATGATCAACGGGGTTGGTGCTACCCCTTTAAAGCCAATCAAGACTTATCATCGTTCGATATTAGAGTTTTTTATCAAATACCCAACCTCGGAAACAATAAACAATGACGTTCCCCATTTGGTAAAAGCAGAACCAATAGAAGTCGAAACTGAAGATTTATTAATAGCACCTCTACCTTTAGATCTTAGTGCGGATGCTGTAGCAACGGAAAGTATCATTAAATACTTTGGTGATTCGGAAGAGTGTAGTAAATGTGAGATCATTGCTGATAAGACGATTGAACATGCCTCCAATGTGTATAAAGAAATACTGACAGCCATTGACCATCCAACATTACACATAGACACTTGGCTGGAAAAACAGATTTTTGACATTGTCGTAGTGGAAGGTGGAGATCCCTTGTTGATTAACGGTTCGTTAGCCATTAACACCTTTCTTCCTCCCGAGAGCATAGAAGTGGGGAGAAATCGATTAAGGCAAGTAAATGATTACTCGCTTAAAAAAATCATTACTAAAGAATATCGGCGTGGCCAATACGCCAATATCCTTCTGGATTTTAAATGGCCCCCCTTTATCACTGCCAGCATGACTGATAAGTTTCTCAGCGCTGACATTGAAAACAAATACACCACTGAGCTTGACCATCATTTAAGCTCCAACTCTGTAAGTGAAAACTTAAAACAATATTTTACTATTAACTGGCAAGCTAGAGTCAACGATTATATAACTAACAATGATTTTATATATAATGCCAATGAAATAGAAAATATTAAAGAATATATACGTATGCAGAAGAATCCAAGGGTAGTCTATTGGGACAATCTCCCCGTCGGTAACGTATTTATGATCCCTTCCTATGAGAAAGTCATCACAGAACCTTCCGATGTGCAAATTGAGACTCATGGCATTATATTTTCAACAACAGACAAGCGCGTTTTTAAAGTAACCAGTAATGGTAATGTGGTGAGCGGCGCAAGCCCAGAAGAGCTTAGTTCATTTATAGCAAAACACCTGCCTTATAAAGAACAGGAAACCTTCGAGCCTCTAATTAAAATCTCAGAGGAAATTGGAAAAAACCTGAGATTTACTGTCGATGCTTTCGACACTGTCAGGAATACGCCAAGAATCACATTTAATAGTTGTGGTGATTTAGGTCGTTTACATTACCAATTATTTATCGAGAACTTGAAATCAGATATTGATTACATCTCAAAATCCGATGAGGAACTGCATTGGGACTCGGTTCTCGAAACAATAGATATGATCGGCACAACGATTAGTATTGCAGCAATCCCGCTTACCTTAGGCACTTCATCTCATTTTGCCATTGCCAGACTCACGCACGCGGCTTCAAATTTGATCTTGACCTCAATAACTACCGTGGTACCAAAATTGATTCAAGCGCATTTAGCCGATCGGCCTATAGAAGCCAGAAAACATCTCACCGATGCCATACTTGCTTTATCAAGCGAAGGAATAGGTCTGATTATTGGTAAGACTCTTAAAACCTTACCTACTCTACAATCCATTAGCTATTTAATTCCTAAACCTATCAAAATGAAAATTGAAAGGTTGGTGCAAAAGAAATTAGCCACTAAGTTTAACAATGTTAATCAGTTAAATATCGGCGCCAACGTCGCGTTACCTTTTATCGATCGCTATGCTTCAAAGAACCTGCCACAGCAAACGACTTTACTCATAGAAAATCTGGCTGCTAAAAGAAGAAGTTATGAGGCCATGCTGGTAAAAAAGGCGCGAAAGACATCTAGAAGAAACGAAGAACGCTTTTATTTAATTAGTAAAGAGCAGCTACTTAAAGAGTGGCTACCCAATACTTTCTACAATGTTATTTCTAATCTATGGGGTAAAACCGCTTTAAGCAAGTGGATCAATAATGATGCTAACTTAAACACTGCCGAGTTAGGTAAAAAATTCACACTGACGTTAAATAACAATCTCGAAAATCAGAAACCACTCTATTTCATCGGCACTGATTTGCGCGGAATGACTTTAAATAAAACATTGACCCTTACAGACTTCCAGCATTCCGATAATTTGCTTCAGCAGGGATTGATACAAAGTTATAACGCGTCGCAAATATCCTCTGCGCTTAATCAAGCGGAAGATTGCGCCCATTGGAGTCCAAAACTTGAAACTCTTCGGCATGAGGAGCTTAAACTTATTGCCGATCATGTCCATACTTATATTAATAATTCAGCCCTTGCACCGGAAACAAACCTCCCGCTTTTACTCGACAATTCTCAACGACTCATTGATCGTTTTCATTTAGGCATTATAGGTAAAGACGCCCGCACCCATGATGATTTACATATCCCCCTGATCGTTGTAACGGATAAAGCTGCCGATTCCCGTCAGCAAGGGGCAGAAAAGATAAGCGTCCATTCCGACGTTTTTGCACTAGAAAATATCCGCGCAATAATCTCCCCAGAAGATGTTGTTGAGCAAGTTGCAGCATTATTAAGGCAGCAAACCAACACCAGCCTGCCCTTTTATTCGTTTTCTATTGATAACCAGAAGCAACTTTCACTTTCACCCTTTTGTGTGACAGCAACCACTTAACTTGTCGATGATCGGACAGTAAGCGCCTTCATCACCCGGGCAAGATGCCGCCAGCGTCAGTAATCGCTGGCGCATTTCTTTTAATTCCTCGATGTGTCTTCCAATTTCTTCCGCTTTCTCTAGCGTTCGTGCTTTGACATCGGCACTGTGGCGCTGCGGATTATTGAACAGGGCGACAAGCTCCTGACACTCTTCCAACGTGAAACCGACCTGACGAGCCTGCCGCAGCAAGGTCAGCTCTTCGATCTGTTTTGGGGCGTAACTGCGGTAGCCATTTTCGCTGCGCATGGGTGCAGTAACGAGCCCTTTTTCCTCATAGAACCGGATGGCTTTGCTGGTAAGACCGGTGATTTTTGCTACATCGCTGATATTCATTTCTGGCTCCTTGACCTTCCCCTTGCTGGAAGGTTTATTCTATAACACGAGTAGGAATTGAACAGTCCGCCGCCCTTTATGGGCACAAAATGTCAAGAGGAGAAAAGTATGAGTCATACAACCGTGTTGAATTTGCAGGGCCTTTCCTGCGGTCACTGCGTGGCCTCGACTAAAAAAGCGCTTGAAGCTGTACCGGGCGCACGCGAAGTGGATGTCACCAAAGAACAAGCCGTAATTCATGGCGATGCAAGCAGCGAAGTATTAATTGCCGCTGTGGTGGAGGCCGGTTATCACGCCGAGCTGGTAGAAGACGCCTCCCCAAAGGCTGAGCCGCTGACTCTCTCTGAAGACTCTTTGCCGGAACCTCAGTCAGCGGCCCTTTCCCCTGTTCCGGCAGCCACGCTTTCTTCCTCTGAAAAGACGGAAGAAAGCATTCAGCTTTTATTGAGCGGAATGAGCTGCGCCAGCTGCGTTAACAATGTCCAACGGGCATTGTCTGGCGTGAGCGGCGTCACTCAGGCCAGCGTCAATTTGGCTGAACGCAGCGCGCTCGTTAAGGGCGCGGGCGATGCTCAGGCACTGATAGCCGCCGTTGAAAAAGCCGGTTACGGTGCCGAACTTATTATTGATGAAACGCTGCGTCGCGAGAGACAGCAGCAGACCGCACGCAACAGCATGATTCGCTTTAGCTGGCAGGCAACGCTGGGTCTGGCCGCCGGTATTCCACTGATGGCCTGGGGTCTGTTGGGCGGCGAGATGATGGTCACTGCAAACAATCAAACCGCGTGGCTTATCGTCGGATTACTTACCCTGCTGATTATGATTGTGGCGGGCGGCCATTTCTATCGCAGTGCGTGGAAGAGCCTGCTGCGCGGCAGAGCCAACATGGATACGCTGGTTGCTCTGGGTACCGGCACGGCGTGGATTTATTCAATTCTCGTCACTCTTTGGCCTGCGGCTTTTCCGATGCAGGCTAGACACCTTTATTTTGAAGCCAGCGTGATGATTATCGGCCTGATAAATCTGGGTCACGCGCTGGAGCAACGCGGTCGTCAACGCGCTTCGCAGGCTCTGGAACGTCTGCTGGATCTCACGCCGCCGACCGCGCGCGTGATTACATCACAGGGTGAAAAAAATGTACCGCTGGCTGAGGTTGAGCAAGGCATGCTGCTGCGCCTCACGACGGGCGATCGCGTTCCTGTCGATGGCGAGATTCATCAGGGCGAAGCCTGGTTTGATGAAGCCATGCTCACCGGCGAACCGATTGCCCAACATCGCACGGCGGGTGAGAAAATCAGCGCGGGTACTCAGGTTAAAGATGGCAGCGTACAATTTTATGCCCGCGCGGTCGGCGGTCAGACTCAGCTTTCGCGCATCATAAAATTAGTGCGTGAAGCTCAAAGCAGCAAGCCTGAAATTGGCAAGCTGGCCGACCGGATCTCGGCAGTGTTTGTCCCCACGGTGGTTTTGTTTGCCCTCATCAGTGGTGCTATCTGGTACTTTTTCGGCCCGCAGCCGTCGTTGATGTACACGTTGGTAATAGTCACTACGGTGCTGATTATTGCCTGTCCGTGTGCGCTGGGTTTAGCAACGCCAATGTCGATTACGGCAGGCGTGGGTCGCGCAGCCGAGCTTGGAGTATTAGTTAAAGATGCCGATGCATTACAGAAAGCCAGCACGCTGACGACACTGGTATTCGACAAAACGGGAACGTTAACCGAAGGTAAACCGCAGGTTGCCGAGGTCCAGCTTTTTAACGAGATTAACGAGCAGCAGGCCTTAATCTGGGCCGCGTCACTGGAGCAGGGATCTCATCATCCACTGGCGCAGGCGATTGCAGAAAAAGCGGCAGATTTACCTAAAGAAAATGTTGTCGAGTTTCGTACGTTGGGCGGTTTAGGGGTCAGCGGAAAGATTGCTGATAACACATTATTGCTGGGTAACCGCGCCCTGCTCGAACAGAAGAATATTGATTGCAGTCCGGTGCTTACATTGCTGGAACAGCAAGCCGCGCAGGGTTTTACGCCCGTGCTACTGGCTGCGAATGGCAAGGTCGCTGCATTGTTTTCACTGCGTGATTCGCTGCGTGCAGATAGCGTTCAGGCGCTGAAGCGCTTGCATCGACAGGGTTACAAGCTGGTGATGCTGACCGGCGACAATGAGATTACTGCGAAATCGATAGCCAAACTGGCCGGAATTGATGACGTTATCGCGGGCGTACGTCCCGAAGGAAAAGCTGAAGCTATCAAGGCGTTGCAGGCGCGCGGCGAACAGGTCGGGATGATCGGCGATGGCATTAATGACGCCCCCGCGCTGGCCCAGGCAGAGGTCGGCATAGCGATGGGCGGCGGCAGCGACGTGGCAATTGAAACGGCGGCCATCACGCTGATGCGCTCGAGCCTGCACGGCGTGGCCGATGCGCTGGCGCTGTCAAAAGGCACGTTGAAAAATATGAAGCAGAATCTGCTCGGCGCATTTATTTATAACGTTATTGGTATTCCGATCGCCGCAGGCGTGCTCTTCCCGTTCACTGGCACCTTGCTTAGCCCGATCGTGGCGGGCGCTGCGATGGCGTTATCCTCCATTACGGTAGTCGCCAATGCCAACCGGTTGTTGCGCTTTACGCCGAAAGACATGCCAACAGACGCCGAATCCGTTAAATGATTGATTGGCTAAACGACTTTAGATGATCGTGACAATTGCGGGTTCAATAAATTTACCTTAAGTTTCAATTACCCACGATTCATTACTGATTTTGATTGTTTGAGCTTTTACAGATTTTATCTCTGTTTAAGAAGCTCTCCAAGCGATAGCATGGAGAACAAAAGAACAGGGAGACATCGCATGATACGGGAATTTTTAATCAGAATAGGCCGCCTGATCGGCCTGCTCTCACCGACTCACTACCCTTATCCCGCTCTCGATATCTCTTTAGCGGGCGAGCGCCATTTTCATCTGGTGGGCAGCATTCATATGGGTACGCAAAATATGTCGCCGCTGCCTAAATCGCTGACCCGCAAAATGTCGCAGGCAGACGCACTGATTGTTGAGGCCGATATCAGTAGCAACGAATCTCCTTTCGGTGATGCGAAAGATTTGGCACCGCTGAATGAACGAATAGATTCCGAGCAGTATCAGCACGTTGAACGCCTGTGCAGCGAATTAGGGATTTCCCTTTATTCGCTTTCGGGCCTGCCATGCTGGCAGATTGCTCTTATGCTTCAAGCTACGCAGGCGCAGCGGTTAGGTTTACGGGGAGAATACGGAATTGATTACCAGCTGCTCTCCTGCGCCAAAACGCTGGATAAAAAGGTGGTTGAGCTTGAAGGGGCCGAACAGCAGATAGAATTGCTAAAACAGTTGCCCGAAGGCGGCCGCAGCCTGCTTGATGACACATTGACTCATTGGCATACCAATGCCAGATTATTGCAGACGATGATTAGCTGGTGGCTCGACAGTCGCCCGTCGGCAGGGATTGATCAACTGCCTGCGACGTTTGGCAACGCGCTCTATGACGTACTAATGCATCAGCGAAATCAGCGCTGGAAGCAGCAACTGCAAGCCATGCCTGCCGGAAATTACGTCGTTGCGGTCGGCGCCCTGCATCTTTATGGCGAAGGTAATCTTCCGAGTTTGATGAAAAATAAGCCGTAGTTGTCGAGAGTTGTCGAGACGCAAAATTTCAAAAATCAAAACATCAGGCAAAAAAATGGCCAATATTTCTATTGGCCAGTCAAAGAGGAATTTCATTTTTATTAATTATCGCGGCAGTATGGAGTTCTTGAGGAATCCATACCGGCGCGCGTAGGTTAGCAACGCGATTGACGTCTGGCAACCGACATTCTGATTAAAAATCGCACTAAATGGTTTAATTTCGTACTTTAGTGTTAAGTATCAAAACATTGTGCACCGAGAAATTTTTTTGGCTCATCAAGCCGCGAGCACTAAAAGCGGCTCCGTTTAATGGATAAGCAAATGACGCCTGCCGTAAAGCTTTTAGAAAAAAATAAGATCAGTTTTACTCTTCATTCTTATGAACATATCAGCGATGAAACCCATTTCGGTGACGAAGCGGTTAAAAAGCTGGGTCTGGACGCTGCTCAAGTTTATAAAACGCTGCTGGTTGCCCTAAACGGCGAAGCGAAAAATCTGGCCGTAGCCGTCACGCCAGTCGCGAGGCAACTCGACCTGAAAAAATTCGCCAAGGCGCTTGGGGCCAAGAAGGCTGACATGGCTGACCCTCAGTTAGCACAGCGCGTTACCGGTTATTTGGTTGGCGGTATTAGTCCGCTAGGCCAGAAAAAGTTGTTACCGACCGTTATCGACAGCCCCGCCGAACAGTTTGCGACTATTTTTGTTTCGGGAGGCAAACGTGGACTTGATCTCGAACTTGCCGCTGCCGACCTTTGCCGACTGCTCAATGGCCATTTCGCTGATATCGCCAAACACGATTAACACGACTAACACGCGTCAAAACTTGCTGTTTCTTACAATATTTCTGATACCACAGCACGTTGCAGCGGCAAGAATTTAACGAGTTCTTACCGCTAGCGTCCATTTTAATGGCCGATCGTCTTATCCAGAACGTAAATCTACGTAAAGATGACCCTTAACGGCCTCTATGACTCTTTTTATCTCGAGAGAAAGCAGCGATTTATCAGCCTCTCCCTCGTTAATGTAATACAAATGTACCCTTCATCCATATTTCTCGGCATGTCTCGCATTTATCTCGTTTAGTCGAATATTTTTAACCCAAGACACATTTTTTAACATAAACTGAATTTACTAGCTTTTCGCCGTGCCGTGCATAACGAGAGGGAGTCTTGATGCATAATTCCACCCCATTAATTACGACGATTGTTGGCGGTCTTGTTCTCGCCTTCCTCTTTGGTATGTTGGCCAATCGGCTACGTATTTCTCCTCTTGTTGGCTACCTCGCCGCTGGCGTGTTGGCTGGCCCTTTTACGCCCGGCTTTGTCGCAGATACCTCTCTTGCGCCTGAATTAGCCGAAATCGGCATTATTTTATTAATGTTTGGCGTAGGCCTGCATTTTTCACTTAAAGATTTGTTAGCCGTAAAATCTATCGCCATTCCCGGCGCAATCGCTCAGATAGCGGTCGCGACCATCTTGGGGATCGGCCTGTCAAAGTTGATGGGCTGGGATCTGATTAGCGGTTTGGTGTTTGGTCTTTGTCTATCAACCGCCAGCACCGTCGTGCTGCTGCGCGCCCTCGAAGAACGCCAGTTGATTGACAGCCAGCGCGGACAAATCGCCATCGGCTGGCTAATTGTTGAAGATTTAGCGATGGTGCTTACGCTGGTTCTGTTACCGGCGCTGAGCGGGATGATGGGCAATCAGCACATTAGTATAGGCGACCTGTTTATCGAGCTCGGCATCACGCTCGGAAAAGTCGTCGCCTTTATTATTCTAATGATTGTGGTCGGACGACGATTAGTCCCGTGGATCCTGGCGAAGTCGGCGAGCACCGGCTCACGCGAACTGTTTACGCTGGCGGTGTTGGCGCTGGCGCTCGGCATCGCTTTTGGCGCGGTTGAAGTCTTTGATGCTTCCTTTGCATTGGGCGCATTTTTTGCAGGCATGGTGCTTAACGGCTCCGAGCTTAGCCAGCGCGCCGCGCACGACACGCTTCCCTTGCGCGACGCTTTCGCCGTGCTATTTTTTGTCTCGGTCGGCATGCTGTTTGACCCATTAATTCTTATTCACGAGCCCCTGGCCGTTCTCGCGACGCTGGCGATTATCCTCTTCGGCAAATCCGCTGCGGCTTTTGTCCTGGTTAAGATGTTCCGTCACTCAACGCGCACTGCGCTGACGATTTCCGTCAGTTTGGCGCAAATTGGCGAGTTCGCGTTCATCCTTGCCGGTCTTGGCATTTCTCTCGGCATGCTGTCTGAACACGCGCGCAATCTGGTGCTCGCAGGCTCGATTCTTTCTATCATGCTGAATCCGCTGCTCTTTTCTTTACTGGAAAAGTATCTCGCCAAAACGGAGATTATCGAGGATCAGAGTCTGGAAGAGGTCATAGAAGATGAAGCGCAGATGCCCGTCTCGTTTTGCGATCACGCCATTATCGTCGGCTATGGACGCGTCGGCAGCTTGCTGGGTGGCAAACTGCTGCAACAAGGCATCCCGATGGTCGTTATCGAAAACTCCCGCCCACGCGTCGAAGCGCTGCGCGAACAAGGGATCACCGCCGTCCTCGGCAATGCGGCCAATAGCGAAATAACCAGTCTGGCAGGACTCGACTGCGCAAGATGGCTGCTCTTAACCATCCCCAACGGCTATGAATCTGGCGAAATCATCGCCACCGCGCGCGCCAAACGCCCTACTCTCGAAATCATCGCCCGCGCCCACTACGACGACGAAGTCACTTACATCATGGCGCGCGGAGCCAATAAAGTCGTGATGGGCGAACGCGAAATCGCCAACAACATGCTCGACTCCATCAACATCGGCATGGAAATCCCCCCAAATGCCGAGAGCAACGCGATCTAATTAAAAGCCAACAAAGCTACAGTGCCAAAGATGAAGAGGATCCATCCTCTAAGCCATGGACATCGTAGCGCGGCGGCAAATGAGCAAATCCCGATGAGCTGACACGAGTCAGAGATTCGGGTGCGCGAGTGAAGCCAACAAAGCTACGATGTTCAGGGCGACGAGGATTATTGTTCCCAGTAAGACTCTTCGAGAGAATCTTCCCGTTCGGGAAGACCGCGAGTCAACCTCGGGGAATGCTGGTTAAGCACCTGATAACTCACTCGGTTAGCGTATTTACAGACCTGCGCCAGCGAGGAGTAGGTCAGATAATCGCGGGCGTGCTTGCTCGAATTCGGTACCGACATTTTATGGAAGCCGTTAGCGGCGATGTCATGCAGCAAGGCTGACAGTGCGCCGTCGCCCGCGCCGTTGGTGTTCATGATTTTCTCGGGGCCGCCCATATAAGGCGCGATGTGCGAGAAGATTTTTAGTGGCTGGGCACAGCTTTCACGGCGCATGGCGCGGCTGAATTCGTACTGATTGAATTCGGCAATTGCCCCGGGCAGCAACGGATGATTGGTCGTCCGTTTGAATTCATCTTCGGTATAACTTCCCATGTACAGGCCGCTCGGTCCGGCGGTACACAGCACTAAATCGGTTAATTCCAACGCGGCATTGGTTGCCATCAGCGGATCGCTAAAACCGGTCAACGCGCAGCCTTCGTCTTCGTTCATCGCCAAAATGGTGACATTGTCGCGAATGAAATCGCGCCACGCCTGGGGATCTTCGGCGATGACATACTGCGTGCCAAGGGTTAGTACGACTGGAACCTGATACTTTTTGGCATAGGCGATCGCCTGCATCGTCGCCTCGGGCATTGGGTCACCCGCATCGCCGCGCAGTAGATAAGATGTCAGCACCAGCGCCGACGCGCCCGCAATCACATCTTCGGGAATGCTTTCTGGACGCAGCTGATTCATGTGGCCCGGGCTAATAGCAAAGGTGCGCTCGCCGCTTTCATTTATCAGCGTAAAACAGCGGCCCATCGCGCCATCGACGCCCTGCAGGTAATCGAGATCGGTACGGCTGGAGGTGTTGCACAAATAGCGATACGCGTAGCTGCCAATTTTGATGTTGCTGCACATCACGCCAAGCAGTACCGAGCGATCGTCGGCCAGCACGGAGTAGTTGTGCAGCGTATTGCCAATCGTGCCGCCGGCGAACTGATGAGAAATCAGTGCCTGGCTGGTCAGCTCAAGATAAAGCTGGTCCGCGCGCTCGTCGTCAATCAGGTTCGACTGCCCCGCCACTAAACCGTAGCGCGTGATTACGTCGTCATCTACTTTGGCTTCGATATCCACCAGCGTTTGATCGATGCCGACAATGTACGAGGTGCTGGCATCGGTCTGCGGCAAGGTTTTATTCAGCGTTTCGTTCAACATCGAGTCACGCAGCAACGGATCGCGGGCATTGACAGGGAAATAGTGTTTGGACTTACGTTTACCAGGAAATTTCATTGAGTATGGGCACGAGCTGGGGAAATATCGGGGAATAATATCACACGCTAACAGGTGATTCAGGAGAGTTATCTTTTCTTCGATTTTTTCATCGGCTGGCAACGTTCAGTCGACAAACATTCCTTCTATAAACATTCGGCAGGCAAAATAGCCTGCCGATTGATTTGCGAAACAAGATGATCAGCGCATTAGGCGCGGTTTAAGGCTGGAAGTGCTGGCTCACTAATTGTTCCATCATGTCGATGTGATCGGGACGATCGTTAAGCGCATCAATATATTCAAATTTCTCGCCGCCCGCGTGCAGGAACAGCTCGCGGTTTTCACCGTTAATCTCTTCGATAGTCTCGAGACAGTCGGACGAGAAGCCCGGACAAACGATCTGAATATGTTTGACGCCCTGCGCGGGCAGGCCTTTCATGGTTTCATCGGTGAAAGGCGTCAGCCACGGCTCGCGACCAAAACGCGACTGGAAGGTCAGCATAATTTTGCCCGCAGGCAGTTGCAGCGCGGTGCTCAGCGCCTGCGTTGTCGCCTGACAGCGCTGCTGATAATCATCGCCTTCATTAACAAAACGGTTTGGAATCCCGTGGAATGAAAGTACCAGACGATCCGGCATGCCGTGTTTCTCGAAAGATTCCAGAATGCTGGCTTTCAGCGCGGCAATGTACGCCGGATGTTCGGCATAATCGCGGATAAAACTGATTGAAGGCAGGCGGCGCTGCGCTTTGAGCACGCGCGCTACGCCGTCAAACACGGAGGCGCTCGTCGAACAGGAATATTGCGGATAGAGCGGCAAGACGACCATTTTGGTCACGCCGCGCTCGAGCAAACGGCCAATCGCATCTTCGAGACTCGGCTTGCCGTAGCTCATCGCCAGCTCAACCGGCGTATCCGGGAATCGATCCGCCAGCGCCTTTTGCTGACGCTTGCTGTAGACCATCAGCGGCGAACCTTCGTCCATCCACACGGATTTATAGAGCTTGGAGACGCGCGGCGAACGGAATGGCAAAATCACGCCCTGCAAAATCGGCCACCAAATCAGGCGATTAGTGTCTACGACGCGAATATCACTCAAAAACTCAGCCAGAAAACGTTTCACCGCCGGCGTGGTTGGAGCCTCCGGCGTGCCAAGGTTAACCAGTAACACACCGAATTTCGTCTGCATCATGCTGAATTCCCTAAATAATATTGCTAAATTTTTAACACAGGGCAAATGACCTGTCTGAATGCGCCCTTATTGTAACCAAACTCGGGCAAATCGGAACCGATAACAGTAAATGGGATTAACAATCAATGCGTTTTAGTCGGGGAAATAAAGGAGAGGAGAGACAAACTTTAGGGAGAGGGGAAAAAATAAAAAACAAAGGCGGCCGAAACCGCCCTGCTACGGAGAACCAACGATCGGGATTAACCCAGAATAGTCGCCAGCTCTTCGCGTACTTCGGCGACTTTTTTGGTGCCGTCGATTTTAACGTACTTGGTGTTACCGGCTTCAGCTTCTTTCCCGTAATAGGAAACCAGCGGCTCGGTCAGCTCATGATATTCAACCAGACGTTTACGGACAGTTTCTTCCTGATCGTCTTTACGGGTAGTCAACTCTTCGCCGGTCACGTCGTCTTTACCTTCAACCTGAGGCGGGTTGAATTTAACGTGGTAAACGCGGCCAGACGCAGCGTGTACGCGACGACCCACGATACGGTCAACGATCAGTTCGTCAGGCACGTCGAATTCCAGAACGAAATCAACAGAGATGCCCGCTTCTTTCATTGCATCAGCCTGAGGAATGGTGCGTGGGAAACCATCCAGCAGGAAACCGTTACGGCAATCTTCTTGCGTAATACGTTCTTTTACCAGGGCAATAACCAGCTCGTCGGTGACCAGTTTACCGGCGTCCATAATCTCTTTGGCTTTCTGACCGAGTTCACTTCCGGCCTTAACAGCTGCGCGCAACATATCACCGGTAGAAATTTGCGGAATACCGTATTTCTCCATGATGAATTGAGCCTGAGTACCCTTACCTGCGCCCGGAGCGCCCAGCAGAATGATACGCATTGCGTAAATCCCCTTGCATGTAATTTTTTATTTAAAAGTCGAAAACAGTCAACCATACCACTGCGCGCCCTCTTCCTCAAGAAAGGGGCGCGGCAAGTTGATGATTAAAAGATACTACACGGCAAGGGCTGCGTGTTTTTTAGCCTGCAAGGTTTGTGAGACCACCGCCAGAATAATGATGCACCCGCCAACGATTGCATTAATGGTTGGCGCCTCGTGCAGAAACAGGAAGATCCACAGCGGCGCGAGCGCGGTTTCGAGCAGCAGGAAAAGGCCCGCGTTGGACGGCGGCACAAAGCGGGTCGACAGCGAAATCAGCCCCATGGCGAGAGGAATGATCAGTGCGCCTTCAATAATCAGCCACAGCCACTGATTGGCGTGCAGCGCACCCGCAGCAGCCATTAATCCGCCACCGGCAAACATCGGCACAATCACCGAGGCCAGAATTCCGCCCAGCGAAGGCAGTGCCAGCGTGCCGTTTTCGACGCGCGAAGCAAAGATAAACGCCAGCGCCATACAGACCGCCGTGCCCAAGGCAAAATAGTTGGCACTCGCGTCGGCACCGTTTTGTCGTCCGGCCATCACAATCACCACGCCCAACATGCCGACAATCGCCGCAATCATCAGCGAACGGTCGATTTTAGTGTGGAAGAACAGCCGTGAAATAATCGCCGAAACAAACGGTGTAGAGGAGATAATTACCAGAACGGTAGCGATATTGCCGCGATTGAGCGCGTTGACAAAACAGGCCGACGAGGCGCAGAAAAACAGCACGGACAGCAGGTTTTGACGCGTAATCCAGGGCACGCCCAGAACGGAACGGCTTTTCGGTACCATCAACCAGACGGCAAAGACCACGGCCCACATCAGCAGCCCGCGTAATACCACAATCAGCCACGAATTATCGACCGCCATGAGGCGGATGAAAACCGAATCGGTACTCAGGATAATGCCGCCAAGAATACCGATCAGGTTGCCGTTTACTGCGCTTGTTCTACTCATGTTATGTTCCATAATTTTGAAATATCTTCGAAAACGCTGCCCGTACAGTTGACCGGACGCCCTTTCTGGCCGCGCGTCCAGCGAGACAATCGCAGCGTTTTACTGTGCTCAAAATAGCTGCCGTTAAGCGCTTTGGCTTGCAGGCGCTGCTCCTCGCTAAAATCCGGCACGTGGAAACAGCTGTAAGGCAGACCCGGCTCGCCGATGGACTTTAAACGGGTCCCATCGGGCAGCCAGATATCGATATCTTCCACGCTCGCCACGTTGTACGGCTGCCATCCCGGCGCGTTCATCGTTTCCAGCGCTTTTTCCAACGGCGCGTCTGACACCGTCGAGCCTTCAAACAGGCGCAACTCACTGCGCAACAGCATGGAATAATCTTCCGGACGCACGGCAATCAGCGATAGCCCGACCGCCACCGACGCGTGCTTGTGCAGTGGGGCAAGGAAGATCGAGGCGTGATCGATGAGATCGTCATGCAGGTTGGTGGCAAAACTGTGGGAGGCATCGACCACCACGCGGTTTTGCAACGCATCCAGCCCGTTCAACTCGCCGGAATAGGGATTGACGTGAGTGACAATCTGCACGCCACTGTTCTCTTTCCCTACGCTAATCTCGTGAGGAAAAAGCTGGTCAATGGGCTGATAATGCTGGTGATTTGCCAAGCTCATCGAAATATTCTGCTTGTGGAGCAAATGGGACAGCATCGCCAACCCGACACTGACCGACTGCACCATAAACACGTCATATTGCTCGAGATGGTAAACCTCGGTAAGTTTCTCACGCAGCGCTTCGCGTAAATTGTTCACTTTTTTGTAAAAGTGACCGCCGCCGTGCAACTGCTGTAGCTGGGGTGACAATGCTGAAGGATCCATTAGTCGATTAACTCCTTCTGATAAAGCAAAGGTAAAACGTTGTCGCGAAACACCGATCCGACGCCGACTTCACACGGCGGCTTGCGGTAATTCACCCAGGCGATTTCCGCGATTTCAGAGCTGGCAACGGGCTGACCCACGACCTCAACCTGATAGACATGATTTTCAATCGCTACCGATTCGAACTCGGCGATGCCGTGAAACAGGCCAAAAGGCCTGATTTCAGCAGCTTCAACATTCAGCTCTTCCTTGAGCTCGCGACGCAGGCAGGTCAGATGATCCTCGCCCAGCAGCGGTTTGCCGCCCGGCGAGATGAACACGTCCGTGCCCTCTTTGCGGGTCAGCAACAGCGAACGGTTGCGAATAATGACGGCCAAACACTTGATGATCGTTTTCATCACAGGCTCCTCTGTCAGGCAGCTTCAGCGGCGGAACTGGCAACTTTTCTGGTCAGTGACAGGCTTTCACCCGACAGGAATTTGACAATGTTCAGCGCCAGCGGCGTTTTTTCTCGCAGGTAGGCCAAAATGGTGTCGTCGCTCGGCGTTGAGAAGCTGTCGCCGAAGATGCTGACCCCTTCGAGAGACTTGGTTGAAATTCCCAATTGCAGCAGGCGATATTTCACGTCGTCCTGTGATTGAGCGAATTCATAAATAGGGGAATGATATTTAATGCCGAACTCTTGCATTAAATCGACCAAATACTCTTTGGCGACCAGACGTTGTTCCGGGAATTCCTGTTGGTAATGCGTAATCCCGTCGTTAATTACTTCAATATCATGACGACGACAGAAATCGATAAGGTGAGCATGGATTGCCAGCTTTTCACCGAGTAATACCAGGTTTTTTCTATACTTAAGAATATCGCCTTCAATATTTTCAATGGCGATGCTGCGGAAAGTCCCGCTAATATCTTCAACTGTGTGTTCTACAACTAAATCGCCAAAACGGTTTTTAAGTTCTTCGACGCGATGGGAAAGAATGCCGCGATGAAGGGAACATCCGCTGTTCGCCGAGTAAAGGTGAACCGGTATACCCTGTAACATCAGATAACAGGCTGCCAACGTACTGTCACGACCACCGGTAAACATCACAAGCTGGGTTTTTACGGATTCATTTTTCATGTTGATCCTTATTTTTCATTGGAATAACCGGGTTCAAGGCACTTTGCTTAAGGTGTGTAGGTTGTCCCGTCACGCTCGTTACACCGACTTAATGCGCCTTCCTGGCACCTCGTTTCGGGACAAGGCTGAGACTAAAGGGTTTTTTATGTGTTAGAAAATGATATAAACAGACAGACGACGTGAAATTTTCTAACAAGGTGGCACCATGTCAGACCTTCCTTCTTTACGCGCGCTGCACTATTTTAAGCAGGCCGCGATATTTGAAAGTTTCAGTGCGGCGGCAGAATCCTTAAATGTCACCCACAGTGCAATCAGCCACCAAATAAAGAATTTGGAAGCTTGGCTAGGCACGCCTTTATTTAAGCGAATGAGTGGCAGAGTTTATTTAACGCAGGATGGCGAGATATTAAAGAAATGCTGCGAGCAGGTATTTAGAAATATCGAGGCGACGTGCAAGGAAATAAAGCGTCGCGAAGAGAACAGCCTTATTATTTCCTGCGCGCCGAGCTTTTTGTCGCAGTGGTTAATACCGCGAATCAACCGTTTTTCACAGCGCCATGAAAATATTGCCCTCACCTTTCAGACCCATGTAAACATTGAAAATATTCAGGACGAACGCACCGACATTCTGATCAAAAGCAATGAAACGTCACTGCTGGATGAAATTGAAGCTACGCTCATCACCGTCGATTATATAGGGCCGGTCTGCTCGCCTGACTTTCGTCATCGCTTTACCTATGAAACCGATTTTGCCACTCTGCCGCTGCTGCACGCCGATACTAAAATGAATGCCTGGCAAGAGTGGGCGCGCAAGACAAATACGCGCGGAGATTTTATTGCGGGCAAGCATTTTGATAATTTGACGTTAGCGATTCAGGCCGCAAAAAATGGCTTGGGGATTATTATGACGCCGCAGATTTTGGTGAAGAAAGAAATACAGGAAGGGAGCTTATTGGCACCGCTGGGCTTTGCCGAAGTTGACCGGGCAACCTACATGTTGGTCAAGCGTTCGCGGAGTCAGGAGAAGGAAATTATGCTGTTTCGACGCTGGTTATTAGAAGAGGCTAGCCAAGGTTAATCGACTAGCCTCCAGTTTCACTTAAATAAAAAGTTTACCTTAAGTGACAAGCTTTCGTTAAGTAACAAGCCTTACTTATCTACGTTCGCCCTTATAACTTATAGACGTTCGCCACTGAAAATCAGGCTTGCAGCAGCGTGTTCATGCGGCGGATAAACTGGTTTGGATCTTCCAGCGTACCGCGCTCGGCGAACAGCGCCTGATCGAGCAGCAGCTCAACCCATTCGGCGAACTGATCTTCCTGAGTTTCGTCGGCAGCGCGTTTCACCAGCGCGTGTTCAGGGTTCAGCTCAAAGATGTATTTCACCTCTGGCGCGTCCTGACCCGCTGCGGCAAACAGTTTCGCCATCTGGGTACTCATTTCGTCGGCACCGGTCGTCACGATGGCCGGCGTATCGGTCAGACGATGCGTCAAACGCACTTCCTTCACGCGCTCGCCCAGCAGCGTTTTCACGCGATCAACGAACGGCTCCAGCGCTTTATCGGCATCTTTTTGCTGCTCGTTTTCTTCATCGGACAGCTTGTCGACAGACGCATCGGCCTTGCTGACGGACTGGAAGCTCTTGCCGTCAAACTCGGTCAGATAGCTCATCATCCACTCGTCGATACGATCGGAAAGCAGCAGCACTTCAATGCCTTTCTTGCGGAACAGCTCAAGGTGTGGGCTGTTTTTCGCGGCGGCATAGCTGTCGGCAGTGATGTAGTAAATCTTGTCCTGACCTTCAACCATGTTCGCGACGTACTCTTCCAGCGACAGCGTCTGCTCTGAAGAGTCGTTACGGGTGCTGGCGAAACGCAGCAGTTTGGCGATGGTTTCTTTATTGCTGCTGTCTTCCGCAGGACCTTCTTTCAACACCAGACCAAACTGTTTCCAGAATTGCAGATACTGATCTGCATCATCTTTCGCTAATTTTTCAAGCATTTGCAGCGCACGCTTGCTCAAGGCAGCGCGCAGATTCTGCGTCACGCGGCTGTCTTGCAGAATTTCACGCGAGACGTTCAGCGGCAAATCGTTGGAATCTATCAGACCACGCACAAAGCGCAGATAGTTCGGCATGAACTGCTCGGCTTCGTCCATGATAAACACGCGCTGAACGTAAAGCTTCAGGCCGTGCTTGTGATCGCGGTTCCACATGTCCCACGGCGCCTGCGAAGGGATATACAGCAGGCTGGTATATTCCTGCTTGCCTTCGACGCGGTTGTGGCTCCAGCTCAGCGGATCGCTGAAATCATGGGAAATGTGCTTGTAAAACTCTTTATATTCTTCATCGGTCACGTCAGAACGGCTGCGGGTCCACAGGGCCTGCGCCTTGTTAATCTGCTCCCAGATGACGGTATCGTCTTCTTCGTTGCGCGTTTCAATCTCGACCGGCAACGCGATGTGGTCGGAATATTTGCTGATGATTGAACGCACTCGCCAGTTGTCGAGGAATTCGTCCTGATCTTCGCGCAGGTGCAGCGTAATTTCGGTGCCGCGATCGGCTTTCTCGATGTCGGCCAAGGTGTATTCACCCTCGCCCGCTGACTCCCAGAACACGCCCTCTTCCGCGCCAACGCCCGCCGCACGGGTGCGAACGGTCACTTTGTCGGCCACGATAAAGGCAGAGTAGAAGCCCACGCCGAACTGACCGATCAGCTGACTGTCTTTCGCCTGATCGGAACCTACAGATTGCAGGAAAGCTTTAGTACCTGACTTGGCGATAGTGCCGAGGTTATCGATCACTTCGTCGCGGGTCATGCCGATACCGTTGTCGCTCAGCGTCAGGGTACGTTTTTCTTTATCGAAAGCCACGCGCACGCGCAGTTCCGCGTCGTTTTCATAGAGATCGGGTTTTGACAGCGCGCAGAAGCGCAGCTTGTCGGCCGCATCCGATGCGTTGGAGATAAGCTCACGCAGGAAGATTTCTTTATTCGAATAAAGCGAATGAATCATCAGGTGGAGTAACTGTTTTACTTCAGACTGAAATCCGCGGGTCTCTTGTCCTTTCATACTCATCAAATACCTCAATCAAACCGTTTGAGTGATTAAAAACAGGGCGTCTCAAAACATACGTTTCAAAACAGGCTGAGTGAGAGATGGGGGTCAATGCCGAAGATTCAAGAGGAGCACAAAACGAAATGCAGAAACGAGCGTTATTTGCTTATTTTGACAACAATATTAATGCTTATGAACTTGAACTTGATTTTGAATTTAAAAAACAGCCCGTCTAAGTAATTGAAGTCGCAGCAAGGCGGCAAGCGAGTTCATCCCTAGGAGCTTACGCTGGTAAGTGACTAGGGTGAGCGAACGCAGCCAACGCCGCTGCGGCTTCAAGGACGACGACGGATCGCATTCAAGTTAAAGCTCAGTACTTAAAGATATGACGTCCGGCAAGGGAGTGGGCGAGAGTGGTGCCATCGACCATCTCGAGCTCGCCACCGACAGGCACACCGTGCGCGATTCGGCTGGCAACGACGCCGTATTGCCCGCACATTGCAGCAATATAATTAGCCGTCGCTTCCCCTTCGACCGTCGGATTGGTCGCCAGAATCACCTCTTGAATGCTTTCGCTTTCAAGACGCTGCTCCAGCCTGCCGAGTCCGATGTCATCCGGGCCGATACCGTCGAGAGGCGAAAGGTGCCCCATCAACACGAAGTAACGTCCTGAAAACTGGCCGGTTTGCTCGATAGCGTGGATATCTGCCGGGCTTTCGACCACGCAAATCTGACCGTTTTCCTTGCGGCGTGAATTGCCACAGATGGTGCAGATTTCCTGCTCGGTAAAGGTCCGGCAGTCCGCGCAATGGCCAATTTCGGACATCGCGCGGGTCAACGCCTGCGCCAGCCGCATTCCGCCGCTGCGATCGCGCTGCAGCAGCTGGAATGCCATACGCTGCGCTGATTTCGGGCCAACGCCCGGTAGGCAGCGCAGCGCCTCCATTAATGTTTCAAGGAGTGGGCTGGTTTGCATCAGAATGGCATCTTAAAGCCCGGTGGCAACTGCATGCCGCCAGAAACTGCTGCCATTTTTTCTTTCTGGGTTTCATCGATACGACGAGCCGCATCGTTGAAAGCCGCAGCGATCAGGTCTTCCAGCATATCTTTGTCATCTTCGAACAGGCTCTGATCGATTTCGACGCGACGAACGTTGTGTGCGCCGTTGATAGTGATTTTGACCAGACCTGCGCCAGATTCGCCAGTGACTTCGATCGCTGCGATCTCTTCCTGCGCCTGCTGCATTTTTTCCTGCATTTGCTGGGCCTGTTTCATCAGGTTACCAATGCCGCCTTTTCCAAACATAATCATCTCTCTTTGCGTCGGGCCGCGTATGTGCACCATGCTCCTACTGCGGCGGTTAAATTGGGCGAATACTCTCTTCGTCCAGATCGGCGTCAAAGAATCGACGCAGGGTCTGGATATTAGTATCCGCGATAATCGACTGACGCGCCTGCGCCAGTTTTTCTTCGTAAATCGCCTGTCGCCATTCAAGCGGCGTCAGGATGGCCTGATTGTCGTCTTCGACCACGGTCAGCGTAATTTCTTGCTGATAAAGCGTCGCTAAAGCCTCTGCCAGCGTTTTTTGCGCAGTTGGCGAGTTTAGATGACGCTGCGAAGAACGCAAATGCAGACAAAGCGTCGCTGAATCTGGACGTTCAAGGAAAGCGTTGAGCGCCAACTGCTGCACCAGCTTCGGAATGGTCAACTGATGAATAATCGCGGCCCATTCGTCACGTTCGATAGCTTCTTCAGCCAATCGTGCCGCCAGCTCGGGCGATTTCTCATGCTCAAGCGCGGTACGCAGCGCTTTCGGCGTGGCGACAGGTTCTGGCGCGGCCTCCGGCTCGTTAACTGCTTTCCAGCGATAGGCTTCCTGCTTGAGCGGCTCGGCGGGCGCCTTTTTCTGGGCCATCGCGCCCGTGCGCTCTAATGAACGCTCGGTGACGGAAGCCAGTCGCTCCAGCACCGAATTTGCCGGCTGCGCTTTTCCAGGCGCGGCCGGCTCAGCTTTTTTTGGGGTCGAGTTTCCCTGCTTTCGCAATAATTCGGTTCGCGCCTTCAACAGCTGCGCGGTCGCACTCGACGCGCCGCCCGCCGGGGCGGGACTATTCTGCGCCGGCTCGCCGCGTGGCGGTGGGGCATCGTGAGACGGCGCGATACCCGCCTGCGCATTAACCGGCAGCGTGTTTTCGTACTGTGGAACCTGCGGCGCGCTGTACTGTGGCTGCGATGCACCGTTTTGTGGATCAACGTTTTGTGAAGCAGCGTTTTGTGACGCTACGTTGGCTCCGCGCTCGGCAGCTTGCGGTTGCGCAGCTTTTGGTTCTGCAGCTTTCGGTTCTGCAATAATCACTTTCGGATTAAACGCCAGCGCGCGCAGCAGCGTCATCTCGACGCCCATGCGTTTGTCCGGCGCAAACGGCAGCTCTTTGCGGCCAATCAGCAGCGTTTGATAATAAAGCTGAACGTCAGTGGGCGGCAGCACGCGCGCCAGTTCACGTAAACGCTGCTCGATGGCGGCGTAGTGATTGTCCATGACGGTCGGCAACAGCTGGAGCATGGCGATGCGATGCAGCAGCGCCAACGTTTCGACCAGCAGCGTTTCCCAATCGACCCCGCGCGACGAGGCCTGTTCGACCTGCGCCATCACGGTGGCGCCATCGGCACTGACCAGCGCTTCGAGAATCGCCAGCGGCTGTTCGTCGTCGAGCGTGCCCAGCATTTGCGACACGGTTTCGGTGGTGACCTGACCCTGCCCCATCGCGATAGCCTGATCGGTCAGGCTGAGCGCGTCACGCATACTGCCATCGGCGGCGCGGGCCAGTAGCTGTAAAGCCCGGGCTTCGCTGTCGATTTTTTCGGCCTGCAACACTTTGTCGAGCTGCTTGCGAATCTGTTCGACGTCCAGCGCTTTCAGATGAAATTGCAGACAGCGTGAAAGAATGGTGACCGGCAGCTTTTGAGGATCGGTGGTCGCCAGCAGGAATTTGACGTGCGAAGGCGGCTCTTCAAGCGTTTTCAACAGCGCATTAAAGCTGTGACGCGAGAGCATGTGCACTTCATCGATCAGATAAACCTTGAAGCGGCCACGCGCGGGGGCGTACTGCACGTTGTCGAGCAGTTCGCGGGTATCTTCTACCTTGGTACGCGAGGCGGCGTCGATTTCGATGAGATCGACAAAACGTCCCTGCTCGATTTCACGACAGTTGTCGCACACGCCGCAGGGCGTCGAGGTAATGCCGGTTTCGCAGTTCAGGCCTTTAGCCAACAGGCGGGCAATCGAGGTTTTCCCGACGCCGCGCGTGCCGGAGAAAAGATAGGCGTGATGAATTCGCCCCAGCGACAGGCCGTTGGCCAGTGCCGTCAGAACATGTTCCTGACCCACTACGTCAGTGAAAGTTTGGGGGCGCCACTTACGGGCAAGAACCTGATAGCTCATTAATACCGGAAAAGTCGGGGAGTCTGTGGCGTTATAGTATCACAGCCCCGCCAACACGAGCGAGGGCTGATAAACTCAAACATCTTTTCGTTAAATATGGCGCTTTTAAGGCCCAATAAAAACGAATAATTTCAACGCTATTCGGATCACAGGAAGGCGGTAACTGCGCGTCTCCGGGCGCTGACAGAGGTCAGTGACTGGAGTAAGCAAAGGCAGCCAACGCCCCTGTGGTTCGAAGCGCGAAGAATGATTAGTGGCCCGCGAAGTTAACGAGGCAATAGCATTCAATACCGAGGTTATTGAGGCGCTTTTCACCGCCCAGTTCTGGCAGATTGATGATGAAAGCCGCGTCGGAAACTTCGCCGCCCAGACGACGGATAAGCTTGGCGGTGGCTTCGATGGTGCCGCCGGTGGCCAGCAGATCGTCGATTACCAGCACTTTGTCGCCCGGCTTGATGGCGTCGGTGTGGATTTCGAGCTTGTCGGTGCCGTATTCCAGCACGTACTCTTCAACAATCGTTTCACGCGGCAGTTTGCCCGGCTTGCGCACGGGAACAAAGCCTACGCCCAGCGCCAAGGCAACCGGTGCGCCAAACAGGAATCCACGCGCTTCGGTGCCTACTACTTTGGTCACACCGGCGTCGCGGTATTTTTCTGCCAGCAGGTCGATACTCGCCTGATAAGCCTGAGGATTTTCCAGCATACTGGTGACGTCGCGGAACAAAATGCCCGGCTTTGGATAGTCAGGAATAGTCTGGATACTGTTTTTAATAAACTCAAGCTGCTGTGCAGTAGCGGTCATAACGGTAGCGCTCATAATAAAGTCGATTCATAGCTGAATAGCCCGTAACGACCCAAGCCATGCGCCCTGCTCCGAGAAGTATCGGCTAAGCAGAGAACCACGGCGAACGAGTCTGGCAGGCTAATCAAGAAAAAAGTTAGGGGACGACCAGCGGTCGAGTCGCCCAAATCTATGCAAAGCCACTTCAAAAAGCAACCCACAGCCGGTTATGATCGCCTTTTTTATTGCTCTAGGTCAACCTCTGCTGCGCACCATAACAGGATAAACGGCCAGTAAAGCCTAATAATGAGCGAAATATACGCATTATTGGTGCATAAAGCGGCGGCACAAAATCTCCGGTGATGTCACTTGTTTCTGTGGTCTTTCAGGGTAAGCTTGCCGCCATGTTCCGCAGGTCAATCAGGCGGGGAAAATCAGTCTGGAGAATCTCGGTGAGCACGCACACCTTATTACAGTCGCTGGAACGGCAGATAGAAAATCTGGCGCAGGAAATCGAACCCATCGCTCATGCGCCCGCCCAGCAGGCGCGTTTTGACGTCGCCCTCTTTTCGACCAAAGGCACGCGGCTACGGGAATATCTGGCCGAGGTGCGGGTTAATTTCGCTCAGCTAAAGCAGGTCGTGGCCGAAAATCGATCGGCGCAGGTGGCGTTTGTCGCCGAACGTCTGGTTTCTCAAATTACTGCCTTGCAGCGCGAACTGGCAACGCAAACGTTGCGTTCGGCAGACAAGCAGCGCGAAGTAAAAAGCAGCGATTTTTACGGCAAACTGGTTGAACATCAGCAGTATGAACGTCGATTGATTGCGATGATTGAAGACCGCGAAAGCAAGCTGGGTCGCGTCGAAACCTTCAAAGAGCAGCAGCATATTCAGAAAGAGCTGGCCGCGCTGGAAGGCAGATTGATGCGTTGCCGTCAGGCATTGATAAAAATCGAACGTAGCATCGAGCGTCAGGAGCGCGGTTTTTGACGCTCCTATCACAAAATTTGAAAATTACCGTCGGTTTTTGAAACAAAAACTCTATACTCAGTAACTCGACCACACTTTGCTGGGATTCTTTGTTGACTGCGGGTTAAACAGAGCCGGCTCAAGATTAACTGGAACGCCTATGTCCGTAGAAAATGCACCTCCCGAACTGCAACTGGCCGTCGACCTGATCTACCTGCTGGAATGCAATGAAATCGCCCCAGACGTTGCGTTGGCGGCGCTGGAGATTGTGAAAAGGGACTATCAGGAAAAGATCAAACACCCAACCGGCAGCTTGTCCATAAGCTACCTGTAAAGATTTCCGGCTAGGCGAGGTTTCCCCCGTCTGGCGTGTGCATATTCTGCGACGGTTGGGCGTTTTGCAGCGACTGACTGTCTCGCAAAGGGAAAATCGGCCGTTTGATCTCCTGAATTTCCTTGCCGTCCCTATTATGCAGATACACTTCCAACTGATTGAATGCTAAATCAATATTATTGTCGCGGAACAAACTATCGAGCGCGCGATTTAGCTCATCGACGGTGGCATTCCTGTCGCCCAGTTCGCGCACGTAAAGCCGTAATTCATGCTCCAGCGTGCTGGCTCCAAAGTTGAGGAAGTAAACGGTCGGCCCCGGATCGCTCATCACCCGCGCATTTTCATGCGCCGCCTGCAACAGTAACGCCTTCACCTTTTCCAAATTCGAGCCGTAAGCCACGCCGACTTTAATCACCACGCGCGTGACGGTATCGGAAAGCGACCAGTTAATCAGCCTTTCCGTTACAAACGCTTTATTCGGGATAATCACCTCTTTGCGGTCAAAGTCGGTAATAGTGGTGGCGCGAATGCGAATCTTGCTCACCGATCCGGAATAGGTGCCGATAGTGACGGTATCGCCGATGCGAATCGGCCGTTCGAACAGGATGATCAGACCGGAAACGAAGTTGGCGAAAATTTCCTGCAAGCCAAAGCCCAGCCCGACCGACAGCGCCGCCACCAGCCACTGTAGCTTGTCCCACGACACGCCGAGCGAGCCGAGCGCCGTAATCGCGCCAATCACGGTAATGGTATAAGTCAAAATAGTGGTAATCGCGTAGGATGCGCCCTGCCGCAGCTGAAGCCTTGATAATACAAGCACTTCCAGCAAACCGGGCAGGTTGCGGGTCAGCACATAGGCGACGATAACCGCACCAAAGGCCATCAGGAAATTGCCCAGCGTCACGGTTTGCTGCACTACTTTTCCCGCCACGTTGGCCGAGTAATGCCACATCGAAATGCTGTCGAGATACGAAATCACCGTCAGTAAATCCGACCAGATCAGATAAAACACCACGGCGAAAACGATGAACAGCGCCATCGTGATGAGACGCAACGTCTGTTGGTTAATCTGATCCAGCCCCAGCGGCGTCTCTTCGAGCTGTTCACTGCCGTCCGCGCCGTCTTTGGCATTGTTAATCTGCCGACGCGCCAGCGCACGCCGAAACGCCAGTCGTCGCGCCGCTACGCCCAATCCGCGCAGCGCGGCCAGCGTAGAAATGTTCCAGGCAATTAATAGATAAAGGCTGTCTAGCCAGCGGCTGGAAAGGCGCAGCGTGGTATAGAAATAGCCGCTGACCATTAAACCGATGAAAAATACGGGCGCAAAAGCGATCGCCGTGACCGCCACCAGCCGCACCGTTTGGGTATTTTTTTCACGCCAGCCGTCGCGGAAAATCGGAAACACCAGCACGGAGAGCACGCCGAGCGTCACAAACACCACGATTTGCCCGATGATGTCATCCACCAGCCCCAGCGGCGTTTTCTCTCCGCGCACGGTCCAGAAAATCAGCGGTAGCATGGTCAGCGACAGGCGAATAATCGCGCGGCGATAGTGCGCCGCCGTGGTGGCCGGAATGGCAAAGTGGCGCTCGTGAACACCCTGCGGCGCAAGCGAGTGATAGCAAAAGCCCATCACAAACTGGAACACGGCGAAACGCTGCGCCAGCGTCCAGAGAAAATCGTTTAATTCAATGTCAGAAACGGAGAGCCAATATCCCACGCCGAGCGTCAGCAGCACGCTGGGCAAGGTCAGCAGCATCACCATAAACAGCGCTTCGGGCGTGTGCATTTGGGAATCGCGCTTGAGCTGGCCGACGTCGGCC
Source organism: Rouxiella sp. T17 (assembly GCF_036663475.1). Taxonomy (NCBI): domain Bacteria; kingdom Pseudomonadati; phylum Pseudomonadota; class Gammaproteobacteria; order Enterobacterales; family Yersiniaceae; genus Rouxiella; species Rouxiella sp. T17. The sequence goes on along the minus strand of NZ_JAWUEA010000035.1, from coordinate 184,636 downwards.
CCGAGCTTGTCGATGCGCGCCAGAATCGCCTTTCGGCGCAGCAGCAGGACCACAATCGCCAGCAGCAGCGGCAGGTTAATTGGCAAGGATCGCAGCACGCCCGCCTTCAACGACACCAGCGGCATCTTGACGTTGAGCGCCTTGACCTGCGCGTGAATATTTTGCGGCAGCGAGGTGATGAAATCGAAATTCATCGGCTTGTTGCTGTTAACCCAGAAGATTTGCTGGGTCAGCGTGCTGGTCAACGATTCATTAATACTGGTCAACTGCTGCTGGTTGATTTGCAGGTTAATCGCCAGCGCCAGCTGATTGCCCAACTGTTTATTCAGCTGGTCGAGAAGCTCGCGGCGCACGTCGATGATTTGCTCGAGCGCGTCATTGATATCGTCATTAATCGTCTCTTTGCTATTTTTCACCAGCCCCTGAATGTAGTCATCGCCCTGAAAAAGCGCGTCGCGCTGCTGGTTGATGTTGAACTGTTCAAGACGCAAATTGGAGATCTGCGAGCTCATGTCGGTCATCAGGCTGGCGGTCGGCTGGTTGTTTTGCTGCTGCTGATAAAGGATGCGCGACAGCAGCAGGCTGCCTTTGAGCTCGGTAATCTGCTCTTTGAGGTCATGCTCGGATTGCGAAGATCGGTCGAGCCAGTTTTTCACCGTGATGTTCTGTTGCAGCAGTTTGTTGCCATCTTCGGTGGAGGTAATCAGTCGCTGGCTGAGATCGCGGTTGATATCCAGCTCCTGACTGACCAGCGGGTCCTTTTGCAAATCGGTGGTGTCGCCCGGCGTTTGCGCCTCTTTGGCGGTGCGCTCGGACAGCGTCAGGCGTTTGCCGTTGACCACTTCCTGCAACACCTGCGTCACCTGTTCCAGCTGATTAATGTGCGCGTTGGTGTAATCGCGCTGCTTTTGCAGCAAATCTTGCAGCGTGGTGTTGGCTTGCAGGCTGCTTTGCTGCTGGTCGATTTCAGCGTTAAGCAGCGCCTGCTCGGTGGTTAGCATGGTTTGCTGAGAGTTTCTCAAATCCTGCTGATTGGGGTCCATTCCGTTGAGTTCGTTACGGATTTTTTGCAGGCTTTGCGAATAGCTAAACATCGCGTTCTGTACGCGCTCGGGCTGCGTTTGCAGCGTAATAAGCTGCGTGTTGTAGGTCGAGAGATCGTTTTGCGACGCCTGCAAATCGTCGAGCGTTTCATTCAGCCGCGTTTCGAGCTGGCGTAGGGAAAGCGCGCCGAGCTGAGTTTTCAGCGTCGTGTCGTCGATTTTATCCTGTAATTTGCTCAGGCCGTCGGAAGCGGTGCGCAGTTTACCCGGCGCATCGGCCAGCTCCTGACGCAGCTGCGCCTGCTGTTGCTTCACGCGATCCAGCGCGTCGAGCAGTTCCAGCGTGCGATAAAGATCCTGCTGGGTCAGTTTATCGGTAGGCGAAAGCATTTTTTGTCGACTTAGGGCGTCGAGCTGATTCTGCACTTCGTTATGGGTCGGGATATCTGCCGGAGAAGAGGCAAACGCCCGCGGCGCGGCGATCAGGACTAGAAAAATAAGCAGGAAGAGGCGCAGTAAATGCACCAATGGCCGCGCAGAAAGGCGGATGAGATCGGCATTAATGCAGCGAAACTCAACGGATCGGCTAAACATGGTTTACTTCGTTCAATCAGAGGTGCGATAGTTTACCACGGCAATCACTGGCGACCTATCCGTCCGCCCTGCCCAATCACTTCCAAAGTTGTAAATCTTTATCTATGCTTGCCCCTGTTTTTTGAAACACTTAATTACTTTTAAACAAGCTTGGACATAGTCGCAACATCTCGATATAAGTATCAATAAATTGACCGGCCTGATGGTAGAGATCAAAGCTTTCTGGCATAAACAGCCAGTTTTCCATCAATCCGGTAATGTAGGCGCGCAGGATGATCGCCGCCTGGCGGGTTTGCAGGGTTTTCGGCAATTGCGCCTGTTCAATGCAGCGCTGCAAAATGCTTTCAATCTTGCCATAACCCTCCATATACAGCGCCTTACGCGCGTCATGAACGGAACGCATCTCCCCAACAAATTCACATTTGTGAAATATGATTTCCATCAATGAACGGCGTGAAGGATCGGTTACCGTAGCACGAAGCAGGTAAACCAAAATCTCGCGTAATACGCGCAGTGGATCATTCGGGTACTTTGTCTGATACTCAATTTCCAGCCGCTGCACTTGAGATTCACAGTTTTCCCAAACGGCGTTAAAAAGCTCAACTTTGTTCTTAAAATGCCAATAAATAGCGCCACGCGTTACGCCCGCAGCATGGGCGATGTCGGTGAGCGAAGTCGCGGAAACGCCGCGAGCGGAAAACTGGCCGATGGCCGCATCCAGTATTTCCTGTCTGGTTTGCAGCGCCTGCGCTTTGGTTTTTCGTGCCATAGGTTTAGCTTGGGTAGGAGTTTAATTTACATACATTTGTGAATGTATGTAACATAGCATGCACATACTTATAACGCAGCAGTGGAATGTCACAATCAGCATCCATTGAATAATATTTTAAAAATCGGACACTTGAGGTTTATTTATGAACAAAAACAGAGGGCTAACGCCTCTGGCGGTCGTTCTGATGCTAACCGGCGGATTAGCTCTTACAGGATGTAACGATAAAAAAACCGAACAGGGCGCGCCATCAGCCCCTGAAGTGGGCGTCGTCACATTAAAAGCCGAACCATTGAACGTGACTACCGAGCTTCCGGGCCGGACTTCTGCTTTCCGCATCGCCGAAGTTCGTCCTCAGGTCAGCGGGATTATCCTGAAGCGTAATTTCGTCGAAGGCAGCGAAGTTAAAGCCGGCACCTCACTTTATCAAATTGATCCTGCGCCTTATCAGGCCACCTACGACAGTGCAAAAGGCGATTTGGCAAAAGCGCAGGCCAGCGCGCAAATTGCCCGCGTGACGGTTAATCGCTACAAGCCGCTGCTCGGCACCAACTACATCAGTAAACAAGATTACGATACTGCCACTTCTACCGCGCTACAGGCCGATGCCTCTACCGTTGCGGCAAAAGCGGCGGTTGAAACTGCTCGCATTAATCTCGCCTACACCAAAGTTATCGCGCCAATCAGCGGCCGTATCGGCAAATCTTCCGTTACCGAAGGAGCGTTGGTGACCAGCAGTCAAACTGACGCGCTAGCCACCGTGCAGCAGCTTGACCCGATTTACGTTGACGTAACGCAGTCGAGCAACGATTTCCTGCGCCTCAAGCAGGAGTTGGCCGACGGCACGCTGAAACAGCAGGACGGCAAGGCAAAAGCCACGCTGGTTCTGGATAACGGCAAAGCTTACGCGCAGCCGGGCGAGCTGGAGTTCTCCGACGTGACCGTGGATGAAACCACCGGTTCGATCACCCTTCGCGCCGTGTTCCCGAATAAAGATGGCCTGCTGCTGCCGGGCATGTTTGTGCGCGCCCGTCTGGACGAAGGCGTAAACAATAACGCGCTGCTGGTGCCGCAACAGGGAATTACCCGTAACCCGCGCGGCGATGCGACGGCGATGGTGGTCGGCGCTGACAATAAAGTCGAACTTCGTACCGTGACCACGACACAGGCCATTGGCGACAAATGGGTCGTGACGGACGGTCTTAAGGCGGGCGACAAAGTGATTGTTACCGGCCTGCAAAAAGTGAAACCGGGCGTTCAGGTAACAGCGCAAGAAGCTGACCAGAAAGCACCTGCTGCAGAAGCAACGAAGTCTTAAAAGGAGCCGGTAATTCATGGCTAATTTCTTTATTGATCGCCCGATCTTTGCCTGGGTAATCGCCATCATTATTATGTTGGCGGGGGGATTATCAATCCTCAAATTACCTATCGCACAGTATCCGACCGTTGCGCCGCCCGCCATTGAGCTAACGGCAACCTATCCGGGTGCCGATGCGCAAACGGTTCAGGACACGGTCACCCAGGTTATCGAACAGAATATGAACGGTATCGATAATCTGATGTATATGTCCTCCACCAGCGACTCATCGGGTGCGGTACAGATAACGCTGACCTTCTCTTCCGGTGCCGACGCGGATATCGCGCAGGTTCAGGTGCAGAACAAACTCCAGCTGGCGATGCCGCTGTTGCCGCAGGAAGTGCAGCAGCAGGGGATCAAAGTCCAGAAATCGAGCAGCAGCTTCCTGATGGTGGCGGGCTTTGTTTCTGACGGCGACATGACGCAGCAGGATATCGCCGACTACGTGGCTTCAAACGTGCAGGACCCTATCAGCCGTACTTCCGGCGTGGGTGACGTGCAGCTGTTTGGTGCGCAGTACGCGATGCGAATCTGGATGGACCCGAACAAGCTGAACAACTATCAGCTGACGCCGGTCGACGTTATCAGCGCGATTACCGTGCAGAACAATCAGGTGGCAGCAGGTCAGCTTGGCGGTACGCCGCCGGTGCCGGGCCAGCAGCTTAACTCGTCGATTGTGGCGCAAACGCGTCTGAAATCGGCCGACGAGTTCGGGCAAATCATCTTGAAAGTGAATAGCGACGGTTCGCAGGTACGCCTGAAAGACGTGGCGGATATCAAGCTCGGCGGCGAAAGCTATGACGTGATTGCCCGTTATAACGGCCAGCCTGCGGCGGGTCTGGGTATCAAGCTGGCGACCAACGCCAACGCCCTCGACACCTCTTCCGCGGTAAAAGCGGAGTTAGCTAAGCTGCAACCGTTCTTCCCGAGCGGCATGAAAGTGGTTTATCCATACGACACCACGCCGTTCGTGAAAATCTCGATTCAGGAAGTGGTAAAAACGCTGGTCGAGGCGATCGTGCTAGTGTTCCTGGTCATGTATCTGTTCCTGCAAAACTTCCGCGCGACGCTGATTCCGACTATCGCCGTGCCGGTGGTTTTACTGGGTACTTTTGCCATTATCGCCGCATTTGGCTACTCGATTAACACCTTGACGATGTTTGGTATGGTGCTCGCCATCGGCCTGCTGGTCGATGATGCGATCGTGGTGGTCGAAAACGTCGAGCGTGTGATGGCCGAAGAAGGCCTGCCGCCGAAAGAGGCGACCCGCAAATCAATGAGCCAGATCCAGGGCGCACTGGTCGGGATCGCGATGGTGCTGTCGGCGGTATTTATTCCGATGGCCTTCTTTGGCGGCTCGACCGGCGTTATCTATCGCCAGTTCTCGATTACCATTGTTTCCGCGATGGTGCTGTCGGTGCTGGTGGCGTTGATTCTGACGCCCGCGCTGTGTGCCACCATGCTGAAGCCTATCCAGAAAGGCGACCACGGTAAAACCACCGGTTTCTTTGGCTGGTTTAACAAGAAGTTTGAGCAGAGCACCCATCACTATACCGACAGCATCGGCAATATTCTGCGCAGTACTGGCCGTTACTTGCTGATTTACCTGCTGATTGTGATTGGCATGGCGCTGCTGTTTATCCGCCTGCCGACCTCGTTCCTGCCGGAAGAAGATCAGGGCGTGTTCCTGACCATGGCCCAGCTTCCTGCCGGTGCCACGCAGGAGCGCACGCAGAAAGTGCTGGATGAAGTCAGCAACTACTATCTAACCAAAGAGAAAGCCAACGTTAACTCGGTATTTACCGTTAACGGCTTTGGTTTTGCAGGACGCGGCCAGAACACCGGTATCGCCTTCGTCAGCCTGAAAGACTGGTCAGAGCGCAGCGGCGCCGAGAATAAAGTCGCCGGTATTACCGGACGGGCGATGGGCGAGTTCAGCAAAATCAAAGATGCCATGGTCTTTGCCTTTAACTTGCCGGCAATTGTCGAGCTGGGCACCGCCACGGGCTTTGACTTCGAACTTATCGACCAGGCTAACCTCGGCCACGACAAGCTGACGCAGGCGCGTAACCAGCTGCTCGGCATGGTCGCACAGCATTCAGATTTGCTGGCGGGCGTGCGTCCGAACGGGTTGGAAGATACGCCGCAGTACAAGCTGGAAATCGATCAGGAGAAAGCCACGGCGTTGGGCGTGTCGATCTCTGACATCAATACCACGCTGGGTGCCTCGCTGGGCGGAAGCTACGTCAATGACTTTATCGATCGCGGTCGCGTGAAGAAAGTTTACGTACAGGGCGACGCCAAGTTCCGCATGCTGCCAAAAGATATCGAAAACTGGTACGTTCGCGGCAGTTCGGGTCAGATGGTGCCCTTCTCTGCCTTCTCTACGGCAAAATGGGAATATGGTTCGCCACGTCTTGAGCGCTATAACGGTCTGCCGTCGATGGAAATTCTCGGCCAGCCGGTTGAAGGCAAAAGTAGCGGCGAAGCGATGGAAATGATGGAGTCGCTGGCTTCGAAACTGCCGAGCGGTATCGGCTTCGACTGGACCGGCATGTCGTATCAGGAAAGGCTGTCGGGCAACCAGGCACCTGCGCTGTACGCCATCTCGCTGATCGTGGTTTTCCTCTGTCTGGCGGCGTTGTACGAGAGCTGGTCGATTCCGTTCTCGGTTATGCTGGTGGTGCCGCTGGGGGTCGTCGGTGCGCTGATTGCGGCCACCGCGCGCGGGTTGAGCAACGACGTTTACTTCCAGGTGGGGCTGTTGACGACCATCGGGCTGTCGGCGAAGAACGCCATCCTGATTGTCGAATTTGCCAAAGACTTGATGGATAAAGAAGGAAAAGGGCTGATTGAAGCGACGCTCGACGCGGTACGTATGCGTTTGCGTCCGATTCTGATGACCTCGCTGGCCTTTATCCTCGGCGTTATGCCGCTGGTTATCAGCACCGGTGCAGGTTCCGGCGCGCAAAACGCCGTAGGTACGGGCGTAATGGGCGGGATGATCACGGCAACGCTGCTGGCAATCTTCTTCGTCCCGGTATTCTTCGTGGTGGTTCGCCGCCGTTTCGGCAAGAAGAAAGACGAGACGGAACAGAACGCGCCGGTTGAATCGCCGCACCATTAATTCAGCTATCTGCTAAATCTTAAGGCCGCACACGCGGCCTTTTTTATTGCCTGCGCTTTTGAGCTTCCCCCGCTTTCGCCTCCGCCATTTTCATTTCGCCTCTTCTGGCACGTTAAATTTTATATAGTAAAAAGTGCATTTCGGGCTTGAAGCCGCGAACCAACGCGCGCATAATAAATGTTATAGTATAACATTACATTTTAGGATTAATTATGAGAGAGAACATTCATCCCGCCTACCGCACCGTGGTTTTCCATGACACCGGCGTTGACGAATATTTCCGCGTGGGCTCGACGATTAAAACCGATCGCACCATTGAACTGGACGGCCAAACCTTCCCGTACGTCACTCTGGATATCTCTTCCGCGTCGCATCCGTATTACACCGGCAAGCAGAAAGAGTTCTCGAAAGAAGGCAGCACCGCGCGCTTCAACCAGCGTTTCGGCAGCTTCATCGGTAAAAAATAAGTCTCTTTGGAGGGATAAATGCAGGTATTAAGCTCACTGAAATCAGCTAAAAATCGTCATCCTGACTGCCGCATCGTCAAGCGCAAAGGCCGTTTGTACGTGATTTGCAAAAGCAATCCGCGCTTCAAAGCCGTTCAGGGTGGCAAGAAGAAGAAGCGTTAATCCCGCCGTTCGAGCCGGATAGCGGATAAATAAGCTTTTAAGAATTGATAGCCATAAAAAAGCCCCGTTGCTGCCCAACGGGGCTTTGTTGCGTGTGTGATTCGCGTCTAAAACATGCGTTTAAAACATGCGTCTAAAAAGAAGTAGAAACGAGTGCCCTCTCCCCCGCCGAAACGGCAGAGAGGGAAACGCTTATTTCATGCTGGCGACAATCGTCTCCACGTTATGAGTGAAGGCTTTCACATAAGTGGTCGCCGGACCCTGCGGGCCTGACAGCGCCTCTGGATAGAGCTCGCCGCCCGGCTGCGCGCCCGTTGCCGAAGCAATCTGCTTCACTAAACGCGGGTCAGTCTGGTTCTCGATAAAGTAGGTTTTCACCTTCTCGTCTTTAATCTGCTTAATTAATCCTGCTACGCCGCTGGCGCTGGCTTCAGACTCGGTAGAGAAACCGACCGGCGCCATAAACGTCACGTTATATTCTTTGCCGAAATAGCCGAACGCGTCGTGGCTGGTCAAGACTTTGCGTTTGCTCATCGGAATGCCTTTGAACTCCTGCTTGGCCCACACATCAAGCTTTTTCAGCTGCTCGATGTAAGCATTGCCGTGCTGACGGAAATAATCGGCATCTTCAGGATCGGCGGCAATCAGCGCGTTCATCACGTTGGTGGCGTAAATCACGCCGTTTGCCATGCTGTTCCAGGCGTGTGGATCGGTAACGGTTTTGCCATCGTCTTCCATCTTGCGCGAATCTACGCCTTGAGAAGCCACGATGATTTTGCCGTGATAACCAGAGGCGCCGATCAGGCGATCCATCCACCCTTCCATGCCCAAACCACTGACGAAGACCACGTCGGAAGAGGCCAGCGACTTGCTGTCTTTCGGCGCGGGTTCAAAGCTGTGCGGGTCGCCATCGGGTCCGACAAGGCTGGTGACCTTAACGTGATCGCCACCGACTTCCTGCACGATATCGCCGAGGATAGAAAAACTGGCCACGGCATTAACAGTTTTCGCCATCGCTAGCGGGCTCGACAGTAGGGCAGCTACTGACAGAGCAACGGGTAAAAGTTTCATTTCCACTCCTTTTTAGACGTCATCTACACCCATTATTGGGCGCTTTATTTTTTACTACTTAACGACGCGAGGCGGTCAACATGCCGCCGCGCGTTCCAAACAGAACCGAGATAAAGAAAATAACGTTGGCGCTAAGCACGATCGCCGGTCCAGCGGGCAGCGAGGCGTAGTAAGACCAAATCAGCCCAACTACGCTCGACAGCATGCCGATTACCATGGCAATCAACAGTGTATGGGGCAGATCTTTCCCCCAGAAACGGGCACTGGCGGCGGGCAGCATCATCAAACCCACTGACATCAAGGTGCCGAGGATTTGGAAACCGGCGACCAGATTCACTACCACCAGCGCCAAAAAGATGCCCTGAATTACCGCCAGCCATTTTCCGGCGCTCACGCGTAGAAACAGCGCATCAAAAGATTCGATAACCAGCGCGCGATAAATACAGGCAAGAATGATCAACGACGCGCTGCTGATCGAACCGACCATCAGCAAGGCGTGGGAATCGATCGCTAAAATCGAGCCGAACAGCACGTGCAGCAGGTCGACGCTGGACCCTTTAAGAGAAACCAGCGTGACGCCGAGCGCGAGAGATCCGAGATAAAAACCGGCAAAGCTGGCATCTTCTTTAAGCTGGGTGCGACGACTGACCACGCCGGAAAGCATGGCGACCGCCAGACCGGCAATAAATCCGCCCACGCCCATCGCAACCAATGACATGCCCGAAATCAGATACCCGATGGCCGCGCCGGGTAAAACGGCGTGACTCAGCGCGTCGCCGACTAAGCTCATGCGGCGCAGTAAAAGGAAGACGCCCAACGGCGTGGCGCTAATGGAAAGCGCGAGACAGGCGATGAGCGCGCGGCGCATAAAACCAAATTGCACAAAGGGATCGGCTAACAGATGAAACCACATCATTTAATAACTCTCCGCTGCTCGCTGAACTCGTCGGCCAGGATGCAGGCATGATCGCGGTGAGGAAAATGGCACAACACTTCGTCGGCCGTTCCCCAAATATTTTGCTGCGGACTCAGGAACAGTACCTGAGGGAAATGACGGGCCACCATCGCAATGTCGTGCAGCACGGCGATCACCGTTTTCCCCTGCGCATGCCATTGATGGATAACCTTTAACAGCAGCTCGGTGGTCTGGCTGTCGATGCCGGTAAACGGCTCGTCGAGCATAATCAGCGGCGCCTGCTGAATCAGCAAACGGGCAAACAGCGTGCGTTGCAGCTGGCCGCCGGAAAGTTCACCGACCGCAAAATTGCGCATTTCGGTCATGCCTACGGTATCGAGCGCCTCAATAACCTGACGCTCAGACTCACGGCTGATGCCGCCAAACAGCCCGCTTTGCGGCCAGCAGCCCATCGCCACCAAATCAAACACGCTGATCGGAAATTGGCGGTCGAGTTCGACCTGCTGCGGCAAGTACGCGAGCTGGGGACGCTTATTTTTTGCGGCATTGCTCACATAGTCGATAGAACCCGAAATGGCCGGTTGCAGTCCCGCCAGCGTTTTCAGAAAGGTCGATTTACCCGCGCCGTTGGCACCAATGACGGCAGTCAACGAGCCTGCGGTAATTTGGCCGCTCAACGGCATCGCAACGGCTCGGCGTTCGTAGCCGACTTCGAGTCTGGAGATGTTAATCATGGCAGGGAGATGGCCCAATAGATCCCGAGCCACAATATTGCCAATAAAATCAGGGCAATAGCACAGCGGGAAAATGCAGAAAGAGTAAACAGTGTTTTGGTCATAATGAGTTGCTCTGGAGATGTTATAATATAACAACATAAATGACGTCGTTTTTCAAGAAGGCACCAGAACGGCGTTTCCCTCGGCCTGCTCTACGTTCCGCCCTGTGCGCCAGCTCAAACTCCTGTTAAAAATCGCCTATTACTCCAAGAGATAAAAACGTAATCAAGTATGAAATTTCTAAAAAAACACATTAAAAACAGGGTGATATAATTGCTTTGCTAACGTAATTATTTCGAATCCATTGCGTACAAGCCTCAAAAAATATGCAATAATTGGCTCAGTCTGTTTTTTTGCCAAAAGCTCTTAAGAAGAAAGCTCTTATGAAAAAATTGATTCCCTATGATGTCCGAGAGAAAGTGCCAGGCGTTGCGGAACTAAAGCAAATAATAGAATCTAATATTCAGGTGATCGAAGATCCATTAACTGCTGGTTTAGGTTATTATTCGCCAAATGCTCGTTATACACCGGGTTCACTGGTCATCAAATCTGTCGAACAAAAATCTAATCAAACGTATTCAATGAGTTACAGTTATGATTGGACCATCTTTAATGGTTGTCTCGACCTGAATGCGGAAGAAGATTCTAAAGAGACGGTTTCCTTTATCATTAAACCGGATGGATTAGAGTTCGATATAATAGATTTTGATTCTGTCGGCACGGAAAATGAATTGTAAGTTTCAGTAATAGGTTTGCGCAGTTTTCTAAAATTAGATTATATTTAATATTGTAAGACCATTATTAAGTCATGATAAACATCCTCCGACTCTTAATGGCTCCGGCTAACCTTCAGGTTTTACTTCCTGCCCGGTCCAGCCTCCGGCAACCCTTATCGATAATAAATGTAGTTTGGTTTTAACAGGGTATTACTCTTACCCGGCAGTCCCTGGTTAGCTCGGATTTTGTTGTTTACTTAATGTTTTTGTTTACTCACAGAGTGTTATCACACCGAATAACCATTACGGAGGGGATGATATGGATGAGTACTCGCCTAAGCGACATGATATTGCGCAACTGCGGTTCCTCAACGAGAACTTGTATGACGAAGGAATTGCGACCTTGGGAGACAGTCATCACGGCTGGGTCAATGACCCTACCTCGGCTGTCAATTTGCAGCTTAATGACCTGATTGAGCATATTGCCTCTTTCGTCATGAGCTTTAAAATTAAATACCCGGACGAAACAAACCTCAGCGATCTGGTAGAAGAGTATCTCGATGATACCTATACCCTATTCAGCAATTACGGAATAAACGATTCTGATTTACGTCAATGGCAAAAAACCAAGAAACGACTATTCAGAATGTTCTCAGGGGATTATGTTTGTGCTCTGATGAAAACCTAAAGATAATTTAATAAAGTATTACGCTACCGTTGAAAAGGCCATGATGAACAAAATTGATTATTTGATGCGTTTAAGAAAATGCACCACCATTGATACTCTTGAACGCGTTATTGAGAAAAATAAGTACGAGCTTTCTAATGATGAGCTGGAGCTCTTTTACTCTGCTGCCGATCACCGTCTTGCAGAACTGACGATGAACAAGCTGTACGATAAAATCCCTACCTCCGTCTGGAAATTCGTCCGCTAATTTTTTCTGACCATGACCTCGTTGAGTCGATATTTATATCGGCTCAACCCCTATTGTCTATGACAATACTGCTTTTATATAAAGCCGGTTTACGCCTGATTTCATTAATAGATTTATTGCCTTGATTTACTGCCATCCATGCGTGCAGTGAATACCTTGCCCTGCCCATTTTCCATTGCCGCTTCCTTATCGTTTCATCCTCCTTCGCCACTCTCTCCGTCTTCGCCACCCTCTCCGTTATTGCTGTAAATTCGCGCAAAAACTCGAGATAAAATCGCCGTCAGGTTTTTAATAAATTTTCGCAACGACCTTTGGATAGATCTTGGGATAGACGTTTTTAAAGTGATCTTGAGATAGACGTGTGGATAGAGGTTTGGACAGAAATTTGGAAAGTTGCATTGTTGACAGTAGAGTGAGCAGAAGTGTAATCGAGAGTGGCTGCCAAGGTTGCTGCTGAGGTTACTGAATTGCTTGAGGTTACTAAGAGGAGTCTTGAGGTTACTGATGAAGGTAGGGCTGAAATGGTGGAGGCCCTGCCAGCTACATCCCGGCACACACGACACCTGCTATGGCTGCTTCCTTCCGGACCTGACCTAGTTAACAAGTTAGCGTTGCGGGAGAACCAACAGGGCCCCCATTGTCGTTAACGGCTTCAATACTGCGAAGCGGTGGGCATTATTACGGATGAGGTGCACAAAAGCAAGTTAACTGCCGACAACCGTTGTTTTCTTATACAATCATTGGCAGATATTTTTACAAAGGTGCTGGGCATGTCAGAAATCGACAATTTTCGCCAACGGGTGTTTCAAATTCTCGCCGCCATTCCGCAAGGTCAGGTCACGACTTACGGCGATGTCGCGCGCATGGCCGGTTCGCCGCGCGCGGCCAGACAGGTCGGCGGCGTGCTAAAAAAATTGCCCGAAGGCAGCACGTTGCCGTGGCATCGGGTGGTTAATCGTCACGGCGAGATTTCACTGCAAGGGGAAGATTTCAAAAGACAGCGCCAGGCATTGCTGGCAGAAGGCGTTATGTTCAGCGAAGGGCGGATTGATTTGCTCACCTTTGGCTGGAAATTCTAAACGCGGAACCTCGCTCCAGACCTTCCACTCTCCTCCAAAATAAAAAACTCCCCCGCTTCGGCTTTTCCTATTCAAACAGGAAAGAGAAAACGGGGGAGCTTGGCCGACTGATCGCTCAGCTAGCAGTAATCGCTAACTATCAATACATTGGCGTCGGCGTTTGTGCTGGTGCGCCGTTAGGCTGCGACGGAATTCCCGGGGTCATTGGCGCAGCGGCTGGCTGCGTGACGACCGGAACCGAGGTCGCAGGGATCAGCTGCAGATCGGCGCGCGTGCCCTTGGCATCATTAATGACTTCTTTGATGTCTTGGGTAATAAACGCCAGACGACCATTAATAGTCAGCGCCGCACTCAGGATAATGTGAGATTTTGGCTGAATATCCTGCGGATTATAAGGCAGGATAAAGCTGAATGGTGCCTGCTTCCCTTCGGTACGCGCGACTTTCTGGGCAATGACGCGCGATGGCGCATCGGCCATTGAGGCGTCAGACAACGTGACCGTCAGCACCGAATCCGGCGGCAGCGCAACACGCTGAGCAATATTTACCGTACCCGAAACGTTAGGCCCGGTAATTGCAGGCATGCTCGACGGGCTCGCGGACGAGTTAGGGGATTCTGGGGGCGGTGTCGGATGTGTAGCACAACCTGCTAGAGCAAAAGACAGCGCGGTCCCACCTACTATCTGCCAAAGTTTCATAGATCGTACTCCTTTTATTGTCATCTTTTCGGCAACGGTTCTATATGCCAATTTGATTCAAATAGTTAATTTAACCACTCGTACAAATAACTATGGCACATAAATCCGAATTATTCCTGTTGCCGGAAGAAAGCCACTTCTGCCTGCGAGCAGTATCCACTATCTTTTATTGAGAAACGCCCGCCATCACAGCATAGTAGAAAAAACAACGTGACGAGGTCAGCCATGAGTCAGGCACTGGATAATCTTTTAGATTTGCTTAATCTCGAGAAAATTGAAGAAGGACTGTTTCGCGGACAAAGCGAAGATCTCGGCCTGCGTCAGGTCTTTGGCGGTCAGGTTGTCGGTCAGGCGCTGTATGCTGCAAAGCAGATGGTGCCCAGCGATCGCAGCATTCACTCGTTTCACAGCTATTTTCTGCGCCCCGGTGACAGCAGCAAGCCGATTGTCTATGACGTCGAAACACTGCGCGACGGCAACAGTTTCAGCGCGCGACGGGTCAAGGCAGTGCAAGGCGGCAAGCCGATATTTTATATGACCGCCTCCTTTCAGAGCCACGAAGAGGGTTATGAGCATCAAAACAGCATGCCAGAAGTGCCCGCGCCTGAAACGCTGCCTTCCGAGTCAGAGATTGCCAGGAATTTTGCCCATCTGATCCCCGAGAAGTTCAGGGAAAAATTCACCGGCCAGCGTCCTATCGAGATGCGTCCGGTAAAATTTCACAATCCGTTGCAGGGTAAAAAAGATCTCCCCGAGCGGGCAATCTGGATAAAGGCCAACGGCGAAATGCCCGACGATTTGCGTATCCATCAATATCTGCTGGGTTACGCCTCGGATTTCAATTTCCTGCCGACCGCGCTCCAGCCTCACGGCGTCGGTTTTTTGGAGCCGGGAATGCAGGTCGCGACGATCGATCACTCGATGTGGTTCCACCGCCCTTTCCGTCTGGACGAATGGCTGCTGTACAGCATTGAGAGCCCGTCGGCGTCGGGCGCAAGGGGATTTGTCAGAGGCCAGTTTTATACCCGTGAGGGCGTGCTGGTCGCCTCGACGGTGCAGGAAGGCGTGATGCGAAACAGAAAGACCGAGTAACGAGCTAGAAAGCGCGCTTCTATAAAATCTTGCAGAAGCCTGTTATCGCAGGCAAATAGAAAAGGGGACGATAAATTTATCGTCCCCTTTTGCTTACTCATCATTAATCGTTATTTTTATTAAATCGAAACTTTTATCAACGTCCGTTCAGCAGCGGGAAGCTTACTGGTTGTAGGCGTTTTCGCCGTGGCTGTTGACGTCCAGACCTTCGCGCTCCTGCTCTTCCGGAACACGCAGACCCACGACCATGTCAGCAATTTTGTAGGCGATGAACGCGACAACGCTTGACCAGACCAGTGTAACGACTACGCTCAGCAGCTGGATCCAGACCTGATGACCCATGGTCACGCCTTCTGCATAACCCGTGCCGCCCAGCGAGCTGGCGCTGAATACGCCGGTCAGGATACAACCTACGATTCCGCACACGCCGTGAACGCCGAACACGTCACAGGTATCATCCACGTTGAGCCATTTTTTCAGGGTAACAACACCCCACAGGCCAGCAACGCCGCCTACCAGACCGATAATCAATGCACCGCCCACGCCGACTGTACCACAGGCCGGAGTGATGGCAACCAGACCCGCGATGGCACCGGAACAGGCACCCAGCAGAGAAGGTTTACCGCGCACCATCCACTCCACCAGCACCCATGACAGGATTGCGCCTGCGGTTGCCATAACGGTGTTCAGGAATGCCAGCGCAGCAATCGGGCTTGCGGAGCTTGCAGAACCGGCGTTGAAGCCGAACCAGCCAACATACAGAACCGATGCGCCGATGAAGACCATTGGCAGGTTGTGAGGTTTGAACGCCTCTTTGCCAAAGCCTGCACGTTTGCCCAGCAGGTAAGCACCCACCAGACCGGCGCTCGCGGCGTTAATGTGCACCACGGTGCCGCCTGCGAAGTCCAGCGCGCCATCGGCCGCCAGGAAACCGCCTGCCCACACCATGTGTGCGATAGGAATATAAGAGAAGGTCAACCAGATAACGGTGAAGATCAGGACCGCCGAGAAGCGGACACGTTCAGCGATACCGCCAACCACCAGCGCAACCGTAATGGCCGCGAACGAGCATTGGAACGCCACGTGGATCATCTGCGAGAAGGTGCCGGTGACAGACGTCAGGCCAATGCCTTTCAGCATCGCGTTGCTGAAGCCGCCGAAGAAGGCGTTACCTTCGCTGAATGCCAGGCTGTAGCCATAAAGCATCCACAATACGCAAACCAGTGCAAAAGTGACGATGACCTGAGTCAGCATCGACAACACGTTTTTCGAACGCAGCAGGCCGCCGTAAAACAGCGCCACGCCTGGAACAGTCATGAACAACACCAGTGCTGTACAAATCATCATGAAGGCATTATCAGCGCCGTTGGCAACCGGATCGGCCGCCATTGCCAGTGAAGGCAACAAGGCAACGCCAGCCAGCCCCATCATGGATAAAAGTTTTTTCATTATTAATCTACCCCTATTGCTGAACGACCATTTTTCTACCGATCGCTCTTTTATCGATCAGTTTTTATTGATCAGTCTTTTATTGATCAAAGTTATTGTTTTGCTACTCACCACCGATTCTTTTATTACAGAGCTGCTTCGTCGGTTTCGCCGGTACGGATGCGAATAACGCGTTGCAATTCAGCAACGAAAATCTTGCCATCGCCGATTTTGCCGGTATAGGCCGCTTTGCTAATCACATCAACGACTTCGTCTAACTGATCGTCAGCGATAGCGATATCTATTTTTACTTTTGGCAGGAAGTTGACGCTATATTCAGCACCACGATACAACTCCGCATGACCTTTTTGGCGACCAAAACCTTTAACTTCCGTCACGGTCAGCCCTTGAATGCCTACAGCTGACAGCGCTTCACGCACGTCTTCCAGCTTGAAAGGTTTGATCACCACAGTAACCAGCTTCATTTTGCCACTCCTTACATTGAGAGCTTATCGTGATACAACTCACGCCCGATACGGATTGGATAAAGCAAGGGTTGTGCCAAAACTGCTCAATTTAGCCGATTCAGCCTGTTAGCCCCGAATAGCGCCATTTTAGGAATATTCAGAAAAGGTTTGGCAAGGATCCTGCCGGGAACTGATTAATTATTAAGCACCAAAACAGTGCAGAGTGGTCACAAAGAGTGCAGGGTTATCGGAGGGCGCTGAGGGGATGCAAGAAGATGGTGCGAGTGGCCCGAAAACAGTCGAGATTTCGTAGCGGGAACGCGCGCGCCGTATGCCGAAAACTGGCGCGCGGCGCGCGGATTGAGCAAGAAAAACGGGCAGTAAACGTTATTCGGCGGAGGCTAACTCTTCGCCCGCTAATTGCAGCTGATACATCTGATAGTAGCGGCCTTTTTCCTGCAACAGTTGCAGGTGATTACCCTGCTCTACCGCCTGTCCGCGATGCAGCACCAGAATATTGTCGGCATCGACGATGGTCGAAAGCCGGTGCGCGATAACCACCAGCGTCGTCTGCTGGCGAATTGCGCGCAGCGCGCGGGAAATCGCCTGCTCGGTGCCGGAATCGATATTGGCCGTTGCCTCGTCGAGGATCAAAATTTCGGGCGCTTGCACCAGAACGCGCGCCATCGCCAGCAGCTGCTTCTGCCCAACAGAGAGATTATTGCCCTGTTCGCCGAGCCGCGTGTAAATACCTTCGGGCATCGCCTTGACCAACGGCGCCAGTTGCACGGTTTCCAGCGCCAGCCACACCTGCTCTTCGTCGACATCGCGACCCAGCGTGACGTTTGCCAGCACCGATTCGGCCAGAACAACAGGGTCTTGCTGCACCATCGCCACGCCTTTTCGCAGGCAAGAGTGCGACAGCGTGGTCAGCGAGCGGCCATCAATGCGGATATCGCCTTTGTTTAACGGATAATAACCCATCAGCAAATTCGCCAGCGTGCTCTTGCCGCTGCCGGTGTGCCCAACCAGCGCCACAAAGCCGCGCGACGGCACGTGCAGCGAGATATTCTCGAGCACCATTTTGTCCTGACGATAGGCAAAGCTGACGTCATCGAATTCAATTTCGCCGCTGGCCAACGGCGCGGTATCTTCGCCATATTCCTGCTGCGACCTATCCATCAGGTCAAAGATGCGCTCACCGGCGACCACCGCCTGCTGTAAAATCGACTGCTGCGAGGTCAGCGCGATCAGCGGTTCGTTGAGGCGCGAAAGATAGTTGATGAACGCGTAAAGCACCCCGACGCCAATACTGCCCTCTTCGCTGAAACCAAACAGCACCAGCAGGCCACAGAGGATCAGTGATCCGAACAGGCTAAGCAGCGGACGCAGCAGAAAACCCTCGAGTTTCAGCGTTTTCATCCGCGCCATGTAATGCGACTGACTGGCGCGGGTCAGGCGTTCGCCGAAGCGTTTCTGCTGGCGAAACTGCTGCACGACGCCCATGCCGTTGATCACTTCATTAAAGCCGTCGTTGATATCCGCTAAATAACCACGCACCAAACGCACCACCGGCGTGCTGTAAGTTTGATACAGCGCCATCACCACCAGCACCGCCGGGAAGATGCACGAGGCGATCAGCGCCATGCGCCAGTCGAGTAAAAACATCGCCACCAGCATCGCGCCAATCAGGGCAATGCTGCGCAAAACGGTGGAAACGACGGTGACGTAAAGGTCGCGGATCACTTCGGTATCGTTGGTCACGCGAGAAATAAGCTGCCCGACCGGCTGAGTATCGAAGGCGCTCAATGGCTGGCGCAGCGCCGCGTCCATCACATCGGTACGCAGTTGCTGAACCACGCCCACCGCCGCGCGATTAAACAGTAACGCCTGCGAATAGTGCAGGCTGGCGGCCAGAATTTGTAGCACGATAAAAGTCACCGCCAGCAGGCTGACCATGCCGAGCGGCAGATTGCCTTTGGAGACATAATGGTCGATGAAATAGCTGATAAGGATCGGGCCGAGCACCTCGGCGGCGGCGGCGATCCACAGCATAATTACCGCCATCGACAGCGGTCGGCGATAAGATTTGCCGTACACCAGCAGGCGTTTCAAGGTGGGCCACAGTTTGATTTTTTTAGCTGGCGGCGAGTTGGAGAGGACCTGACTCATGGCGATACGGGCTCCTGTTCGGCAGGAACATCATCCAGCGCCGCTTCAAGCTGTTGATAACGATGCATATCACGATACCAACCGGCGTTAGCGGCCAGCGTCTCGTGGCTGCCGCGCTGCGCTACGGTGCCTTTGTTGAACACCAGAATCTCGGCGGCATCGACCAGCGCAGAGAGTCGGTGAGCGCTGATAATCACCGTTTTATTGCTGCCCCAGTCACGCAGGTTTTGCAGAATTTGGTGCTCGGTGCGGCCATCGATGGCGCTGAGGGCGTCGTCGAGGATCAGAATTTCGGCATCAAGCAGCAGCGCGCGAGCAATCGAAATTCGCTGCTTTTGCCCGCCGGAGAGCATCACGCCGCGCTCGCCGACTTCGGTTTCATAGCCTTGCGGCAATCGCAGAATGTCGTCGTGAACGCAGGCCATGATGGCCGCCTGCTCGATTTGTTCGGTCGTCGCATCGGGTCGGCCAAGCGCGATATTTTGCGCGATGGTATCGGAGAACAAAAACGGCGTCTGGCTCACTACGGCGAGTCTGGCGCGCCAGTCATCAAGCACAACGTCACTTAGAGGATGATTCTGGTAGCGAATGCTGCCCTGCGTGACGTCAAACTGCCGCTGAATCAGCGCCAGCAGCGTACTCTTTCCGGAACCGGTCGGCCCGCAAAGTCCGAGCATGTTGCCCGGCGCGAGGCTGAATTTTACATCGTGCAAAGACGGCGCGGCGGTTTGCGGATAGACAAAAGTCTCGATATTCACCTCAAGCGGGCTGCGCTCGGCACAAAGCGGCACGCTGCCATCCACCACGCACGGCGCTTCCTGCAACAGGCTGCGAATGCGACTGTAGGCCGCGCTGCCACGTTCAACAATGTTGAACATCCAGGCTAACGCCAGCATCGGCCAAATCATCAAGCCGAGATACATCACGAAGCTGGTCAGCTGGCCGAGTGTCAGATAGCCGTTGACCACCATCCAGCTGCCGCCGCCGATCGCCAGCAGGTTTGCCATCGCAATCGAGACATAAATAGTCGGATCAAAACGGGCATCGACGCGCGCCACGCGCATGTTTTTGAAGCCGGTATCTTCCGCGACATCGGCAAACTGCGAAGACTGATGATTTTCAAGCCCGAAGGCCTTGATCATGCGGATGCTGGTTAAGCTCTCCTGCGCCTGATCGTTTAATGAGGAAAACGCCGCCTGCGCGACTTTGAAACGCTGGTGCAGCTGGTCACCGTAGCGTTTGATGACCGCCGCCATAATCGGCATCGGCACAAGAGAAAGCAGCGTAAGTTCCCAGCTGATTTGGGTCGCCATCACAATCAAAACCGCCAGCCCCATGACCAGCGAATCCACCAGCGTCAATACGCCCTCGCCCGCGGCAAACACCACGCGGTCAACGTCGTTGGTGGCGCGCGCAATCAAATCGCCCGTGCGATGACGCAAATAAAACGCCGGATGCTGACGACTCAGTTGGCGATAGAAATTTTGACGCAGCTCGACGGCCAGCTGATAAGAGGCCCCAAACAGCAGCACGCGCCAGACGTAGCGCAGCAGATAGACCAGCACGGCCGTGCCCAAAATGAGGCCAAGCCAGCCAAAAAGTTTACTGGAGGGAAGGGTCTTGCTGGTCACGCCGTCAATAATGATCCCGACCAATTTCGGCGGCAACAGTTGCAGAATGGCAATGATGATTAACAGGGCGACGGCTCCCAGATACCTTTGCCATTCACGGCGAAAATACCAGGCCAGTTGGGCGAACAATCTCACGCAGATTTTTCCATGTCTTTTATTGTAGAGAGTCTATTTTTCCATTAAAGAGAGCAGTTGTTACTTTCTTTGATTGTCGAGATCCGTTTTGTTTATCACTAAAGATACGAGCCTAGAATAGCACTGATGAGCCACCCTGCTCATGAAAAATTTTTTACCTAAAGTGGCAAATGGGTGGTCGACTTGATGCGCTCCATCGCGAAGTTTGAGGTCACATCAAGCAGGCCCGGCACGGCGCTCACCAGCTTTTTGTAGAAATTGTCATAGCTTTTCATGTCGGCGACCTGCACTTGCATCAGGTAATCAAACTCACCGGCCATGCGATAAAAAGAGAGCACCTCGGGGAAAGACTCGACCTGCTCGACAAAATTCTGATACCACTGACTGCTGTGCTGCTGAGTTTTAATGCGCACAAACGCGGTCAGGCTGAGGCCAAGCTTGTCGCCATCCAGCAGGGCAACTTTGCCGCGAATAACGCCCTCTTCTTCCAGCCGTTTAATTCTTTTCCAGCAGGGCGTCGAGGTCAGATTTACCGCCTCGGCCAATTCGTTTAACGACAACGTACAGTCTTGCTGCAACATTGAGAGCAGCTTACGGTCAGTTTTATCTATCATTGGGCGCTCCGAGAGAAAATCTTTCTCTAAAACTGCCGTTATCGATGAAAAATAGCAATCCTTTTTCTTGGTGAGCACGGTAATCTACAGCTCTTGGCCCGGCTATGTTAGCTGGCCTGTTTAATGACACTACACACCGGAAACCTCATCATGAACGACTGCTGGGTCAAGAATGCCATCAAAGAGATCGACGCAGATTTTCAGCGTTCAGCCGACACTCATTTAATTCGCCTGACTATCAATGACTTTCCCGGCATTTCGCTGTACCTCAAAGATGAAAGCACCCATCCGACCGGCAGCCTGAAACATCGCCTTGCGCGCTCGCTGTTTCTTTACGGCCTGTGCAACGGCTGGATAAAAGAAAACACGCCGATCATTGAGTCATCTTCGGGCAGTACCGCAATTTCGGAAGCCTACTTTGCGCGCCTGCTCGGCCTGCCGTTTATTGCCGTGATGCCCGCCTGCACGGCGCCGCGCAAGATTCAGCAGATTGAATTTTACGGCGGGCGCTGCCATTTTGTTGAAAATTCCAGCCAGATTTATGCCGCCTCAGAACAGCTGGCGAAAGAGCTGAACGGCCATTATATGGACCAGTTTACCTACGCCGAACGCGCGACCGACTGGCGCGGCAATAACAATATCGCCGAAAGTATTTATCGCCAGATGGCGCTCGAGCCTTCGCCAATCCCGCATTATATCGTGATGAGCGCCGGCACGGGCGGCACCTCGGCCACGCTGGGCCGCTATATTCGCTATCAGGGACATCAAACGGAGTTGGTCGTCGTTGACCCTGAAAATTCGGTGTTTTTTGACAGCTATCAGCAAAATGACAAGGCGATTGTGGCCGAATGCAGCAGCCGGATAGAGGGCATTGGCCGTCCGCGCGTCGAGCCTTCGTTCCTGCCGGGCGTGATTGATCGCATGATGCAGGTGCCTGACGCCGCAAGCGTCGCAACCGTTCACTGGCTCGAAACCATGCTGGGCCGCAAAGTCGGCGGTTCTACCGGCACCAACGTGTGGGGCGCGTTGCAGCTGGCAGAAGAAATGCGCGAAAAAGGAGAAAAAGGGGCCATCGTAACGCTGCTTTGCGACAGCGGTGAACGTTATCAGCACACCTATTTCAACCCGCACTGGGTCGCCGAAAATCTTGGCGACCTGTCGCCGTATCGCGAAAAGCTGCTCGGACTGCGTTAATTATCGAAAGGGGCTGACTTTGTCATTACAGTCAGGCCCGACGCTAAAGCTACAACTCCAGCTACAAATCCAGCTACAAATCCAGCTACAAATCCAGTTACAGCCCTAGCTGTAACTCTTGCTACAGCCCTAGCTGTAACTCTTGCTACAGCCCTAGCTGTAACTCTCGCCGTAAAAATTGCGACACGGCCTGATCTTTGCAGTGTCCAATCACCTCAAGATGGGGAACGTGCTGTTTTAAAACCGGCAGCGCGTTGCCCATGACGATGCCTCGCCCCACGCTTTCGAGCATTTCGCGGTCGTTCATCGCATCGCCAAACGCTAGGCACTCAGCCAGCGGGATCCCGAGCTTTTTCGTGAGCAGCGCCAGCGCACTGCCTTTATTGCTGCCGCCCGGCATAATGTCGAGACAGTCGTGGGCAGAAAAACAGATATCCAGCCGATCGGCAAAATAGTCTTGCAGCAGGGGCAGCAAGATCAGCAGCTCGTCGTGCGGCGCACAGAAACAAATCTTGCTGTTACCGGTGAGTGGAAGCTTTGCCAGCTCGACCAGCTGATAGCGGAATCCGCTGAACTGGTGCGCGTGCAGCAATGCAGGGCTGTCGGTTTCGGTAAACCAGCCATCGTCGCGGAACACGTGCAGGCTGGCCGAGGTGCCCCAATCTTTGCTAATCAGCTCGTGGAAACAGGTTTCGGGAAGGTCGCTGGCGTGCAGTAATGTCCCTTCAAGATTATGCACGCGGGTGCCGTTGCCGGTAATCAGATACCCCGGAATATCGATGTTGGCGAGGACCTGTTTCATCTCGAGATAATGGCGACCCGTAGCAAAAGTCAGCGTGATGCCGCGTTCAGCCAGCTTTCGCAGACTCGCCAGAGTTTCGTCACCTAAATGGTGGTCCGGCATCAGCAGCGTGCCGTCCATATCAAAAGCAGCCAAACGAATAGTCGTGTTAATAGTCACCCTGCTCCTCCTTTGCCCGTTGACGTTCATTGTCCTCTAACGGAACATTTGCGGGATAGGTTGTCAAGAATATTGGCTTTTCGGCCTCTCTGAATAGGATTGATTTTTGCTATTAACCCATGCAAAACGTCAGTAACATACCGCCATCGAACGCTGCTCTGGTCGTGCGATGTAAACAGCATTCGGCATAAACAGGCAGCATCAAAAAATCATAAGGTATTAAAGATGAAAAGAGCCGTTGTGGTCTTTAGTGGCGGACAGGACTCAACCACCTGTCTGGTGCAGGCGCTCACGCAGTACGATGAAGTTCACTGCGTAACGTTTGACTATGGTCAACGCCATCGTGAAGAGATAGAGGTCGCGCAAAAGCTCTCTCTCGAATTAGGTGCCAAGGCGCACAAGGTGCTGGATGTCGGCCTGCTCAACGAGTTAGCCGTCAGCAGCCTGACTCGCGATAATATTCCTGTGCCGCAGTTTGGCGAAACCGCTGAAAACGGCCTGCCGAGCACCTTTGTGCCCGGACGTAATATTTTGTTCCTGACGCTGACGGCGATTTATGCCTATCAGGTTCAGGCTGAAGCCGTGATTACCGGCGTCTGCGAAACCGATTTCTCGGGTTATCCTGACTGTCGCGACGAGTTTGTGAAAGCGCTAAATCACGCCGTCAATCTCGGCATTGCGCGTGAAATTCGTTTTGAAACGCCATTAATGTGGCTCAACAAGGCTGAAACCTGGGCGCTGGCCGATTACTACAACCAACTGCCGCTCATTCGCAACCAAACGCTGACCTGCTATAACGGCATTATTGGCGACGGCTGTGGCGAATGTGCCGCCTGCCACCTGCGCGCCAAAGGTCTGGCGGAATACCAGCAAAATCCTGAAGCTATCAAAGCCAGCCTAAAAGAGAAAACTGCGCTGGCTTAAGCCTCTGATTTAAGCCTTTGATTTACCATCTTATTTAATAAGGTTTATCTAAAATCACCGACATAGCCTACGTCATTCATGTTGCAGCCAACGCAGCTGCGGCGTGAATAACGACGGCTATTCTTTGAGTTGTTGCAGCTTTTCAAGCAATTGGCCATCAAGCGGCAAGGCTTTCTGGGTTTGCAAATCGATGCAAACAAAGGTCAGCAGCGCATCCGAAACCGTTTCTCCCTGACAGCTGATCACCTGCTTGATCACCCCGCTTCGGCCATTAAGCTGCTCGAGCTGGCTGTCGATCAGTAACACATCGCCCAGCACCGCCGGTTTGCGATAGTTGATATTAATGTTGACCACAATAAAGGCGATATTGTTTTTCGCCATCCACTGAAAGCCTTCTTTATTGTCGAGCCATTCCCAGCGCGCGGTTTCGAGAAACTCGAGATAACGGGCGTTATTAACGTGTCGATAAACATCGATATGAAATCCACGAACTTTTAGCGTTGTCTGCATAGTGAGAATCCTGCTGCTGGCCTAAGGCTGAAAAAGGTGACCTTATCGCGCGGCGTGAACCGCGCTTAACTGGTCGGACTTCTTTCAGGTTAGCAGAAGAACGCGGCGAGAAAAGTCCTCCCTTCATCGCCGCGATCCGTATCACAATTTCAAACGCGATTGATTACGTTGAAATAATGCCGGCCCAATGCCCGGCACTTCTTGCAGTTGTTCCAGCTGAGTAAAGGGCCCCATTTCTTCCCGATAGTTGACGATCGTCTGACCTTTCTTAAGGCCGACACCGTTAAGCGCTTTCGAGAGTTCCTCCGCGCTGGCGCTGTTGAGGCTAACTTTTTCCTCCTCGGCTTTGCTCGCCGCGGGCTCTTTTGTCGCCTTCTGGTCGGCTTTTTTCTCTTTGCTCGCACTCTTTTCGATGCTGCTCGAGGTTGCGCTTTTTGTCGCGCTTTCTGTGGCCGCCTGTGCGCCAAATGGCATCACTGCCAGACCTAAAACCATGACTAAACTCTTGATTGATAGATTTTTCATGCTGTAATCCTCCGTGTTGTTGACAGCACGGACAGAGTGAACCAGCGCGACGGGAACTACAAACGGCAGAATTCAGAATTGGAAAAGGCCGCGAAGGCGGCCTTTCGGTGTTGCAGCTTGTTGCAGAAAGGCTCCGGAGAGCCTCGCATTATTGCTGGTTTTGCGCGGCTGAGCCGAGCTTGATTTTCGCCTGCTGACGCAGGTTTGCCAGCAAGGCATCAAAGGTGCTGTTGGACGACGTTTGCTGCAGCTGCTGGTTGAACTGAGCGGCTTCGGCTTCTGGCAGCTTGCCCTGAGTCACGGCGGTCAGCTTGATGATGACGGTATTGCCGTTCTCATCCTGCGAAATGCCGTAGGTCGGTTTGTCAGCCTGCGGCTGCGCCAGTGCATAAACATTTTGCTCGAAATCAGAAGGCTGCGCGGTACGCTGCACTTTCTGCACGTCACCAAAGTTCAAACCTGCGGCTTTCAGCGCATCGTCGCCTTTGCCCTCTTTCAGCGCGGCCAACACTTTCTGTGCGTCAACGCGAGCCTGATCTTCGGCTTTCTGCTGTTTAACACTCTGAGCAACCTGATCTTTCACTTCAGTGAAAGGTTTGACCGACTCTGCTTTGTGCGCGTCGACACGCACGACGAAGGCGCGGTCACCGTCGACGGTAATCACGTCGGAGTTGCTGCCCGGCGCGCCGTCACGACCAATCAGTGAACCATCAAACAGTGACTGAACCACCGGCTTGAAGTTAATCGCGGCCGGAATGTTCTGCTGAGTAAACCAGTCGGTATGAGAAGACTTAATACCGGCGGCCTCTTCGGCAGACGCCAGGCTTTCGTTGTCATTGCTGGCTGCGTCGCTCACTTTCTGTTGCAGCGCGTAATAGGCGTCGAGCGCTTTTTCCTGCTTCAGCTTGTTAACGATGCCGTCATGAACGTCGGCCAGCGGTTTAACCTGCTCAGGCATGATGTCATCAAGGCGCAGAATGAAGAAACCGCTGTCTGATTTAATCACGCCAGACATTTGACCTTTAGTGGTCAGGTTGGCGCTCTTGAACTCAGGCAGTGTGGTTTCAGGTTCCATCCAGCCAAGATCACCGCCCTTCTTGCCGCTCAGGGTGTCGATAGATTTGGTTTTTGCCAGCTCGGCGAAATCGGTACCGCTTTTCAGCTGGGTATCGATAGCGTCGGCAGAGGCCTGATCTTTCGCTACGATCACGCTATAACGACGGCGTTCCGGTTGGCCGAACTCGCTTTTATGCTGGTCGTAGTAAGCCGTGACGTCGGCATCGGTCACCGTGGTTTTGCTCTGCATTGCTGCAGCGTCCATTTCGATGTAGCTGACTTTGATCTGCTCAGGAGCCACGAAGCTGTTTTTGTTGCGATCGTAATAGGCCTGCAGTTCGCTGTCGCTTACTTGCTGTTTGGCAGCCAGCGCGTCGGTGTTGAAGGTGGCGGTGTGAACGTCGCGCTCCTGCAATACCAGTTCGGACATGGATTTGGTTTCAACCGGCAGCACGAAGTCTGATTCGCCGTAGGCCTGCGCCAACTGCTGGCTCACCAGCTGCTGTTTCATCAGCTTGGCAAAGTTATCGGCGGTATAACCCATGCCCTGCAAGGATTGCAGGTACTTGGCGTTATCAAACTGTTTGTTGGTCTGGAATTGCGGCGTCGCCAGAATCGCGTCTTTGATTTGCTGATCGCTAACCGTCACGCCCAATTTTTTGGAGTATTGATCAAGCAGGGTCACGTCGATCAGGTTATTCAGCGACTGCTGGCGCAGCTGCTGCATGTAACCGTCGCTGCCAGCCAGTGCGGCAAACTGGTCGCCCAGCTGCTGTTGCAGGCGGCTACGCTGGTTCTGCACGGCGTCATCGAGCTGAGCACGGCTAATTTCCTGACCGTTTACCTTGGCCGCGTAATCGCTGGTGCCGCCGATGAGGTAGTTGCCCACGCCGGTTAAAACAAATGAGAGAACGATCAGACCAAGAATGATTTTGAGCACGACGTGATTAGCTGCCGCGCGTAAGTTGTCCATCATAGTGAAGCAACACTCCGCTGTATTTGGGGTTTAAAACTTGGGCTGCGTGGACGATGCCGACGATCCCTGTGACACCCTTCAGGGTGCTGCACAATTAACTGCTAACTGCGTGTTTACACTGACACTTCGTTTTAAATGGCGTTCAAAAGAATCACTGTTAACAGGCAATAACCGCACCCGTTGCCTTTTTCTTGCCGACGGGCAGCATAGAAAAAGAAAAAAGCGCATCTCTTCGATGCGCCTCACATATTACCTTACCAACCCTGTGACGTCAGGTTATTGTTAGTAATTATCCGTTTACTGCGTCTTTCAACGATTTACCGGCACGGAAGCCAGGAACCTTGGCAGCCGGAATACTGATTTCTTTACCCGTTTGCGGGTTACGACCGGTGCGAGCTGAACGCTCACGAACCGCGAAGGTACCAAAGCCCACCAGTGCAACGTCTTCTCCAGCTTTCAGAGAATCGGTCACTGATTCAAGCACCGCGTCCAGAACACGTCCAGCGGCCGCTTTAGAAATGTCCGCACCGGCTGCAATTTTGTCGATCAGTTGTGACTTATTCACGTTTTCATCCCCTCTTAGAATTCTATCGTCACGCCGAAAATTTCCCTACGGACGCGACAGCGCAGCTTTTATATCAAGCTTGTCAGGGGTATGCAAGCTACCCAGAACGCATTGCACCCTCCTGACAGGGTTACTAACTTAACGGCACAAAAAAAAGCTGGCAAGTAGGATTTCACTTGCCAGCCTTGGTTCTGCTTATACTTTATGCATCAATCACTATTTGGCTGCAACAGGCAGTGCGCCAAAGGCAGGATTTTGCAGTGCAAGGTTCAGCACGTCGTCGATGCGCTTGACCGGATGGATTTCCAGATCGGCCAACACGTTATCAGGAATTTCTTCGAGATCGCGTTTGTTGTCGTCAGGAATCAGCACCACTTTGATGCCACCGCGGTGTGCGGCCAGCAGCTTCTCTTTCAAGCCGCCGATAGGCAACACTTGACCACGCAAAGTAATCTCGCCGGTCATCGCCACATCGGCGCGAACCGGGTTACCGGTCAGACAGGAGACCAGCGCGGTACACATTGCGATACCGGCACTTGGACCGTCTTTCGGGGTCGCGCCTTCCGGTACGTGAACGTGAATGTCACGCTTCTCGTAGAAGTCTGGGTTGATGCCCAGCTTGTCTGCGCGAGCACGCACCACGGTCAACGCCGCCTGAATCGACTCTTGCATCACTTCACCCAGAGAACCGGTGTAGGTCAGCTTGCCTTTGCCCGGAACGCACGCGGTTTCGATGGTCAGCAGCTCGCCGCCCACTTCGGTCCACGCCAGACCCGTTACCTGACCCACGCGGTTTTCAGTGTCGGCACGGCCGTAATCGACTTTCTGCACGCCAAGGTAATCTTTCAGGTTATCGCCATTAATCACGATGTGCTTCAAGGTCTTGTCGAGCAGCAGCTGTTTAACCGCTTTGCGACACAGCTTGGAAATTTCGCGTTCCAGACTACGTACACCGGCTTCACGGGTGTAAAAACGAATAATGCCGATGATGGCGCTGTCTTCTACCGTCAGCTCGTTTTTCTTCAGTGCGTTACGCTCGATTTGTTTCGGCAGCAGGTGCTGTTTGGCGATGTTCAGCTTTTCGTCTTCGGTATAACCGGAAAGGCGAATCACTTCCATACGGTCAAGCAGCGGCGCTGGAATGTTCATCGAGTTCGACGTTGCAACAAACATCACGTCAGACAAGTCGTAGTCAACTTCCAGATAGTGGTCGTTGAACGCGACGTTCTGTTCGGGATCCAGCACTTCAAGCAGAGCCGAAGCCGGATCGCCACGCATGTCGGAAGACATCTTGTCGATTTCATCGAGCAGGAACAGCGGGTTCTTGACGCCAACTTTGGCCATTTTCTGGATAAGTTTGCCCGGCATTGAACCAATATAGGTACGACGGTGACCACGAATTTCGGCTTCGTCACGCACGCCACCCAGCGCCATACGCACGTATTCACGGCCGGTCGCACGCGCGATCGACTGTCCGAGGGAGGTTTTACCCACGCCCGGAGGCCCTACCAGACAAAGGATAGGTCCCTTGATTTTGCTCACGCGCGTCTGCACGGCGAGGTACTCGAGGATACGGTCTTTCACACGTTCCAGACCAAAGTGATCGGTATCCAGCACCTCTTGCGCCTTGCGCAGATCTTTCTTCACCTTGCTGCGGGCATTCCATGGCACCTGAAGCATCCAGTCGATATAACCACGGACCACGGTGGCTTCGGCGGACATCGGCGACATCATTTTCAGCTTTTGCAGCTCGGCTTCGGTTTTTTCACGCGCATCTTTCGGCATTTTCGCCGCGTCGATTTTGCGTTTCAGCGCTTCGTGTTCGTCAGGCGCATCGTCCATTTCGCCCAGCTCTTTCTGAATGGCTTTCATTTGCTCATTCAGATAGTACTCGCGCTGGCTTTTTTCCATCTGTTTTTTGACGCGATTGCGGATACGCTTCTCAACCTGCAGCAGGTCGATTTCGGATTCCATCATCGCCATCAGGTACTCGAGGCGTTCGGTAATGTCGAACATCTCCAGCACGGACTGTTTGTCGGCCAGTTTCAACGGCATGTGCGCCGCGATAGTGTCAGCCAGTCGCGCAGCGTCTTCAATGCTGTTTAATGAAGTCAGGACTTCCGGCGGGATCTTCTTGTTCAGCTTGATGTAACCTTCAAACTGGTTGATCGCCGTACGGACCAAAACTTCCTGCTCGCGCTCGTCTACCGCAGGGGATTCGAGGTATTCGGCCTGCGCAGCAAAATGCTCACCGCTGTCAGACAAGGTGGTAATGCGCGCGCGCTGTAAACCTTCAACCAGAACTTTGACCGTTCCGTCAGGAAGTTTCAGCATCTGCAAAATAGAGGCTACGGTTCCCACTGAGAATAAATCGTTGATACCAGGCTCATCCGTCGAGGCCTCTTTCTGCGCAACGAGCATGATTTTCTTATCATTGTCCATTGCGGCTTCAAGGCAGCGAATTGATTTCTCCCGGCCAACGAACAGCGGGATAACCATATGCGGATAAACCACCACATCGCGCAGAGGCAATACGGGGATTTCTATGCGTTCGGAACGCTCAGGGTTCATAGAGCTCTCTCTTAGTTTAGCTTCCGCCAGGTTAAGGAAATCTCGTGAAACACGAGTCAGCGGGTTTCAGCAAGTAGTTAACTGAGTATATGGGGATGAATATCCGACATTCAACGACAAGAAAGCGAGGAAAAAAAAATGGGGGAAAAAATCCCCCATTTCTCATCTAAACCGCTGTAAAACTGGCTAATTATTCACCAGAAGCTTGTTGAGCCTCAGGTTTGCCATAAATCATCAGAGGTTCGGATTGCCCCGCAATGACGGACTCGTCAACCACGACTTTGTCCACACTGTCCAGAGATGGCAGATCGTACATCGTATCCAGTAAAGCAGCTTCAACGATAGAACGCAGACCACGAGCACCCGTTTTACGCTCCATCGCCTTTTTCGCGATAGCGGTCAGGGCTTCGTCACGGAACTCAAGCTCGACGCCTTCAAGATTGAACAATGCCTGATACTGTTTGGTCAGCGCATTTTTCGGCTCTTTCAGGATCTGAATCAGGGCTTCTTCGCTCAGCTCGCTCAGCGTTGCAACCACCGGCAGACGGCCAATGAACTCGGGGATCAGACCAAATTTGATCAAATCTTCCGGCTCGGCCTGTGCCAGCAACTGACCTTCCGTTGCTTTTTCAGACTTGCCTTTCACTTCAGCACCAAAACCAATGCCGGTACGGGTGTTCAGACGTTGTCCGATCACTTTATCGAGACCGGCAAAGGCGCCGCCGCAGATAAACAGGATTTTGGACGTATCAACCTGCAGGAACTCCTGCTGAGGATGCTTGCGTCCGCCCTGTGGTGGTACAGCGGCAACAGTACCTTCAATCAGTTTCAACAGAGCCTGCTGCACGCCTTCACCTGACACGTCACGCGTAATTGACGGGTTATCAGATTTACGAGAGATTTTATCAATCTCATCGATGTAGACGATGCCGCGCTGGGCTTTCTGTACGTCGTAATCACACTTCTGCAGCAGCTTCTGAATGATGTTTTCGACGTCTTCACCCACGTAACCGGCTTCGGTCAGCGTAGTGGCGTCGGCCATGGTAAATGGCACATCCAGGAAGCGAGCCAGCGTTTCGGCCAACAGCGTTTTACCGCTACCGGTTGGGCCGATCAGCAAAATGTTGCTCTTGCCAAGTTCGATACCGTTGCTGGTATCACCGTTACGCAAGCGCTTGTAGTGGTTATAAACCGCCACAGCCAGCACTTTTTTCGCCGGTTCCTGGC
Organism: Rouxiella sp. T17; assembly: GCF_036663475.1. NCBI lineage: Bacteria > Pseudomonadati > Pseudomonadota > Gammaproteobacteria > Enterobacterales > Yersiniaceae > Rouxiella > Rouxiella sp. T17. The sequence continues at coordinate 152,879 of NZ_JAWUEA010000035.1, read as the reverse complement.
CGATAACATAGTCATCGAGGTGTTCACGGATTTCGTGTGGAGTCGGCAGCGCGCTGCGTTCGCGATGCGGTGCGACCTCTTTAATCTCTTCGCGAATAATGTCGTTGCATAAATCGACACACTCATCGCAGATATACACTGACGGCCCGGCAATCAGCTTACGTACTTCATGCTGGCTTTTGCCGCAAAAAGAGCAGTACAGCAGCTTTCCTGAACCGTCTTTGCGCTTATCTGTCATCAGTAAACCTCTTCTTTAATCTCAGTCCCGCGGATAAAACACGGCGGTGCGACCATTTAACTCAACAGACAGGTCATTCTCTGACGCATGGCTGATGTCTATGTGACAATTCACTCATATATTGTTGCCGGGGTAAAGCACCGAGCGGCGATTTTCTCGTCGCCGCCCGCACGAAACGTCCGTATGAGTTTAACTATAGACCATCGTGTCAGCAGAAAGCCTACTAGAGTTTGCCGCGATGAGTCATAACCTTGTCAACCAGACCATACTCTACAGCTTCGTCGGCAGACAGGAAACGATCTCGCTCAGTGTCACGCTCTATTTCTTCAAGAGACTTGCCCGTATGATGCGCCATCAGCGTATTCATGCGGTGTTTGACCTTCAGGATCTCACGCGCGTGGATGTCGATGTCCGACGCCTGACCCTGGAAACCGCCCAGCGGCTGGTGGATCATCACGCGGGAGTTTGGCAGCGCAAAACGCTTGCCTTCAGCACCGGCAGTCAGCAGGAACGCGCCCATTGAACAGGCCTGACCCATACAAATCGTGCTGACATCCGGCTTGATGAACTGCATGGTGTCGTAAATTGACATCCCTGCGGTAATAACGCCGCCCGGCGAGTTGATATAAAGGTAGATATCTTTTTCTGGATTTTCAGCTTCCAGGAAAAGCATCTGGGCCACAATCAGGTTAGCCATATGGTCTTCAACCTGACCGGTCAGGAAGATAATGCGTTCCTTTAACAGGCGGGAAAAAATATCGTATGAGCGCTCACCGCGTGAAGTCTGCTCTACAACCATCGGTACTAGAGCCATGTTTGGCGCAAACTGCTCTCTTTCACCACTGTATGACATAACCGTCTCCTAATAGAATGCTCTTTAGCGCGAGTTGAAACCAATTCTACTTGAGATAAGCAATGATGACTATGCTCAAGCGGCCAAGTCGCCACGTACACGGCTGACGGTTGTTATCAGTCAGAAGCTAACAGCAAAGTTACTCTCGTAGCACTAGACAATTGGGGGGGCGATGGGAGAATTCAAGCCCGTTGGCAAATTCTTTTACTCCCCTGATTCATTCAGCAGGTAAATAGCTCAATAAATAAACGAATCACTTACGTGCTCGCTGACATGCTTGCCTATCGGCTTCCTCTATAAATGAATTACCTGACGAAAATAGGGTTATCACTCTGATAAATATAGTGCAAAGTCTACTAAATATAGAGCAGGCAGTTCTTAAAAAACCAGCCTTTAGCCAAAAATGATCAAATAAAAAAGCCCGTAGCGCAAACTACGGGCTTCTTGAACCTGTATCAACGGCTCGCCTCATCGTTAAATGAAACTCACCACTGAAACCCCTGAGGCAATTATGCCGGGGTGTTCTGGTTCATCAGTTCAGTAAAGGTGGTCGGCTTTTCTGTAACTTTAGCTTTGGACAGCAGGGTTTCGACGGCTTGTTCTTCCAGCGCGACGTTACGCATGTTGTTCATCAGCTCTTTGTTTTTGCTGTAGAACTCGATCACTTCAGACGGATCTTCGTAAGCAGAAGCCATCTCTTCGATCAGCGTTTTAACACGCTCTTCGTCAGCTTTCAGTTCGTGCTGGCTGATAACTTCGCCCAGCAGCAGACCGACAACAACGCGTTGCTTAGCCTGCTCTTCGAACAGCTCACGAGGCAGTTCCAGAGCTTGTTTCTCGTTGCCACCAAAACGCTGTGCAGCCTGGCGACGCAGAACGTCGATTTCGCTGTCGATCAGGGCTGCAGGAACGTCGATGTCGTTGGCTTTAACCAGACCGTCGATTGCCTGAGTCTTGATACGGTTACGCACGGCGCCTTTCAGCTCGCGATCCATATTTTTACGCACTTCGGCACGCAGACCTTCAACTGAACCATCAGCCACGCCGAAACGCTTGATGAATTCTTCGGTCAGTTCTGGCAGTTCGCGCTCTTCAACTTTCTTCAGAACGATGTCGAACTTGGCCGCTTTACCTTTCAGGTTTTCTGCGTGGTAATCTTCTGGGAAGTTTACGTCGATAGCGAATTCTTCACCGGCTTTATGACCGACCAGACCTTCTTCGAAGCCTGGGATCATGCGGCCCTGGCCCATCGCCAGAACGAAGTCAGAGGCTTTGCCGCCTTCAAACTCTTCGCCGTCGATAGAACCGGAGAAATCAACGGTAACGCGATCTTCAGCGGTCACGGCTGCGTCGGTTTCTTTCCAGTCAGCCTGCTGCTTGCGCAGGGTTTCCAGCATGGCATCAACGTCAGCTTCGTTAACATCAACAACCGGCTTTTCGACTTCGATGCTTTCCAGATCTTTCAGTTCAACTTCTGGATAAACTTCGAACTCAACGGTGAAGTTGAAATCTTCGCCGTCTTTGTACTCGCCTGGAACGTAGTTTGGTGCGCCAGCCGGGTTAATTTTTTCTTTGATGATGGCATCAACGAAGCTGCGCTGCATCAAATCGCCCAGCACGTCCTGACGAACGCTTGCGCCGTAACGTTGTTCGATGATGTGGTGTGGTACTTTGCCCTTGCGGAAGCCGTCAATACGTACAGATTTAGACGCTTTAGCCAGTTCGCTTTTTACTGCTTTTTCAATGCTTTCAGCAGGAACAGTAATAGCGATACGGCGACCAAGGCCTTGAGTGGTTTCAACAGAAACTTGCATCTTGTTACCTCAAAAAAATCAAAGTGCTCGGTCAACCCCGAACCGGGACGCTTCATGCAGACCTGGCTCAGTATTCGAGGAAGTCCCGAAACCATTCCGGAAAAATAAGACGCAGCATTATAGCGGCGCAACGGCAGGGAGTCGAGGACGGCTGCCGCGAAATAAAAAACCCGGAAAACAAAAACGGCCCGCAGGCCGTTTTGAAATTCGCTTCTACTAATACAGCATCTCGGGGGGAAAGTTCCAGAGATACTCTCTATTAAAGGCGTTTTAGTCACGATTTTGCCGAAAATAGCTAATTTTAGGCTAAAGTTCCTGCACCACGGCACGGTGGAGAGGCCGGAACGGTGTCTTGCAGCCCTTCCCACTCCTTCATCGTGTAAGTGTGCAGGGCCAGCGCGTGAACGCTGCCAGCCAGCTCTGCCGACAGTACGGAATAGATAGAACGGTGGCGGGATAAAAAGCGTTCGCCCACGAATTTATCGCTTACCATCACCACCTTAAAGTGGCTTTCAGAACCCGCAGGCACATTATGGCGATAACTTTCATCTGTTACATCCAGGTGCGTTGGTTCAAACGCTGCGGCCAACTTTGCTTCTATTTGTTCGCGAATCATAGCCATCTCCTTATAAACACGCCTAACAGAGAACTGCGCCCAACTATTTCGCCGTCTTACCTTAAAGAATAGGCTGTTTTCCGTTTTATTCTTACTTTCAAAAAGAAAATCTTACTTATGTGAACAAAAGGGCGGTTTGAAGGGTAAATCGGCGCGTTCTCTCACTATTTTTTCACTTGCCTGCGATAATTTAACACATTCCGCGGTCCAATCTCATGGCACGCTAAACATTCGCAATGCTATGATGCTGCCAATTCTACAATGAAAACACGCGAACTTTTGACTTTGCAAAGACGGATAATTGAAAAAATGACGCTATTCAAAAAAGTTATTTTCCCTGTGCTGGCACTCTTTATGCTCGCAGGCTGTGCGACCAGCAGCAACACACTGAACATTTCTCCAAAGATTGCCCTGCCAACGCAGGATCCCACGCTGATGGGCGTGACAATCAGCATCAACGGCGCGGACCTGCGTCAGGACAAGGCGCTGGCCAAGGTTAATCGCGACGGCCAGCTGGTCTCGCTGACACCTTCCCGCGACCTGCGCTTCCTGCTGCAAGAGTCTCTCGAGAAGCAGATGACGGCGCGCGGCTACATGGTTGGTCCTGACGGTGCCGTCGACCTGCAAATCGTGGTCAATAACCTGTACGCCGATGTTCAGGAAGGTAATCTGCGCTACAACATCACCACCAAGGCAGATATCTCTATCATCGCGACCGCCAAAAATGGCAACAAGCAGGTGAAAAACTACCGCTCAACCTATAACGTTCAGGGTGCATTCACTGCGACCGACGCGAAAATCACCAACGTGGTTAACACCGTGATGGGCGATGTGATTGCCGACATGGCGCAAGACACCAGCGTCAGCGAATTCATCAAGGCCAACTCGCACTGAGTTAGCGAGCGATAACATTGGCTTCTGCCCGGCTCCCGTCGGGCAGAAGCCTCTGAATGTTTTGCCGTTTTGCCCCCTTCTCCCGATTCCCTCCTTTATTATCCGCATTTATCCTTTATGATGCCCCTGCGCCCCCTATTCACCGGCCTTGCAGGAACACGGATGCCATGCTGAAACAGTACTTCACTATCTTCACCCAACGAAATACCGTCATTCTGCTGCTGCTGGGCTTTGCCTCGGGACTGCCGCTGGCGCTGACTTCCGGCACGCTACAGGCGTGGATGACGGTCGAAAATCTCGACCTGAAAACCATCGGCATCTTCTCGCTGGTGGGTCAGGCCTATGTGTTTAAATTCCTCTGGTCGCCGATGATGGACCGCTATACGCCGTCGTTTTTCGGCCGCCGTCGTGGCTGGCTTATCATCACGCAACTGCTGCTGGTGGTGGCAATTTTTGCCATGGGTTACATGGATCCTTCCCGCGATTTATTCTGGCTAGCGGCGCTGGCGGTATTAATTGCCTTTGCCTCTGCGTCGCAAGATATTGTTTTTGATGCTTATAAAACCGACTTGCTCAGCGCGCAGGAAAGGGGCAACGGCGCGGCGGTGTCGGTGCTAGGTTATCGGCTGGCGATGCTGGTGTCGGGCGGATTGGCCCTGTGGCTCGCCGATCGCTATCTTGGCTGGCAACACACTTACTGGCTGATGGCGGCGCTGATGCTGATTGGCGTGGCGGCGACGCTGTTCGCGCCCGAGCCGGAGGTGGAGAGTCCTGCGCCGAAAACGCTGGAACTGGCGGTTATCGCGCCGCTAAAAGATTTCTTTGGCCGTAATAATGCGTGGCTGATCCTGCTGTTAATCGTGATGTACAAACTCGGCGATGCCTTTGCCGGTAGCCTCAGCACCACTTTTTTGATTCGCGGCGTCGGCTTTGACGCGGGCGAAGTCGGATTAGTTAACAAGACCCTCGGCCTGCTGGCGACGATTTTCGGCGCGCTGCTTGGTGGCGTGTTGATGCAGCGTTTGAGCCTGTTCCGCGCGCTGATGCTGTTTGGCCTGCTGCAAGGCGTCTCGAACGCGGGTTACTGGATTCTGGCGGTGACCGATAAACATCTCTACTCGATGGGCACGGCGATCTTTTTCGAAAACCTGTGTGGCGGCATGGGCACGGCGGCTTTTGTCGCGCTGCTGATGGCACTCTGCAACAAGTCGTTTTCAGCCACGCAATTTGCACTGCTGTCGGCGCTGTCTGCCGTGGGTCGCGTTTACGTGGGGCCGATTGCCGGCTGGTTTGTTGAAGCCAACGGCTGGCCGCTGTTTTATCTGTTCTCTATCGTCGCGGCATTGCCGGGTTTACTGCTGCTGCTGTTATGTCGACAGACGCTGGAACAGACGCAGCAATCCGACAGTTTCGAACCGCGTCGTTATTTCGGCTCGGCTTATCGTTGGGCAATAAGATTTTTATTAGTGGGCGCTATTTTGCTCGGCCTGTGGGTGATTATTTTAATTACCGACGGTCTTGACTGGACTCATTTATCGCAGCCCGCGAGCCATATTGTACAGGCTGGCGCATTGCTGGCACTGATCGGCATTGCGCTCGGCAGCGTGCTGGATTTTCTCGCCTTGCGCCGCCAGCCGGTGTTGTAGCGAGAAATGACATTCTGTTAAACACATTAGGGCCAAATCAATCACGTTTTGGCCCTGCTCTTTTCTGGCAGTTCCTTAAATCTCATCTACACTCTTATCTCTGCGGCGACTTTCATCTTAAAGACAGCGCTTCACGGCAGAAAATAAGCTCAATCCTTTATACCTCAGACGGCATTTTGTTGTGCTTTCTGGGGCGTCATTGTTGTATTTTAGTTAATATATTTATTTACCCTGATCTAGATCAAAAATTAATTCAAAGGTAATAAAAAAATATTTCTAATTTACACTTTGTTTCATTGATCGTTTTTATCCTCTTTTTCATTCATTTTATTTTCACTTAATTTCAACATTCTGTTTACATAAATAACACCTCTCTCGATCATTAAAAAAAGGCACTAAATATCCATACTGTTGCTACGTCTTGTTTTTTCACTACATAGTGACCAAAAAAAGTGCAAGGTACTGTTGCCACAAAGAAATTGTCACTTCCCGTAACAGGTGTGACCACGTTAACATAAAGTGTGGGACGTGCATTTACACTGCTTTAAGCGTGTTTACAGTACCGTAACCTTCCCGTAAAATGCCCGCACACATGAAGCGACAATAGAGCCCTGTTATTGAGGTCGTTAGATGAGACTTAAGAAATACAATAAAAGTATTGGGATGTTGTCTATATTTGCATCCACTGTAATGTTAAGTGGCTGCAATACGGCACTAATGGATCCCAAGGGAGCAATTGGACTAGAGCAAAGAACGCTGATATTGACAGCGATCGGTTTAATGCTGATCGTCGTTATACCAGTAATCGTTATGGCTTTTGCTTTTGCATGGAAGTATCGCGCTTCTAATACAGACGCTAAGTACAGTCCAAATTGGTCACACTCCAACAAAGTAGAAGCAGTGGTATGGACTATTCCAATTATCATCATTGCCATTCTGGCAACGATAACCTGGAAAACCACCCATGCGCTTGACCCGTTCAAACCTATCGTAACCGAAGAAAAACCGATGACAGTCGAAGTGGTTTCACTCGATTGGAAATGGTTGTTCATCTATCCAGAGCAGGGTATCGCGACGGTAAATGAGCTGGTTATTCCTAAAGATGTCCCTGTTCAGTTCAAAGTGACGTCCGACACCGTGATGAACTCCTTCTTCATCCCGCAGTTAGGTGGACAGATTTACGCGATGGCCGGTATGCAGACTCAGTTGCACTTGATTGCAAATGAGGCGGGTACCTACAAGGGCATCTCGGCAAACTACAGTGGTCGCGGCTTCTCTGGTATGAAGTTCAACGCTATTGCCACACCTAGCCGTGCCGATTTCGATACGTGGGTTGCTAAAGTCAAGCAAGCACCGAATCAGCTTGCCACGATGGATCAGTTCAAGTCTCTGGCCGCAGACAGTATCGACAACCCAGTCGAATACTTCTCTACCGTTCAGCCTGATTTGTTCAAAAATATCATTGGTCAGTATTCGCACGACATGAATATGCCAGCAGGCCAGACAATGCCTATGCCAGCCGGTACAGACATGAAAGGCATGGATATGGGTGATAAGTCTCACACTGCCGGAGCCGGGGAATAAAAGATGTTCGGAAAACTTACGCTAAGTGACATTCCATTTGACGTTCCAATCGTTATGGTCACTGTTGCCGCAATCATCCTGGGCGGTATCGCTCTGGTTGCAGCAATAACCTATTTCGGGAAATGGAAATACCTGTGGACCGAGTGGATCACCTCGGTTGACCACAAAAAACTGGGTATCATGTACATCATCCTTGCGATTGTCATGCTTATCCGCGGCTTTGCCGATGCCGTAATGATGCGTACCCAACAGGTTATGGCATCCGAGGGCAGTCCCGGCTTCCTGCCACCTCATCACTATGACCAAATCTTTACCGCGCACGGCGTAATCATGATCTTCTTCATGGCGATGCCTTTCGTAATCGGTCTGATGAACGTGGTTGTACCGCTACAAATCGGTGCGCGCGACGTTGCGTTCCCGTTCCTGAACAACATCAGCTTCTGGTTCACCGCCGTTGCTGTGGTACTGATCAACATCTCTCTGGGTATTGGTGAGTTCGCACAGACTGGCTGGCTGGCCTATCCGCCGTTGTCAGGTAAGGTATACAGCCCGGGCGTGGGGGTCGACTACTGGATATGGAGTCTACAGATATCCGGTATCGGGACCTTGCTGACAGGTGTTAACTTCTTCGCGACCATCATGAAGATGCGTGCGCCTGGTATGCCGCTGATGAAAATGCCGGTATTTACCTGGGCTGCACTGTGCACCAACGTCCTGATCATTATCTCGTTCCCGATTTTGACCGTGACCATTGCCCTGCTGACGCTTGACCGTTATATCGGTACCCATTTCTTTACCAACGATATGGGCGGCAACATGATGATGTACATCAACCTGATTTGGGCCTGGGGCCATCCGGAAGTGTATATCCTTATTCTGCCAGTGTTCGGGGTGTTCTCTGAAGTGACCGCAACCTTCTCCAAAAAACGCCTGTTTGGTTACACCTCACTGGTATGGGCAACGATTGCCATCACCGTGCTGGCGTTTGTTGTTTGGCTGCACCACTTCTTTACCATGGGTTCAGGCGCCAACGTCAATGCCTTCTTCGGCATCATGACGATGATCATTTCTATCCCGACTGGGGTTAAAATCTTCAACTGGCTGTTCACCATGTATCAGGGTCGTATCACCCTGAACGCCGCAATGCTGTGGACCATCGGCTTCATCATCACCTTCTCCGTGGGTGGTATGACCGGCGTTCTGCTGGCGGTTCCAGGTGCTGACTTCGTACTGCACAACAGTCTGTTCCTGATTGCCCACTTCCATAACGTTATTATCGGCGGTGTGGTATTTGGTTGCTTCGCAGGTCTGACTTACTGGTTCCCTAAATCTTTCGGCTTCACGCTGAACGAAACCTGGGGCGTGCGTGCGTTCTGGTTCTGGATCATCGGCTTCTTCGTCGCCTTTATGCCGCTGTACGCACTGGGCTTCATGGGTATGACTCGTCGTATCAGCCAGGACATTGACCCGCAGTTCCACACTCTGCTGTGTGTTGCCGCGTTCGGTGCCTTCCTGATTGCCTGTGGTATCGCGTGTATCTTCATCATGTTCTTCGTCTCCGTACGTGACCGTGAGAAGAATCGCGACCTGACCGGTGACCCGTGGGGTGCGCGTACTCTGGAGTGGGCAACCTCTTCTCCTCCTCCGTTCTACAACTTCGCCATCGTGCCACATATCCACGACCGCGATGAGTTCTGGGACATGAAAGAGAAAGGTACCGCTTATGTGAAACCAGAGAAATATGAAGAGATTCATATGCCTAAAAACAGCGGTGCAGGCTTCATCATTGCCGTGTTCAGCCTGGCGTTTGGTTTCGCAGCAATCTGGGACATGTGGTGGTTAGTCATCGTCGGCTTCCTGGGTATCGTTATCACCTGGATCTGGAAAAGCTTCGACGAAGATGTTGATTACTACGTTCCTGTTGCAGAAGTAGAACGTATCGAAAACGAACATTATGAAAATATCAGCAAAGCGGGCGTGAAATATGGCAACTGATTCTCTGAATCCTCATAGCACGGTTGATCCGGAGCATGGGCACCACGACGCGGGTGAGACCAAAGTCTTTGGCTTCTGGATTTACCTGATGAGTGACTGCGTACTGTTTGCAAGCCTGTTTGCAACGTACGCGGTACTGGTACACGGGACCGCTGGTGGTCCCGCTGGTAAAGACATTTTCGAACTTCCGTTCGTACTGGTCGAAACGTTCTGCCTGCTGTTCTCAAGTATTACCTACGGCATGGCGATGCTCGGCATGGAAAAAGGCAACACCGGCTCTGTGAAGGGCTGGTTGTTCGTGACTTTCCTGTTCGGTCTTGGCTTTATCGGCATGGAACTTTATGAGTTCCATCACCTGATTACCGAAGGTTTCGGTCCTGACCGCAGTGGCTTCCTGTCCGCATTCTTTGCGCTGGTTGCGACTCACGGTCTGCACGTTACCTGTGGTCTGATCTGGATTGTTGTAATGATTATCCAGGTTAGCCGTCGCGGTCTGAGTGAAACGAACAAAACGCGTCTGATGTGTCTGAGCCTGTTCTGGCACTTCCTTGACGTGGTTTGGATCTGCGTGTTTACCGTAGTTTATCTGATGGGAGTTCTAGCATGAGTCATTCAGCCACCTCTCACGGCGGGTCAAGCCACGGTAGCCTGAAGTCTTATCTGACCGGCTTCATCTTGTCTATCATCCTGACGGTCATTCCGTTTGCGATGGTGATGAGCGATACAGCGTCACATTCGCTGATCCTGGGCACGGTCATTGCTTCGGCAATCATCCAGATAGTCGTTCACCTGGTGTACTTCCTGCACATGAATACGTCGTCGGAAGCACGTTGGAACCTGATCGCGTTCCTGTTCACCGCTGTGATTATCTTTATCGTCGTTGTGGGCTCACTGTGGATTATGTATAACCTCAACCTCAATATGATGGTCAGTTAAAAGCCGAGCTGCATGTGATGATTAAGAAATACCTGCAAGTAACTAAGCCAGGAATTATTTTCGGTAATTTAATTTCTGTCGTCGGGGGATTCCTCCTTGCTTCGAAAGGAAGCATCGATTTCCCTCTCTTTCTCGCTGCGTTTGTTGGCGTCTCGTTGGTCGTCGCGTCGGGCTGTGTGTTTAACAACTACATAGACCGCGACATTGACAAGGTAATGGAAAGAACGAAGAACCGAGTTCTGGTAAAAGGACTTATACCGCCGAAAACCACCCTGGTTTACGCTACTATCCTGGGTATTTTAGGCTTTGCGTTGCTGTACGTTGGCGCCAACCCGTTGTCTATGTGGTTGGCGGTAATGGGCTTTGTGGTTTATGTCGGGGTTTATAGCCTCTACATGAAACGCAAATCCGTTTACGGCACGCTGATTGGTAGCTTATCCGGCGCAGCGCCGCCGGTTATCGGATACTGTGCCGTCAGCGGCCAGTTCGATACCGGCGCGTTGATCCTGCTACTGATCTTCAGCCTGTGGCAGATGCCGCACTCGTACGCGATTGCCATCTTCCGCTTTAAGGATTATCAGGCAGCGAATATCCCGGTTCTGCCGGTTGTTAAAGGCGTTGCAGTGGCGAAGCATCATATTACGGTCTGGATCCTGGCCTTTATGATTGCCACCCTGATGCTGACTCTCAGCGGTTACGCAGGGTATAAATACCTGATCGTTGCCGCCGCCGTCAGCGTGTGGTGGCTGGGCATGGCACTGCGCGGATACAAAACTGAAAATGACATCGTATGGGCAAGAAAGCTGTTTGTTTTCTCCATCGTTGCCATCACTTCACTGAGTGTCATGATGTCTATCGACTTTAACGCCGCAGCACCGAATAGCCTGCTTACCTACGTTTGGTAAGCGTGCGGTGACTCGACAAATGGCCGGTTATCATACCGGCCATTTTCTTTCGTTAATCGCATAATCCCTTGAATTAATTCAGTATTTTTTTTACCAGCGTTTAGAAATCAGTATTTAACACTTCAGTATTTCAGTGCCCTCTTCCCTCGATTCACGCGCAGCATGACTCTCTTTTTTGTCTTACTTGAGAAAACTGAAATATCTGCTAAACATCCAGCAATTTACCTGCACACAAAAAAGACACTACAATGTCGCTGTTTGTAATTTTGAGGTAGCAATGAAAGATAACCAAATGACCCGGCAGGAAAGTCGGGCGACGTGGGGACTAGGGACAGTATTTTCACTCCGCATGCTCGGCATGTTCATGGTTCTTCCGGTTCTCACCACTTACGGCATGTCCTTGGCCGGAGCCAGTGAGACACTGATCGGCATCGCCATCGGTATTTATGGGCTGGCGCAGGCAATTTTCCAAATTCCTTTCGGACTGCTTTCCGACCGCGTTGGACGCAAGCCGCTTATCGTTTTCGGGCTGCTCATCTTTACGATAGGTAGCGTGGTCGCGGCCAGCACGGATTCTATCTGGGGCATCATTATTGGTCGCGCCCTGCAAGGTTCCGGTGCCATCGCCGCCGCTGTGATGGCGCTGCTTTCCGACCTGACCCGCGAGCAGAACCGCACCAAGGCCATGGCTTTTATCGGCATCAGTTTCGGCATTACCTTTGCCATCGCGATGGTGCTGGGCCCGATTATTACCCACGCTTGGGGCCTGCACGCCCTGTTCTGGGCTATCGCCGCACTGACTATTGTCGGCATTATCATTACCGTCGCCGTGGTCCCCTCCCCTGCCACTCACGTGTTGAATCGCGAGTCGAGCATGGTGAAAGGCAGCTTCGGCAAAGTGCTGACCAACGGCAAACTGCTGAAACTCAACTTTGGCATTCTGTGCCTGCACATTATGCTGATGTCGAGCTTTGTGGTGCTGCCGCGCGTAATGGAAAGCGCAGGCTTCCCGCCGAGCGAACACTGGCGCGTCTATCTGGTGACCATGCTGACCTCCTTTGTGGCGGTTATCCCGGTGATTATCTATGCCGAGAAAAAGCGCCACATGAAGCAGGTCTTCATGGGTTGCGTCGCCGTGCTGCTGCTGGCCGAGCTGGTTCTTTGGTTTGCCGGTCTGCATCTTTGGGCGGTTATCGCGGGTATTCAGATCTTCTTCCTGGCGTTTAACGTCATGGAAGCGATTCTGCCGTCGCTTATCAGCAAAGAGTCTCCGGCGGGCTATAAAGGCACCGCGATGGGACTTTACTCCACCAGCCAGTTTATCGGTGTCGCGATTGGCGGCAGCCTCGGCGGTTATGTGTTTGGTCATGCCGGCGCGGGCGCAGTGTTCCTGGTGTGTGCAGCGTTAGCGGTGATTTGGCTGGCGGTGAGCGCGACCATGTCGGAACCGCCTTATGTCAGCAGCCTGCGTATCACGCTTTCCGAAAACATTGCCAAAGATGCCACGCTCGAAGCGCGCATTAAATCGCAGCCCGGCGTTGCCGATGCGGTAGTGGTGGTTGATGAGTTAAGTGCTTACGTGAAGGTCGATACCAAACTGACCAATCGTCAGGCGCTCGAGACTTTAGTCGCCCAAGCTTGATAAAAGAGTAAAAGTAAAAAGGGAGATCGATTATCGATCTCCCTTTTTTATGGGCGGCACAGTTATCCGCAGCAAACAGTTATCCGCGGCAAACTTATCTGCGGCAAACAGGCAAAGCCAGAATGCGTTAGTCGCGGAAGTTTTTAAACTGGAACGGCTGACCCAAATCGCCACCGCGCACCAGCGCCATCACGGCCTGCAAGTCATCACGCGCCTTACCGGTCACGCGCACTTCGTCGCCCTGAATCTGCGCCTGCACTTTCAGCTTGCTGTCTTTGATCAGCTTAACGATCTTTTTCGCCAGCGCGCTTTCGATACCGGAATGCAGCTTGGCGTCAACGCTGAAGGTTTTACCGCTGTGAACCATCTCTTTCGGGATGTCCAGTGAACCGCCTTCAATGTTGCGCTTCAGCAGCGCGGCGCGCAGGATGTCCAGCAGCTGCTCGACCTGAAAATCGGACACGCTGGCAACCTTGATCGATTCGTCTTTCTCGTTCAATTCAAAGCTGGCTTCAACGTTACGAAAATCCCAACGGTTCGCCAGGTCACGCGTGGCGTTTTCCACGGCGTTGCGAACTTCCTGCATATCAATTTCTGAAACTATATCGAAAGATGGCATTCAAGCTTCTCCCTTAAATGTGATTGTGCGTCTATCTGCGATGGCCTCCATGATACCGCCTTCCATCCGCGTTGCCAAAAACTGCTGGAGTAAACTGTCGCTAATGCTGGTTTTTAACACTATTTAACGCCGAGAAGGCGCAAACCGGCCGTAACCACCGCCGCCACGAGGATCACCACAATCAGCGGACGCCTGCGCCAAGCCAGATAAGCCGCCACGCCCACGCCCAGACAGCGGGCGAATCCGGCAAAATTTTCGCCCTCATAAAAGGTCGAGATCGCCGCGACCGCCAATAATAATGTCGTGGCGGCGTCGGCGAACAGCGCGGTGGCGGCGGGTGACAGCGTTAAGCGGCTGCCCAACTTGTAACCGGCGAAGCGCAGTAAATACGTCCCTGCGGCCAGCAATCCAATGCCCGCGATTATCATCCAGTGGCCGTTCATTTATGCTTTCTCCACACCGCCAACCCCAGTAAAGAGAACAGCACCGGCATGCCCGCAGGCACCCACGGCACGGCGGCCATTGACAGCAGCATGCCGGTAAATGCGCGCCTCATGGTTTGCCTGTGCCTCAACGCGGAAACAATCAGCGCGATGAGGATGGCAGGAAATACCGCGTCCAATCCGATCACCTTGATATCCGGGATAATTTTTCCAAGCGACCCGCCGAGCAGCACGCCCAATGGCCAGCAGATCGCGATACCCAAACCGCAGAACCAATAGGCGGCACGCGCCTCGCGAGGCGTTTTCTGCGACACGCCAAACACCACGCTTTCGTCATTCATAATGTGACAACCCAACAGCGGCTTGAGCACGTTCGCGCCCTTTTCACCCACTAAATCTTTCACCGCCATGCCGAACGGCAGATGACGCGCGTTGACCAGCAAACCCGCCGCCGCCGCCGCAAACGGACTGCCACCGCTGGCGACCACGGTAATAAAGAGAAACTCCGATGCGCCAGCCAGCACGCAGATTGAGAGCGCCATCGGCACCCACAGCGGAAAACCGCCCGCCGTCGCCAACGATCCGTAAGAGACCGCGACAATTCCATCGGCCAGACAGACTAAAATAATTGCCCTGATGACGTCTTTGCGCAGCGGCGAAATCCATGTTGCACGCATATATCTTTCCCATAACGAACAGTTTGGCAGGTATAATGAACAATTCGCCAAAGACTTTCAAGACGAACGATTCGTTCGATATAAAAAACACCGGTAGCTTTTATGACCCAGCCTATTTCGATCATCGCAAAAGCGCTGGTTCGCGAACGTCAGCGGACCGGCCTGTCATTAGCCGAAATTGCCCGTCGCGCGGGCATTGCAAAATCCACTCTGTCGCAGCTGGAAGCCGGAAACGGTAATCCTAGCCTGGAAACGCTTTGGGCACTGTGCGTTGCGCTGGATATTCCTTTCGCGCGTTTGATGGAGCAGCAGATCAACACTTCTCAAGTGATCCGTTTCGGCGAAGGGCCTTCAGTCACCGCCGAGATGGCCAATTACAAGGCGATCCTGCTTGCCACCTGCCCGCCCGGCGCACGACGTGACATCTATTTACTCATCACCCAGCCCGGCGAAGATCGTCATTCCAAGCCTCATAACCCCGGCGCGGTCGAGCATCTTATTGTCACGCAGGGCCGCGCATTAATCGGTCCGACCGACAATCCGATAGAGCTAACGGCAGGCGATTATATTTGCTACCCCGCCGATCAGCCCCACGTATTCCAAGCGCTCGAGCCCGACACCCACGCAATTTTGGTCTCCGAGCAAAACTGATTAATAGACAAACAAAAAGCACCAAAAGTGTGATGCAATCCACAAAAAAAGCTATACTAAGAAGATAAATTTTACATTTACGCAACATTGCTGGCTGTTTGTTTTTTATCTTAAAACCAGCAAACACTGTCCGCGCTCCTATAGATTTCGCGTTGTGGCAAGGCGCCGACTGAGGTAATCCCCAAGAGCAACACAGGTCAGTAACTTGTGTTGCTCTAGAAAGAACACAACTCGTAACGTGCAGATTTCGCGTTGTGGCAAGGCGGCAACCGAGGTAAATCCCCGGGAGCTTACATGAGTAAGTGACTGGGGTTGCCGAGGGCGGCCAACGCAGCCACGGCGTGAAAGATGTGCGTTACCTAGGAGTAGTAATGAAGATTTCAGTATTGGGGGCGGGGGCATTGGGTCAGCTGTGGCTGTCTAGCCTGTACAAGAAAGGCCACGACGTGCAGGGTTGGCTGCGTATTCCCCAGCCGTTCTGCGCCGTCAATGTCATTTCGCCCGACGGCATGGCGTTTAACCGCAATCTTCCCACCAACGATCCTCAGCATCTGGCCGAAAGCGAACTGCTGCTGGTCACGCTCAAGGCGTGGCAGGTGTCGAGCGCGCTGGCTCCGCTGATGCCGCTGCTGCATCCAGATTGCGCTATTTTGCTGCTGCATAACGGCATGGGCACCATCGACGAACTGCCTGCCAATCGGCTGCCGATTCTGCTAGGCGCGACCACCCACGCCGCGCGCCACGAGGGCAACGCGATTGTTCACGTCGCCTCGGGAATTACCCATATCGGGCCGGCAAACTCGCACGGCGCGGCGTCAAGTCACATTGCCGATCGGCTGCACGACGCGCTGCCCGACGTGGCTTGGCACGACAATATTCTGCCTTCGCTTTGGAATAAGCTGGCGGTAAACTGCGTCATTAATCCGCTCACCGCGCTGCATAATTGCACCAACGGCGATTTGCTGGCCTACGCGGATCAGATTGAAAAAATCTGTGCCGAAGTCGCGGAAGTCATGGATTTCGAAGGTTATCAAACGCATAAAGAGTCGTTGTTAAGCTACGTTTATCAGGTCATCGACACTACCTCGGCCAATCACTCTTCAATGCTGCAAGATATCCGCACCCAGCGCCATACCGAAATTGATTACATTACGGGTTACGTGCTGCGCCGAGGACGTAAATACGGGCTTCATCTGCCCGCGAACAATAAATTATTTGAAATGATTAAGAGTAAGGAAAATGATTATGAGCGTTTCGGCACTGGTATGTCTGGCACCTGGCAGTGAGGAACTGGAGGCAGTCACGGCGATAGATTTGCTGGTCCGCGCGGGCGTTGAAGTCACTACCGCGAGCGTGGCGGGCGACGGCAATCTCGAGATTCGCTGTTCGCGCGGCGTAAAAATTCTGGCCGACGTCGCGCTGGTTGATGTCGCCGATCGCGAATTCGATGTCATCGTGTTGCCCGGCGGCGTCAAGGGCGCCGAGTGTTTCCGCGACAGCCCGCTGCTGGTCGAAAAGGTTCGCCACGTCAATGTCACCGGTAAACTGGTGGCCGCGATTTGTGCCGCGCCCGCGCTAGTTTTAGAATTCCACGACCTGTTTCCCGTCGGCAATATGACCGGTTTTCCGAGCCTGAAAGAGAAAATCTCACCGAACAAGTGGATGGAAAAACGCGTCATGTTCGACCCACGCGTTAACCTGCTGACCAGTCAAGGTCCGGGCACGGCCATCGAATTTGCCTTGAAAATGATTGATTTGCTGATAGGCAAAGAGAAAGCGGCGGAAGTGGCCGGTCAGCTGGTGCTTTACCCTGGTATCCATAACTATCAGGATTAATCTCGCCGACGCTCGTAAAAATCGCATCACCCGTCGAAAGTAGCAGTTTTCGGCCATTTCGCTTTGCCATCTTGCGAATGAGCGAAAACGACGAGTCACCCGCCTTTACCAATCATTATCATGCCCTTTTTAGAGAGGGCATTTATGTTATCCCACATCAATCATTCTATGCATCCCGTGCCAGCCGAAGCACCACCGCCGAGCTATTTTGAGTCACTCTCCAACGCCGAAAAAATTTCCGAGCTAACTGAACAAATCGTTCACAAGCTGGGCGAATTAAAAAATACGGCTTATCTGATTGGCAGCAATACCGCTGGCTTCGATGAAAAGCATCGCAAAGTGTTGAAATCGCTCTATACGCTGCGGGCTAATGCCAACACGGCATTTTCTCTCCAACCCGCTTTGAAGCTGATGGACCGCACCAACAGGCTCTGCCTCTCTTCCGCGACCTTCCCGCTGCGTAATCACCCCAATATTAATTTTGATCTGTCAGAACAAAGGCTTAAAGAGTGTATTAACGGTCTGGTTTTTTACGCTCATCAGGTCAAGTTAGCGAATCAACCTACCCATTCGACTTTCTATATAGGCACCTCTCATTCACCATATTTTAGCGAGGCTTAACATGTTCCCTACCCCATACTCCTTGGCCTCATCTCGCAATCCGCAGATCTTCGCTCAACCGCCCAACTATTTTAACTCTGAAATCATCGAGCATAGCCGTGATTTGACCCGTAAAATTATTAATCTTCGCAACGCGTTTATTCTTCTGAACAGTAATTCCCGTGCGCTTGATAGTCAGTGTCTAGGCGCGCGGGATATGCTGAGGGACCTCGAATTTGCCGCCAGTAATAATAATCTTGAGCAAACGATGACGATTGCGCTCAAGCTGGTAAAAAACATCAGCAAAATGTGTGGATTGGCGTTGAGAAGCGACAGCCGATACAACGTTAGCCAACGTTTTCATCATGAAGCCGAAATGCTGTTACGCAGCATGCTGACGAGGATTGATGAACAATTACCGGATAATGGAATTTTGTTCATCCAAGGCAGAAGCCTATAAAGGAAAAGAATCGGGCAAAAGATTTATCAGAGACAAGATTTATCGAGGACAAGGTTTATTGAAGCAAGGCTTATTTCAGATAAAAGAAAAGGGATTACCGAAGCAATCCCTTTTTCTTATCAGCAGGCAACACGGCTAAAGCTTATGGACGATAAACTTTAACGTTTTTGAAGCCTTGCTCGTGCAGATAAAGTGCCTGCAAACGGCTCATCACGCCGCGATCGCAGTACAGCAGGTAGGTTTTACTCTGGTCGAGCGCGCTAAATGCGCCGCCCAGCTTGTAAAACGGCAGCGCGCTAACTTCAACGCCTTCGAGCTGCAACGGGCTCTCTTCCTGCTCGTCGGGCGCGCGGATGTCCAGCACGACGTCGGTGTTGGCAAATTCGGCCACGGTTTCGACTTCTGCAACTTCCTGCTCGCTCTCTTCGGCGATGGTGCGGATGTCCTGATTTTTCGCTTCGGCAATCACTTTTTCCAGAATCGAGAAATCAAACTGCTCTTCTTCCGCTTCAATCTTGGCTTTAATCGCTTTAACCGTCGGGCTTTTCGAAATCACGCCGCAGTACTCCGGCATGGTTTTGGCAAAGTCTTCGGTACCGATTTCGCGCGCCATATCAATGATGTGCTGCTTGTCGTGCGAAATGAGCGGACGCAGAATCAGCGTGTTGGTCGCGTTATCGATCAGGCGCAAATTCGACAGCGTCTGGCTTGAAACCTGGCCCAGCGCTTCGCCGGTGACCAGCGCCTGCACGCCGTAACGTTCGGCAATCGCCGAGGCTGCGCGAACCATCATGCGTTTAAGCACCACGCCCATCTGACCGTCTTCGATTTTCTCGAGAATTTCGCACACTACCGGCTCGAAATCGATGGCAATAAAGCGCACGCGGTGCGAGCTGCCAAAACGATTCCACAGATAGTACGCCACCTGTTTAACGCCGATTTCATGTGCAGAACCTCCCAGATTAAAGAAGCAGTAATGCACGCGGCTGCCGCGACGCATCAGCATGTAGCTCGAAACGCCGGAGTCAAAACCGCCGGAGATCAGTGACATCACGTCTTCCTGCGTGCCAATCGGATAACCGCTCAGCCCCTGATAACGCTTCTTGACCAGCACCAGCTTGTCTTCGTTGATCTCAAGCTTGACGGTCATTTCCGGGTTGGTGAGATTCACCGACGCCGACGCGATATTCTGGTTCAGGCCGCCGCCCACATAGCGCTCGACGTCGCCGGAGCTAAAGCTGTGGGTGCCGCGACGCTTAACGCGCACGCAGAAGGTTTTGCCTTCCAGCTCTTCGCGGTAGGCTTCCAGCGTCTGCTCAAAGATGTCGTGAACATCCTTATAAGGACGATCTTCGACCTCCAGAACGTGATGGATACCGGGAATGCGGCAAAGCAATTCAACAATCTGGTCATGTTTACTTTCGTCTTTGCTACGAACTTCGATATGATCCCAGTGGCGAACAACCGCCAGGGTCTCATCGTGGCTCTTCACAACGTTACGAATGCTGCTTGAAAGTATTTTAATAAAGCGCAAACGGACAGATTGGCTCTTGATGGTGATTTCTGGAAACAATTTAATGATAAACTTCATGGCAATCTTTTATCGGCTGGTGAAAATACTGGGTCGTAAGTATTTGAATAAGGATCTAGAATCAACTATTGGTAAACGCATGATTTACGGGTTTTGCCCTTACCAATAGTTTCTGCGGCGCGGAGTATAGCACTTTACTTGTGTACTTTGCGCGCAAAAGGATGCGATCCACTTGCCGAACCCTGTGTCGTACTGTTGTACGGCTCCCTCGACTTCGATATTGAAAGAGAATTATGCCAAAAAAAGCTGCACCACCTGCCAATTTCGAAACCGCATTGGCTGAACTGGAACAAATCGTCGCTCGCCTTGAGTCAGGAGAACTTCCGCTGGAAGACGCGCTGAATGAGTTTGAACAGGGCGTACAGCTTGCCCGTCAGGGACAACAAAAATTACAGCAAGCTGAACAGCGCGTGCAGATCCTGCTCGACAGCGATCACGATGCTCCTTTGCAACCTTTTACACCGGAAGCCGAGTAATTTCTGATGTCCCTAATTGAACAACCAACCGAAGTCCCGAGCTTCAGTCAGCAGCTTCGCACGCTGCAAAAGCGTGTCGATAACGTGCTTGTGGCCTACATCGACGCGCTGCCTTTTGGCGGTTCGGCGCTGGTCGAGGCCATGCGTCACGGCGCATTGCTCGGCGGAAAGCGCATGCGTCCTTATCTGGTGTATGCCAGCGGCCAGCTGTTTGGCCTGAAACTCGAGAACCTCGATGCGCCCGCAGCGGCAATCGAATGTATTCACGCCTATTCGCTGATCCACGATGATTTGCCGGCGATGGATGATGACGATTTGCGCCGCGGGCAGCCGACCTGTCACGTGAAATTCGGCGAAGCCAACGCGATCCTTGCTGGTGACGCGCTGCAAACGCTGGCGTTTTCGCTTCTGGCCGACGTCGAGATGCCGGATGTCGCGGTTAGCGATCGCCTGTCGATGATCTCCGAACTGGCGCAGGCCAGCGGCGTGGCCGGAATGTGTGCCGGACAGGCGCTTGATCTCGAAGCCGAAGGCAAACAGGTTGATTTGGCCGCGCTGGAACGCATTCATCGTCACAAAACCGGCGCGTTGATTCGCGCTGCCGTGCGCATTGGCGCGCTGGCCGCCGGTGAACGCGGACGCGCCGCGCTGCCGCTGCTCGATCGTTATGCAGAAGCTATCGGCCTCGCGTTTCAGGTTCAGGACGATATCCTGGACGTCATTGGGGATACCCAAACGCTGGGCAAGCGTCAGGGTGCGGATCAGCAGCTTGGTAAAAGCACCTATCCCGCCCTGCTGGGTCTGGAAGGCGCGCAAGCCAAAGCCAAAGACCTTTATCTGGAAGCCGTCGCGGCTCTGGAAGCGCTGGCCACACATTCTTACAACACGGCCCCATTGCTGGCATTAGCCCGCTTTGTTATTGAACGCGATAGCTGATTTCACCCGAACGCTAACGTCGCGAAATTTCCAAAGTAATTGGAAGAGCCTCTTATATGAGTAACCAATGAGTCTTGATATAGCCAAATACCCAACGCTGGCCCTGGCGGAGAATCCCGAAGAACTCCGCTCGCTTCCGAAAGAAAGCCTACCGAAGCTCTGTGACGAGCTGCGTCAGTATCTGTTGGACAGCGTCAGCCAGTCGAGCGGCCACTTTGCCTCCGGTCTCGGCACCGTCGAGCTGACGGTGGCGATGCACTACGTTTACAACACGCCTTTCGACCATCTGGTCTGGGACGTCGGCCATCAGGCCTATCCGCACAAAATTCTGACCGGACGCCGCGACAAGATCTCGACCATTCGCCAGAAAAACGGCGTGCATCCTTTTCCGTGGCGCGGTGAGAGTGAATATGACGTGCTGTCAGTGGGTCACTCTTCAACCTCCATCAGCGCCGGTTTGGGCATGGCCGTGGCCGCAGAACGCGAAGGCAAAGGCCGTCGCACGATTTGCGTGATTGGCGACGGTGCCATCACGGCGGGCATGGCGTTTGAAGCGATGAACCACGCGGGTGATATCAAATCCGATATGCTGGTGGTGCTGAACGACAACGAAATGTCGATTTCCGAAAACGTTGGCGCGCTGAATAATCACCTGGCGCAGCTTTTGTCGGGCAAACTTTATTCTCGCCTGCGCGAAGGCGGCAAAAAAGTGCTGTCTGGCGTTCCGCCGATCAAAGAGCTGATTCGTCGCACCGAAGAGCATTTGAAAGGCATGGTCGTGCCGGGCACGCTGTTTGAAGAGCTGGGCTTTAACTATATCGGGCCGGTTGACGGACACGACGTTGTCGCGCTGACCCAAACGCTGAAAAACATGCGCGGCCTCGCCGGTCCGCAGCTGCTGCACGTGATGACCCGTAAAGGCAAAGGCTACGCGCCGGCCGAAAACGATCCTATCAGCTGGCACGCGGTGCCGAAGTTTGATATCGCCAGCGGCACATTGCCGAAAAGCAAGGAAGGCTTGCCGAGCTATTCGAAAATCTTCGGCGACTGGCTGTGCGAAACTGCCGCCGGTGACAGCAAGCTGATGGCCGTCACGCCCGCGATGCGCGAAGGCTCGGGCATGGTCAAATTCTCCAAAACCTATCCGAAACAGTATTTCGACGTGGCGATCGCCGAGCAGCACGCGGTAACTTTCGCGGCGGGTCTGGCGATTGGCGGCTACAAGCCGGTGGTGGCGATTTACTCTACCTTCCTGCAACGCGGCTACGATCAGGTGATCCACGACGTGGCTATCCAGAATCTGCCGGTGCTGTTTGCCATTGACCGTGGCGGCATCGTCGGTGCCGACGGGCAGACGCATCAGGGCGCGTTCGACCTCTCGTTCCTGCGCTGCATTCCGAACATGATTATCATGACGCCTAGCGATGAAAACGAGTGCCGCCAGATGCTGCACACGGGTTACCATCACCAGCAGGGTCCGGTGGCGGTGCGTTATCCGCGCGGAAACGGCACGGGCGCGACCTGCGAGCCGCTGGCTTCCTTGCCAATCGGCAAAGGCGTGGTGCGTCGTGAAGGCGAAAAAATCGCGATTCTCAACTTCGGTACGCTGCTGCCGGAAGCTAAAATCGCCGCTGAAAAGCTTAACGCGACGCTGGTCGATATGCGCTTCGTTAAGCCGCTGGATAACGAGCTGATTCTCTCGCTGGCCGCCAGTCACGATTCGCTGGTCACCGTTGAAGAGAACGCCATCATGGGCGGTGCGGGCAGCGGCGTGAATGAACTGCTGATGTCCAGGCGCGTTCTGGTGCCGGTGCTGAATATCGGCCTGCCTGACCAGTTTATTCCACAGGGCACGCAGGAAGAAGTCCGCAGTGATTTCGGCCTCGACGGCGCGGGCATCGAACAGCAGATTACCGACTGGCTTGCCTGATAACGTCTGACTCTTTCCCCCTTTTTCTTTAGCAAAAAGGGGGATTTACCTCGGCTTCGCCCTCCTCTTCTCCCCTTCTCGCCGCAGACTGAGCTACAGTTATTCCATCATCTCATTTACTTGCGCCTGTCGCCCATCGCGATGCGCTGATGCTGGAGAAATCATGCAATACACCCATTTTGGAAGCACCGGATTAAAAGTCTCGCGCCTGTGTCTCGGCTGTATGACCTATGGCGAACCTTCACGCGGCAAACACGCCTGGACCTTGCCGGAAGAGAGCAGCCGCCCGCTAATTCAGCAGGCGATTGACGCAGGGATTAACTTCTTCGATACCGCCAACAGCTATTCCGACGGCAGCAGCGAAGAGATCGTCGGTAAAATCCTGCGCGAATCAATGGCCCGCGACCAGTACGTGTTAGCGACCAAAGTCTTTTTTCCGCTGCCGGACTTGAAAGGCGGCCTGTCGCGTGCCTCGATTTTGCAATCCATCGACGACAGCCTGCGCCGTTTGGGGACGGATTACGTCGATCTGCTGCAAATTCACCGTTGGGACTACGACACGCCGATCGAAGAAACCCTTGAAGCGCTTAACGACGTAGTAAAAGCGGGCAAGGCGCGTTTTATTGGCGCCTCGTCGATGCACGCCTCGCAGTTCCGTCAGGCGCTGGATATTCAGCAGCAGCAAGGCTGGGCGAAATTTGTCTCGATGCAGGATCAGTACAATCTGATTCAGCGCGAAGAAGAGAACGAGATGCACCCGCTGTGTCTGGAGCGCGATATCGCCGTGCTGCCGTGGAGTCCGCTGGCCCGTGGGCGTTTGACTCGTCCGTGGGGCGAAACCACGGCGCGATCGGTATCCGATGAGGTGATCCCAACCCTGTACGGCGATACGGATGAAGCGGATGCGAAAATTGCCGAACGCGTAGCGAAAATCGCCGAAGATCACAATGTGCCGCGTGCGCAGATTGCGTTGGCGTGGGTGCTCAATAAACCGGTGGTGACCGCGCCGATTATTGGTGCTTCACGTGCCGGACATCTGGAAGACGCGATCGCCGCGCTGGACATTTCTCTCAGCATCGACGAAATCGCCGAGCTGGAAATGGCCTATCAGCCGCATCAGGCGACGGGCTTTAAATAAGCCTTCAGCTTTCCAGCGAAGGTAAAAATATCACTACAAAAAAGGCGTCGCAGAGAATCTCTACGACGCCTTTTTATGTTCTATCGCTTAACGTTTACAGGAACGTTTCCGGAAACGTTGCGGAAAAGGTTTAGAACAGGCCGACCGGCCAATGATGACCAATCAGATAGATAATCGCCGCCGCAAACACGCCCGCGACCACGTCATCAATCATGATGCCCATTCCGCCCTGCACGTTGCGATCGAACCAGCGAATCGGCCAGGGTTTCCAGATATCCAGAATGCGGAACACCACGAAACCAATCAGCACCCACTGCCAATCGTTGGTCGGAATAGCCATCAGCGTAATCCACATGCCGACAAATTCGTCCCACACGATGCTGCCGTGGTCGTGAACGCGCATGTCTTTGGCGGTCTGACGGCACAAATAGACGCCGATACAGATGCTGAACATCACCACCATCGAATAGACCTGCCACGGCAGGTAAGTCATCAGGATCCAGAACGGGATCGCGGCGACAGAACCGGCGGTGCCCGGGCCGACGGGGAATAATCCGCTGCCGAAGCCGGTCGCCAGCAGGTGCCACGGGTTGCGCAGATTCAGGCGCTTTTTGGCGGCGGCCATGTCGACGGCGTCATTGCCGGTGCGACCTTTGTGGCGCATCGGGCGCTTTTTATCACCCGCATTTCCGCTTACTTGCTTATCTATTGTCACGAGGCAATCTCCTGTGCGAAATGGTCGAATCCCTGCCATTCAAGCTCCACGGTCTCACCGGAGCGTTGATACTTGATGCCTTCTGACAGCGGCATGATTTGCCCCACGCAGGTAAAGCGCACGCCCAAATGCGCCAGCGCCACTTCCAGCGCGCCCCGATTAATTTCGGGCACCGTGAAGCAAAGTTCGTAATCTTCCCCGCCGGTAAGCGCCCACTTCAGCGCCTGCTCTTGCTCGACGTGGGCCAACATCTCGTCAGAGTATGGCATAGCGTCGAGATCCAGACGCGCGCCGCAGTCGCTGGCTTTGAGAATGTGACGCAGGTCGGAGACAAGGCCGTCGGAAATGTCGATGGCCGAACTCGCCAGTTGGCGCAACGCCTGACCTTGCAGCACGCGAGGCGTCGGGCGCAGATGGCGTTTCAGCAGCGCCGCGCAGGCTTTTTCATCGTCAACGTCGAGACGGTCCTGCAAAATCGCCAGCCCCGCCGCGCTGTCGCCTAGCGTACCGGTGACAAAAATCCAGTCGCCGACTTTTGCTCCGCTGCGCAGCAACGCGCGACCGGCCGGGATCAGGCCCTGAATCGTTAGCGTCATGCTTAACGGACCGCGCGTCGTATCGCCGCCAATCAGCTGCATGCCGTAGTAATCAAGCTGCTCGAACAGGCTATCGCTGAAGGCTTCGAGCCAGTCGGTATTCACCTCGGGCAAGGTCAGCGCCAGCGAAACCCACGCGGGATCGGCGCCCATGGCGGCCAAGTCGCTGAGGTTAACGGCTAACGCTTTATAGCCAAGATCGGCAGGTGAAATCGTTTTAAGAAAGTGGATCCCTTCAACGAGGGTGTCGGTACTGACCGCTATTTGCTGTTTATCATTGACGGACAGCAGCGCGCAATCGTCGCCGATGCCGAGCTGTACGTCCTGACGTGCCGTTCTGTAACGGTTGAAATAGCGCGCAATTAAATCAAATTCGCCGCATGCCATAGTAGTAATCCAAATAAAGACGATCTGCGTTTTTTAGAATGCATTAAGGCCGGAAAACCGGCCTTAATGAAACGCGTTCAGTACTGAGGAACCTTACTTCTTGCGAATGTGCGGGCCTGCTTTATCCAGCACACCGTTCACAAACTTGTGGCTATCTTCCGCACCGAAGGTTTTCGCCAGTTCGATAGCTTCGTTGATCGCCACTTTATAAGGGACGTCTTGACGCTTGCTCAGCTCGAACAGAGCCAGACGCAAGATAGCACGTTCAACCTGACCCAATTCTTCGAGCTGACGAGAGAGATACGGAGCCATCAGCGCGTCGAGCTTGTCGGCAGAGGTGGCAACGCCAGACAGCAGCTCACGGAAATAGGTAATGTCGACATCTTTGACATCCTGCTCGGTCAGGAACTGTAATTCAACATCGGCGATGTCGTTTTTAGACAACTGCCAAGAGTAAAGCGCCTGAACGGCACATTCACGGGCGCGGCGACGAGCAGCAGGTTTCACGGAATTCCCCTTAACTAGATTCAGGCCTTGATGGCCTTGATAACATTAATCATTTCAAGCGCGGTCAGAGCGGCTTCCGCTCCTTTATTACCGGCTTTGGTTCCCGCACGTTCGATGGCTTGTTCAATGCTTTCTGTGGTCAGCACACCAAAGGCAACAGGGATTTCACTGTTCATCGCAACGCTGGACAGGCCAGAGCTGCATTCGCCAGCAACGAATTCAAAATGGGCGGTACCCCCACGGATAACGGTGCCCAGCGCGATAACAGCGTCATACTTTTTGCTGTTTGCCAATACGCGCGTCGCGAGAGGCAGTTCATAAGCACCCGGAACCCATACAACGGTGATATTGTCGTCGGCAACCTGGCCGATACGTTTTAAAGCATCAATCGCGCCGGAAAGCAGGCTGTCGTTGATGAAATTGTTAAAACGGGCAATCGCGATAGCAATTTTCGCGTCTGGCGTGGCGACAACACCTTCAATAACGTTCATAGATATTCCTTCGAATGGGTTAAATCGTTATGATTTCTATTAAAAGCTTACTACTTTTCGAATCGACTCAGCCCATGCTTAGCCGCAGGGGGGCGGATTCTATCATATTATTCGCCTGCCTGGACACACGGTTTTGTAAACCTGCGCCGACAGAACCAATTAATAGACCGGCTTGAGGCGTAAACGCAGGTCGGGGCCTATCTGGCGCACGTCGCTGAAGGTAAAATTCGGCGCGTCGGCGAGGCTTGCCAGTCCGGGTAACAAACACAATCCGCGGGCGCTATCGCCTAACAGCTTCGGTGCCATATAGACGATCAGCTCGTCGACCAGACCCGCCTGCAATAACGCGCCCGCCAGCTCGGCTCCGGCTTCGACCCACACGGTATTCACCTGTTTTTTCGCCAGCTGCATCATCAGGATCACTAAATCCACGCGGCCTTGCGCGTTAGCGGGCACTAACAGTTGCTCGGTCGATGACGGCCACGACGCGTCGTCGGCCTGCAAACGCGCCAGCAGTGTCTGGCCGGGCTGTTGAATGAGTTTGTGCTGCGGCGTGACGCGATTTTTGCTGTCGATAATGACGCGCAAAGGCTGGCGCACGCCTTCGCTCGAGGCGGACTCGGTCGACGCAAAATCTGGCGGATAGACGCTTTGCGTATCTTCGTCGAGCTCCGTCCAGCGCACGGTCAACGACGGATCGTCAGCCAATACGGTGGCGCTGGTGGAGAGAATGGCGGAGCTTTCGGCGCGAAAACGCTGCACGTCCTGACGCGCGGCGGCGGAGGTGATCCACTGGCTTTCGCCTGAAGCCATCGCGGTTTTGCCGTCAATCGAGGCGGCCATTTTCAGCTGGATATACGGAAAACCGGTACGCATTCTTTTCAGGAAGCCCAGATTCACCGCCTCGGCCTCTTCCATCATCAGGCCGCTGCTGACATCAACGCCCGCCTGTTTGAGGCGATAAAGCCCACGACCGGCGACGTCGGGATTGGGGTCCTGCATGGCGGCAACCACGCGCGCAACGCCCGCGTTTAGCAGCGCGTCGGCGCAGGGCGGCGTGCGGCCATGATGACTACAGGGTTCGAGCGTGACATAGGCGGTCGCGCCTTTCGCGCGTTCACCGGCCATGCGCAGCGCGTGTACTTCGGCGTGCGGGCCACCGGCCTGAATATGAAAGCCTTCGCCAACAATTTCGCCATCGCGCACGATAACGCAGCCCACGTTGGGATTCGGCGTAGTGGTAAAGCGGCCCTTGCGTGCCAGTTCAAATGCACGCGCCATGTAAAAGTCGTCGCTGGACATAGTCTTCCCTGTCATAGGCTTACCTGTTAAAAAAGCAGGTTGGGTTAATCCTGGAGTCGGGCTATCTCTTCGCCAAACTCGCGAATATCTTCAAAGCTGCGGTACACGGACGCGAAACGAATGTAGGCAACTTTATCGAGCCCTTTCAGTGCATCCATCACCAGATTGCCAATCATCTTGGCCGGAACTTCACGTTCGCCGGTGGCGCGCAACTGAGATTTGATATGACTGATCGCTGTTTCGACGTCGTCGGAGCTGACAGGTCGCTTTTCGAGCGCCCGCAGGAAACCGTTGCGCAGCTTGTCTTCGTTGAACGGTTCGCGAACCTCGTTGCTTTTGATCACTCTCGGCATCACCAGCTCGGCCACTTCAAAAGTGGTAAAACGTTCGCTGCACACTAAACACTGACGGCGGCGGCGTACCTGTGATCCGTCGCCGACCAGACGGGAATCGATGACTTTGGTGTCAACGGCGGCACAAAATGGACAATGCATAGAACTTCCTGCTCGGATATTATCTGGACAACAGTTTACCGCGAACTGACGCGACAACAAAGGCTGTCGCAACGTTGACGCACTATCGTGATAAACTCTGGCACGCATTTACTATGCATTGACCATGCGTTGACCATGCGTTTCCATGAATGCAGGTAAATTAAAGAAAGCCCATAAACAGCAGAAAAGGACCTCGGCCCAATGACTCCCCTCTCTCGTGCCGTTTGCGCGGTTACCGCCCTGTTCACGCTGGCAGGATGCGCAGAGCAAAACCCTGAAGTGCCCGCGCTGACCAAAGAAGTCACGCAGCTGAACAAAAAGCTCGATCGCCTGACTGACCTTGCGGGCGCGCTCGAACGCCAGAGCCTGCTGAATCATCAGTCGACGGCAGGCGTCTATTTGCTGCCGCAGGCCAAAACGGCGGCGCTGCTGAACACCGAATTTGGTCAGCTAAGCGTGGCTATTGATTCGCTCGCGCCCGACAGCAGCGGCACCAACGCCGTGCTGAAAGTGACGGCGACCTCGGGCAAACCGCTGCCAGAGTTCAAAGCCGTGGTGGATTGGGGACAACTCGATCAGGTGACCGGCAAGCCGCTGACCGTCGATATGCAGTCGCAGGTGATTACCGTCACGCCAAGGCTGCTGCCGTCCAGCGAACAGACCGTTGAAGTTCGCCTGAATAACGTGACGATGGATACGCTGGGTTTTGTGCACTTGCATCAGGTCACCGTGCTCAACGCCAATCAGCAATAACGCGTTTTGCCCGACGGCAAATCAGCAAAAAAAGTAGCAAAAAAAAGGCCTCACAGCGAACTGCGAGGCCTTTTTTACGTCTGCTTATCTCTGTTTAGAAGAGCAAGCAGAGACGTTTGAAGATTAAGGCAGAATTGACGGTTGATCCGCCCCTTCCTTCTCGACCTTCTGCTGCAACATATGTTCGCGTTTCATGCCAAGCTTCAGAGCCAGCGCGGACGCCACATAGATTGACGAGATAGTACCGATTGACACGCCGATCAGCATCGTCAACGAGAACCCTGCAAGCAGAGGACCGCCGAAGATGTAGAGCATCAGCACAACCATCAGCGTGGTCGCCGAGGTCATGATGGTGCGGCTCAGCGTCTGGGTCAGGGACACGTTCATGATTTCGTAGGAATTACCGCGACGGATCTTGCGGAAGTTCTCACGGATACGGTCCGATACCACGATACTGTCATTCAGCGAGTAACCGATGACCGACATCAGCGATGCCACGATGGTCAGGTCGACTTCAATCTTGAACAGTGACAGCACGCCCATCGTGATGATGACGTCGTGCGCAAGAGCCAAAACAGCCCCCAGCGCCAGACGCCACTCAAAACGAAAGCCGACGTAGATAAGGATACAGATCAGCGCAATCAGCAGCGCCATGCCGCCCGCCTGCGCCAAATCACTGCCCACGCTCGGGCCGACAAACTCGATACGTTTTACGGTCGCGGTTTTGTCGACATCGGCGTTAATCAGGCTGATCACCTTATTGCCCAGCTCCTGACCGGCAGTGTCGGACGCGGGCGGTAAACGCACCACCACGTCACGGCTGCTGCCAAAGTTCTGTACGATCGGGTCTTGGAAACCGGCCTTCTCCAACGAATCACGCATGTTGTCGAGGTTGGCAGGCTGAGACAGGGTAATCTCGATAACCGTACCGCCGGTGAAGTCCAGACCCCAGTTAAACCCGCGAACGCCCATAATCGCGATAGACGCGATTAACAACAGGCCCGACAAACAGAAGGCCACGTTGTCCCAGCGCATAAAGTCGATGACTTTACGGCCGTAGTTCAGTTGTTCAACAGTATATTCTTGCTGTGCCACAACGCACTCCTCAGATAGACAGCTTTTTAATGCGTTTGCCGCCGTAAAGCATGTTGACGATGGCACGCGTACCGACGATCGATGTGAACATAGAGGTCGCCACACCGATAGCGGTAGTGATAGCGAAGCCCTTAATCGATCCCGTACCGACCGCATACAGAATAATGGCCGTGATCAACGTCGTGACGTTTGCATCGACGATACTGGAGAACGCACCGCTGTAGCCTTCATGGATAGCCTGCTGAACGGAACGTCCGTTACGCAGCTCTTCCTTGATACGCTCGTTAATCAGTACGTTGGCGTCAACCGCCACCGCCAGCGTCAGAACGATACCCGCGATACCCGGCATGGTCAGCGTAGCGCCCGGAAGCAGGGACATAATCCCGACAATCAGCACTAAGTTAACCACCAGCGCGCTGGTCGCAATCACACCAAACTTGCGGTAGAACACCACCATAAACAGGATGGATGCCAACAGGCCAAACAGGCAGGCTTCCAGACCCTGAGTGATGTTTTGCGCACCCATGGTTGGACCAATGGTACGTTCTTCAACAATCTGGATTGGCGCAATCAAGGCACCGGCACGCAGCAGCAGCGAAAGCTGGCGAGCCTGATTCGGATCGTTTACGCCGGTGATGCGGAAGCTGTTACCCAGACGAGACTGAATAGTCGCGACGTTAATAATCTCTTCCTGCTTCGCCAGAATGGCACGTCCGTTGGCATCTTTCTTGCCGCTGTCCTTGTACTCCACAAACAGGGTCGCCATCGGCTTGCCGATGTTGTCCTTGGTGAAGTTGGACATAATGTTACCGCCCGCGCTGTCGAGAGAAATATTAACCTGTGGTTGGTTATATTCGTCCTGGCTCGAGGTTGAGTCGGTGATATGGTCACCGGTCAAAATCACGCGCTTGTACAGTACAACCGGCTGGCCGTCCTGCATCGGTTTGATTTCGCTGTCGCCCGGCACACGTCCGCTGGTTGCCGCAGTGGCATCCACGTTGGTGTTGACCAGACGGAACTCAAGCGTCGCCGTCGCACCCAGAATCTCTTTGGCGCGCGCAGTGTCTTGAATACCCGGCAGTTCAACCACGATACGGTCGGAACCCTGACGCTGCACCAACGGCTCGGCAACGCCCAGCTGGTTCACACGGTTACGCAGAATGTTGATGTTCTGCTGTACCGCGTACTCTTTGGCTTCGCTCAGGCGGTCATCGGTCATGACGATACGCAGGGTATTGTCACCACTGTTGGTGAACACGAGGTCGCGATGGCGAGGAGAAAGGTAGCTTGCAGCTTTGTCGCGGGTCGCGCCGTCACGGAAGGTCAGCTCAACACCGTAGTTGTCATACTTGCGAACCGTGGCATAAGGAATGCTCTGGTCGCGCAGGTCGCTACGCATGTTGTCCATGGTCTGCTCTTGCAGCTTGCCGAGCGCAGTGTCCATGTCGACTTCCATCAGGAAGTGTACGCCGCCGCGCAGGTCGAGGCCCAGTTTCATAGGCTCGCCGCCCAGCATGGTCAGCCAGGTTGGCGTCGCAGGGGCCAGGTTCAGCGCGATAACAAATTTGTCGCCCAGTGCTGCAGACAGCGCATCACGCGCGCGCAGCTGAACGTCGGTATCACGGAATCGTGCAAGGATTGAGCCGTTTTCCAGCGCAATCGACTTGCTGTCGATTTTGTCTTTATTCAGTACATCTCTGACTTGGTCCAGCGTTGCAACACTGGCGTCGGAACCCCGAGCGCCAGTAATTTGAACAGCCGGATCCTCACCATACAGGTTGGGAAGCGCGTAAAGCAGACCGACGATGATCACGGCGATCAGCATCAGATACTTCCACAAAGGATAACGGTTTAACACGGCAGTTCCCTTCGGGAAAATCAAAAATTAAAGCGCCTTCATCGTACCTTTCGGCAGAACGGCAGCCACGAAGTCACGCTTGATCATCACTTCCGTGGTGTCATTCAGCGCGATAACAACGTAACCGGTATCAGCTACTTTGCTTACACGACCGATCAGACCGCCGGTAGTCATCACTTCGTCACCTTTACCGATGGAGTCCATCAGTTTTTTGTGCTCTTTAGAACGCTTTTGCTGCGGACGCAGGATCATGAAATAGAAAATCAGACCAAATACCACCAGCATGATAACCAGAGAGTAAGGACTTCCCTGTGACGGTGCGCCAGTAGCTGCGACGGCATCAGAAATGAAAAGACTCATTTAAATTCCCTCATTGTTGTTATAAAACAAGTTGTTATTAAAACACGTTAAAAGCGCCAATGCCGATACGGCGGGCTGTTATCGTGAAGAAAACGGCCCGCCCGTCGACATCAGAAGTTTACAGGTGGAACTTCTCGGCCCTGACGCGTGTAAAACACTTCCACAAACTGCTCCAGCTCGCCCTTTTCAATCGCGGCGCGCATATCGGCCATCAAGCGCTGATAGAAACGCAGGTTGTGAATAGTATTCAGGCGCGCACCCAGTATTTCGTTGCAACGGTCGAGATGATGCAAGTAGGCACGGCTATAATTGCGACACGTATAGCAATCACAATGCTCATCAAGGGTCGATGTGTCATTTTTATGCTTGGCATTGCGGATTTTCACC
Source organism: Rouxiella sp. T17 (assembly GCF_036663475.1). NCBI lineage: Bacteria > Pseudomonadati > Pseudomonadota > Gammaproteobacteria > Enterobacterales > Yersiniaceae > Rouxiella > Rouxiella sp. T17. Next base: position 119,454 of record NZ_JAWUEA010000035.1, on the reverse strand, counting down.
ACGCCATCGGTCACAAACAGATGGCCGTTACGCGCGTTACGCGTAGGCATAACGCAGTCGAACATGTCTACACCGCGACGAACGCCTTCAACCAGATCTTCGGGTTTGCCGACGCCCATCAGATAGCGAGGTTTATCCTCTGGAATCTGCGGACAGACGTGCTCGAGGATGCGGTGCATGTCCTCTTTTGGCTCGCCGACAGCCAAACCGCCCACAGCGTAACCATCAAAGCCAATATCTACCAGCCCTTTTATCGATACATCTCGTAAATCTTCGTAAACGCCGCCCTGAATAATTCCGAATAAGGCATTGTTATTTTTCAATTCGTCGTGACGATCGCGGCTGCGTCTTGCCCAGCGCAGTGACATTTCCATCGAACGCTTGGCGTAATCCCAATCGGCAGGATATGGCGTACATTCGTCGAAAATCATGACGATGTCGGAGCCGAGGTCGTTTTGAATTTCCATCGACTTTTCAGGGCTTAAGAAGACTTTATCGCCGTTGATAGGATTACGGAAATAAACGCCCTCTTCCTTGATCTTGCGCATCGCCCCCAGACTGAACACCTGGAAACCGCCGGAATCGGTAAGGATCGGGCCTTTCCAGTTCATGAAGTCGTGCAGATCGCCGTGCAGCTTCATGATTTCCTGACCCGGGCGCAGCCACAGGTGGAAGGTGTTGCCGAGCAGGATTTGCGCGCCGGTTTCTGTGACTTCTTCCGGCGTCATGCCTTTTACCGTGCCGTAAGTGCCGACCGGCATAAAGGCTGGCGTTTCGACCACGCCGCGTTCAAAGACCAGACGACCGCGACGTGCGCGGCCATCCGTGGTAGATAATTCGTACTTCATAATGTCTTGATTCTCTCAATAACCGGAAAAACAGTCCGATATTTAGGTGGGTACTGCAACTATTTACCTACAAGGGCTTTTCTCAAACCCCTTGTTTAAAATGACTTACTTACTGACCCACCACTTCCTGGGGCGCCAGCAGGTTACGGTTGATGAACATCGCATCGCCGTAACTAAAGAAACGGTACTGCTTGGCCACGGCCTGCTGATAGGCGTGCATGGTGTTTTTGTAGCCGGCAAAGGCCGAGACCAGCATGATAAGCGTGGACTCTGGCAGGTGGAAATTGGTGATAAGCACGTCGATCACCTGATACTCGTAACCCGGGAAGATAAAGATGCTGGTATCGCCGAAGAACGGCGCGATCAGGGCGTCTTCACTGGCCTTGGCGGCGCTTTCGAGTGAACGAACGGAGGTGGTACCGACGGCGATAACGCGATTGCCGCGCGCTTTGCAGGCCAGCACGGCGTCGACAACGTCTTGCGGCACTTCGGCGTATTCGGCGTGCATCACGTGTTCTTCAATGGTGTCGACGCGCACCGGCTGGAAGGTGCCCGCGCCCACGTGCAGCGTGACGAAGGCAAACTCGATGCCCTTTTCCTTTAACGCGTCCATCAGCGGCTGGTCGAAATGCAGACCGGCGGTTGGCGCCGCAACGGCCCCTAAACGCTCGCTATAAACCGTTTGATAAAGCTCGCGGTCGGCGTCTTCGTCGGGGCGATCGATATAAGGCGGCAGCGGCATGTGGCCGATTTCGTCGAGCAGCGTGAAGACATCTTTATCTTCATTGAATTGCAGCTCGAACAGCGTGTCGTGGCGCGCGACCATGGTCGCCTTGATGTTCTCGGCATCGCCCAGCAGCAGCTCGGCGCCTGGCTTCGGCGCTTTCGAGGCACGCACGTGAGCCAGCACGCGATGCGAATCCAGCACGCGCTCGACCAGCACTTCAATTTTACCGCCGCTGGCCTTGCGACCAAAAACGCGCGCAGGAATAACGCGGGTGTTGTTGAACACCAGCAGATCGCCAGGATTCAGCTTGTCGAGCACGTCAGTGAAAACGCCGTGCGCCAGTTCACCGGTCGGCCCATCCAGAGACAATAAACGACATCCGCTGCGCTGACTCTGCGGATAGCGGGCAATCAGGGACTCGGGAAGTTCGAAGGTAAAATCGGCAACGCGCATAGCTTACATTTCCACTTAAACGAAATAAAAAACAGTGTAAAACCTATCCAAAATAGTTCGTGCAGCAGGAAGGCGGCGAGCGCGTGGATCCCCGGGAGCTTACAGAGGTAAGTGACTGGGTGAGCGAGCGTAGCTAACGCATCTGCGGTACGAAGTATAAAGGATAAAAATTTTATCCAAAATTTAGGCGCGCTTAGTCTAAGTGGAGTGGGTTGCACCTGCAAGCTTTCGCCCGAATTAATAAGATTCTTTGCACAAGCCTGCAGGTATTCTTGATGATAATCAGGGTATACTGCGGGGATGAATTTTCTCGCTCACCTTCATTTGGCCAAATTGGCCGACAGTTCGCTTCTCGGAAACCTGATGGCGGACTTCGTACGCGGCAATCCTGACGGCCTTTATTCTGCCGAGGTTGTCAGCGGTATTCGCATGCATCGCCGCGTCGATGTCATGACCGACACGCTGCCCGAAGTTAAAGTTGCCCGCTCTTTTTTCAGCGCCGATTATCATCGCGTGGCACCGATTACGCTGGATGTGGTCTGGGATCACTTCCTGTCGCGCCACTGGAACGTCATCTGCCCCAGCACGCCCCTGCCCGATTTTATCGAACAGTGTCGCCTGTCGATCGCGCCTCATCTCGACGACACGCCCGAGCGTTTTCGCAATCTCAACGGCTATTTATGGTCGCAACGCTGGATGGAACGCTACGCAGATCTCTCCTTTATAGAGAATGTTTTGCAAGGCATGGCCAATCGCCGACCTAAATTGTCCGCCTTGGCGGGTTCGTTTTCAGACGTTGAACGCAATTATCCACTGCTGGAACGCCAATTTTGGGCCTTCTACCCGTCAATGATGCTGCATGCAAGCAATAAGCAGATCTAGATCACAATTTGATAGTCGAATGCTATCTGATCGATTGGTGCGGCAGGGTTTAAACCCCCTGACAATGCCCTTATACTGACACCGAAATTATTATCCCCTTCATTTACTTATCTACTAGAAAGGAATTGTTATGGTTCTGGTAACTCGTCCGGCCCCAGATTTTACCGCAGCAGCTGTACTTGGCAGCGGCGAAGTTGTTGATAACTTCAACTTCAAAAAACACACTGCGGGCAAAGCGACCGTTGTATTCTTCTGGCCGATGGACTTCACCTTCGTGTGCCCATCAGAGCTGATCGCTTTCGACAACCGTTACGAAGACTTCCAGTCTAAAGGCGTTGAAGTGGTAGGTATTTCCTTCGATTCCGAGTTCGTTCACAACGCATGGCGTAACACCCCTGTCGAGAACGGCGGCATCGGCAAAGTGAAATACGCGATGGTTGCTGACATCAAGCGTGAAATCCAGAAAGCCTACGGCATCGAACACCCTGAAGCGGGCGTTGCGCTGCGTGGTTCTTTCCTGATCGACGATAAAGGCATCGTGCGTCACCAGGTTGTTAACGACCTGCCGCTGGGCCGTAACATCGACGAAATGCTGCGCATGGTTGACGCGCTGCAATTCCACGAAGCGCACGGCGAAGTTTGCCCGGCGCAGTGGGAAAAAGGCAAAAAAGGTATGGACGCATCACCAAACGGCGTGGCTTCTTACCTGTCTGAAAACGCTAAAGGTCTGTAATCGACCCTCGGGCGCGAGCTCAACAGCGTTAACATTAACGGTCAGCTTATGCTGGCCGTTTTTATTGGTACCCGTTCCACACTTTCTCCTCCCTTCCCTGCTCTTCACACTCTGCTGCTTGCCTTTCTCTAAAAAATGTTAAATAACATAGGGGCTTATTGATGTTATTTCGTTTTTTTGGAAATTTTTCCGCACTTAAGACTGACAGGGTACGACAGGAGATCACATGTTTTTAAATCAATGGAAAAAACCGTTAACGGTGCCGCTGACGCTCGCGGCGCTACTGGTGAGCGGCTCGGTTCTTGCCGCCTCGGCCCCGGCGGTCGAAGCCAAAAACGGCATGGTGGTGACGTCGCAGTATCTGGCCTCACAGGTTGGCGTCGACATTCTCAAGAAAGGCGGTAACGCTATCGATGCCGCCGTGGCGGTGGGTTACGCAGAAGCCGTGGTCAATCCGTGCTGCGGTAATATCGGCGGCGGCGGCTTTATGACGGTGCATCTCGCCGACGGCAAAGACACCTTTATCAACTTCCGCGAAATGGCGCCCGCCGCGGCCAGCGCCAACATGTATCTCGACGCGCAGGGCAACATCAAGAAAGGCGCCAGCCTCTACGGTTATCTGGCCGTCGGCGTGCCGGGCACGGTGATGGGTCTCGACCACGCGCAGCGCGAATACGGCAAGCTGAGCCGCGCGCAGGTCATGGCACCGGCAATCAAACTGGCGCGACAGGGCTTTGTGCTGACCCGCGCTGACACCGATATTCTGGATACCAAAACCGCAAAATTCAAAGACGAACCTGAAGTCGCAAAAATCTTCCTGCGCAAGGATGGCACGCCGCTGCAACCGGGCGACAAGCTGATTCAGAGCGATCTCGCCAACACGCTCGAAGCGATTTCAAAACGCGGCCCCGACGCCTTCTATAAAGGCAAAATTCCGGCCGCCGTCGAAGCCGCATCGAAAAAAGGCGGCGGCATTATTACCGCAGCCGATTTCGCCAACTATAAAGTGACCGAAACCGCGCCGGTAACCTGTAGCTATCGCGGCTACAAGTTTGTCTCCGCGCCGCCGCCAAGCTCCGGTGGCGTCACGCTGTGTGAAACGTTGAATATCCTTGAAGGTTACGACCTCAAGAGCATGGGCTTCAACTCGGCGGCCTCCATTCACACCCTCACCGAAGCGATGCGCCACGCCTACATGGACCGCAACACCTTCCTCGGCGATCCGGCGTTTGTGAATAACCCTGTCGATCGCCTGCTGAGCAAAAGCTACGCCGCCGACATTCGCAAAAAAATCGAAGCCGACAAAGCTACGCCGTCGACGCAGGTTGAGCCGGGCATGGAGCCGCACGAGAAGCCGGAAACGACCCACTATTCCATCGTTGATAAAATGGGCAACGCCGTTTCAACCACTTACACCATTAATGGCCTGTTTGGATCGATTGAAATTGCGCCGGGCACGGGTTTCTTCCTTAACGATGAAATGGACGATTTCACCAGCAAAGTCGGTGAGAAAAACATGTACGGTCTGGTGCAGGGCAGCCGTAACGCCATCGCCCCGGGTAAGCGCCCACTATCGTCGATGAGCCCGAGTTTAATCACTAAAGACGGCAAGACCTTTATGGTTCTCGGTTCGCCGGGCGGGTCGCGCATCATCACGATTACGCTGGAAACCGCGCTTAACGTGATTGATTTTGGCATGCCTCCGCAGGAAGCCGTCAACGCGCCGCGCATCCACCACCAGTGGCTGCCGGACGAAGTGTATTACGAGCAGCGCGGCGTGTCGGCCGACAGCCTGAATCTGCTACAGAAAATGGGTTACAAGATGGTCGAGCAAACCCCTTGGGGCGCGGCGGAGCTGATTATGGTGGGCTTGCCGGGTGCGGCGGGCGTGACGCCACAAAGCTCGGGCAATGACGCGGCAGTGTCGGGGAAAGTGCGTGAAGGCTATCTTTACGGGGCCAACGACGTGCGTCGTCCAGCGGGTGCAGCAATCGGTTATTAATTAGCTATTAGCTATTAGCGATTAAGAGAAAGCTGACGAACAGCGTGTGGAAAGTTAAGACGCTGCAAGCATCAGGAGGTAAGCGAGTGCTTACCTCCTTTTTTATTACTCTACTTTTATCTCTGCGGATTAAGGCGTGACGCGAGGAGCGCGACGAGATTTAATCCAGTAGCCCAGCAGCAGCGCCACAACCCAGACGCCGCCCGCGTACAGCGACACGCGAGTATCCGGGAAATAACCAATCAAGCCGATGATAAAGAACAGGAAGATAATCGCGATAACGGAAGTCACGATGCCGCCACGCAGCGGAAACGCCAGCTCGGCAACCTGCTCACGGCTCAGCTGACGACGGAAGGCAATCTGCGAGAAGAGGATCATAATCCACACCCACACGGTGGCGAAGGTCGCCAGCGAGGCGATCACCAGGAAGACGTTTTCCGGCATGATGTAGTTGAGATAGACCGCCACCAGCAGCGCGGCCATCATCACCAGCACGGTGACTACCGGCGTACCGCGACGCGAAACCTTGGCAAACATCTTCGGTGCCTGACCCTGTTGCGCCATGCCGTGCAGCATGCGCCCCACGCCAAACACGTCACTGTTAATCGCCGACAGCGAAGCAGTAATCACCACGAAGTTCAGAATACCGGCCGCGACGGTGATGCCCATGTGCTGGAACGTCAGCACGAACGGACTGCCCTGCGTGCCCACCTGATCCCACGGGAAAATAGACATGATCACAAACAGCGTAGCGACGTAAAACACCAGAATACGCCACGGTACGGAGTTGATCGCTTTCGGAATCGAGGTCTTCGGGTCATCCGCTTCACCGGCAGTAATCCCAATGATTTCAATGCCGCCGTAGGCAAACATCACCAGCTGCAATGAAAGCACGGTGCCCATAATGCCCTGAGCGAAGAAGCCGCCGTGACTCCACAGATTACTGATGCCGGTCGGATGGCCGCCGTTACCAATGCCCCAGATAATGATGCCGAAGCCCGCGACAATCATCACCATAATGGTCAGCACTTTAAAGAACGAGAACCAGAATTCCAGCTCGCCGAATACCTTGACGCTCATCATGTTGATGCCGCCGATAATCAGCACCACGCTGAGCACCCACATCCAGTGCGGCACGTCCGGGAACCAGACGCCCATATAAATGCCGAACGCCGTGACGTCGGCAATGGCGACAATCAGGATTTCAAAACAGTAGGTCCAGCCGGTGATGTAACCCGCCAGCGGCCCAAGATAATCCTGTGCGTAACGCGAGAATGAGCCGCTTTGCGGATTATTGACCGACATCTCGCCCAGCGCGCGCATGATGATAAACGCAATAATCCCGCCGACCAGATACGCCAGCAGCACGCTTGGCCCCGCCATTTTGATAGCATCGGCCGAGCCGTAAAACAGGCCGGTCCCGATGGCGGAACCCAGTGCCATAAAGCGAATGTGACGGGTGCTTAATCCGCGTTTAAGCGTGTTTTGGGGCGTTTCTGCCGACTGATTTTCTAGAGATTGTTGCATTTAAAAATTCCAAATCATAAAGCGCAGTCTAAAAACGGATAACCAGGGCCTCGTTAAACGAGAGATAAAGCCCTTCGCTATCCTCTGCCAACGAAAAAGCCACGGAAACGAGTCCGTGGCCTTAATTGGCGGAAGCTTAATCAATCCCGATGCCGCAACGCGCGGACATCCAGCAAGCGCGCATTACTGATGTGCGGTGACGTTACGCGCGCCGCTCACCTTGTCATACACTACGGCCAGCAGCAGGACGATAGCAGAAGGCGGCAACCAGGCCAGCCCCTGCTCTGCCAGCGGCAGCTGCATCGTCCACGCTGGCAGAATGCTGCCAAAGTCCGCGGTTTTCAGGCCGTCGATAATACCGAAAATCAGGCTCACCAGCATGACCGGCGCGATGATACGGGTCGAATGATTCCACCAGCGAAGGGTGAAACTCAACAGAATCAGCACGATACACGGCGGATAAATGGCGGTCAGCACCGGCACCGAAATCTGAATCAGGTGGCTCAGGCCAAGGTTTGAGACCAGCATTGAGAACAGGCCCAGAATAAATACCAGCGTCTTGTAAGAGAGCGGCAGATACTGCGCGAAGAACTCGGCACAGGCGCAGGTCAGGCCTACCGCCGTCACCATGCAGGCGATGAAGATAAGCGCCGCCAGGAAGAAGCTGCCCACGCCGCCGAAGGTTTGCTGCACGTAAGTATGCAGAATCACCGCGCCGTTTTGCGCCTGAGGAGCCAGCGACGCCGTGTTAACACCCAGTTTGAACAGGCTGAGGTAGACCAGCAGCAGGCCCAGACCCGCAATCAGGCCCGCCCAGATAGTGTAACGAGTCAGCAGCTTGGCTTCTTTTACGCCGCGTGAACGCGCCGCATTAACGATAACAATGCCGAATACCAGCGCGCCCAGCGTATCCATGGTCAGATAACCATTAATAAAACCGTTGGAGAACGGCACAGCTTCATAAGCGGGCGTTGGTGGCAAAGGTTGACCCGCAGGCCACAGCACGGCGGCGATACCCAGCACGGCCAGCGCAAAAATCTTCAGCGGCGCCAGAATATGGCCCACCGTGTCGAGCAAACGGCCCGGATAGAGCGAAATACCGATCACCAGCACGAAGTAAATCAGGCTGTAAACCAGCAGTGGCATGGCGCCATCGCCTGTCAGCGGCGCGATACCAACTTCAAAGGAAACCGTTGCGGTGCGCGGCGTGGCAAACAGCGGACCTACCGCCAGATAGCAAACCGTCGCCAGCAGCAAACCTGCCTTGCGGCCGATTGGCGTGCTGAGTGCATCAATGCCGCCGCCCACGCGAGCCAGCGCAATCACTGTGATCACGGGTAGGCCCACGGCCGTTATCATGAAGCCGAGCGCGGCCCACCAGACGTGGTGACCAGCCTGCAAGCCGACCATCGGCGGGAAAATGATGTTCCCTGCGCCGACGAATAAGGCAAAGGTCATGAAACCTAATGCCAGAATATCTTTGGTTGTTAAACGATGACTCATGATAGATGCCGTGATGCCTGTGCAAATGAATAAAAGTGTCCACTACTGCCCCTGACACCCGACTCAAACTCTGAGGAAATCTCTTGATTCCGGCGGGCGGCAATGGCCCATTCCATCAATCCAGAGAGAGCTGAAAACGCCTGACGAGAGTAAAATTAAGACGTAGTTATGCAGGGGTGATGCCAATGACAGCGGCGCTAAGGTACGCTTTTATAGTGTATGAAGGCAAGTCTTGATCCCAAAAGCAGAGTCTTCAACTGGATTTAAAACCCTGAACAGTAATATACACTGGATATAGACAATAAATCATCACATGATACGTATGATTAATGAGCAACAAATGCCCATTTCGAGCTTTAAAGAAATGAAAAGTGCGCGAAACAACCGGATTAGGGTCATTTCACGCACAATTATTCGGGAGATAATGATCACTTGGGCAACGTTTATTTAGCAATTACGCCCATTTTTATAATCTTTTTTAAATCAAACATCTCGATCCAAGCGCAGAGATTTCGAATTACAGGAAGGCGGCAACTAAGCTCATCCCCAGGAGCTTACATTGGTAAGTGACTGGGGTGGGCGAAGGAAGCCAACGCATCTATGGTTCGAAAGATCCAGCGTCACCGCATCCAAGCGCAGAGATTTCGAATCACAGGAAGGCGGCGACTAAGCTCATCCCCAGGAGCTTACATTGGTAAGTGACTGGGGTGGGCGAAGGAAGCCAACGCATCTGTGGTTCGAAAGATCCAGCGTTACCAAATCTTGGCGGCGAGATCGACGACGAGTTTGAGTTTATCCCACTGTTGCTTTTCGGTGAGACTATTACCCTCTTCCGTTGAAGCAAAACCACACTGCGGGCTGAGGCAGATCTGTTTGATATCCAGATATTCCGTCGCTTCTCTGATACGCGTCTCGACATCTTTTGCCAGCTCAAGATCACCGGTTTTGGTGGTGATCAGGCCGAGAACCGCCTGCTGCTGACCCGGTTTGATGAAACGCAGAGGCTCGAAACCGCCTGAACGTTCGTTGTCATATTCCAGGAAGAAACGGTCGATATTCACGCCGCCAAACAGCACTTCTGCCACCGGCTCGTAGCCACCTTCGGAAATCCAGGTCGAACGGAAGTTACCGCGACAGACGTGCAGGCCGATGATCAGGTCGTCCGGCTTGCCTTCGATCGCCTTATTCAGCACGCGAGCATAGGTTTTTGCCAATCCTTCCGGCGTATCGCCACGGGCGATGATCTGCTTTTTCTGGTCTTCGGAGCACAGATAGGCCCAAACGGTGTCGTCTAGTTGCAGATAACGGCAGCCTGCGGCGTAGAAAGCCTGAATCGCATCACGATAAACCTGCGCCAAGTCATCGAAATAGTCTTCGATGTTTGGATACACGTCTTTTACTGCATCGCGATTGAAACGGAAATGCATCACGCTCGGGCTAGGAATGGTCATTTTCGCCACTGCGTCACCGCTGATGCTTTTCAAAAAGCGGAAATGCTCCACCATCTCGTGCTCGCCAAAGGCAATCTTGTCGACCACTTTGATGCTACGGGATTTCGTCTGCACGCCGTTAAACTGAATACCCTGCTCGGCATCGTAACCTTCTACGCCTTGCAGACCTTCAAAGAAGTCAAAGTGCCACCACGCGCGGCGGAATTCACCGTCAGTGACCACTTGCAAACCGGCTGCACGTTGCAGCTCAACCACGCGGCGAATTTCAGTATCTTCCACGGCGCGCAGCTGTGCAGCATCGATTTCGCCCGCTTTAAACTGCTGGCGAGCCAACTTCAGCGCTTCTGGACGCAGGAAACTGCCGACAACTTCGGCGCGGTAAACAGGATTGGTAACAGACATAATGAACTCCTGGCATAGCCTCGATGGCAGGCATCAAGGCACTAGATGAATAAGGACGCCTCAACTCGGAATAATTAGTTAACAATGTTAATAATTACTGAGAGTGACATTTAGACATCTGGATGTCTAAACGGCTTTAAGGCTATCCTGCCATGAAAGGAGTTCATCACAAAACGAAGAATTTTCATCTTACTTGAAAAAAATTCATGATCGGGCGTCAGAATTTCCCGTAATCAATTTATTAATCTTAACGTCCGACAATTAAACGCGGCGGCAGCGTAAAGGTAAAGCGCGTGCCTTTTCCAAGCTCACTGGAAATATTGAGCTGTGCATGATGATGATTTACCGCGTGTTTTACGATTGCCAAACCTAATCCGCTGCCGCCGGTCTGGCGCGAACGGGCCTTATCGACGCGATAAAAGCGTTCGGTCAGGCGCGGAATATGCTGTGAGGCGATACCGGGGCCGTTGTCGCTAACCTCAAACTGCGCGCCCTGCGGCGTTTGTTGCCAGCGAACGTCAATTTTCGTGCCGGTCGGCGTGTGATTAACCGAGTTATAAACCAGATTCGATACGGCGCTGCGCAGCTGATCGTCATTGCCAAACACCTTGAGCTGCTCATCGACAGTAAAGGTAATCTGGTGGCGGCCATTGCTCAGCGTTTGCACTTCGTGCTCCAACATGCCGAGCATGGCCGGAATATCGACCTTTTCCTGTAGGTCTATGTTAGTAGCCGCTTCGATTCTAGACAGCGTCAGCAGCTGCTTGACCAATCCTTCCATGCGCCGCGTCTGCTCCTGCATGGTGTCCAGCGCCTTGCTGCGGAAAGGCCCTTCCAGCGAATCGTCATCCATCATTTCCAGATAACCCTGCAACACCGTCAGCGGCGTGCGCAGCTCGTGACTGACATTGGCAAAGAAGTTACGCCGTGCGCCTTCGAGCTGGCGCATTTGGGTCACATCACGGGCGACGATCAGCAGTTGCCCTTCGGAATAGGGCATCACGCGGAACTCGACCCAATGACCATTATTAAGCTGGAGAGTCAGCGGACGACTGAAATCCTGGCTTTGGATCCACAGTCGCAGCTCGGGGTAACGCAGCAGGTTAAACAGATGCTGGCCATTATCTTCAGGCCAACGGAAACCGAGAAGCTGTTGCGCCAGTCCGTTACACCAGAAAATATTGCCCTCTTCGGTTGTCAGCACCACGGCGTCAGGCAGCGATTCGGCCCCGCTGCGAAAGCGTTTGATCAGCAGCGCCAGCTCGCGCCTTCTGCGCCGGTTGCGCATCTGCATTTGATTGAGGCCGTAAAACAGCGGTTCCCAGCTCCATAATCCGCTGGGCGGTGTGATACTGCGGTCGAGCCACAGCCAGTGGGAAAGTTTAAGCTGGTTAAAATAGTTCCAGCCTAACGCCGCAACCAGCGACGCCAATAACAGCCACGGCAGGTAGCCGATAAAGATGGCAAGAATGAGTGCCGGACAGCAGAACATAAACAGTTCGCCCGCCAGCCGTTTCCACGACAATCGTTCTAACACACAGTATCTCCGCTGTGAGTGAAGCCTTGTTGTTTAGAATAAAAAGTACGGGGACAAGGCCAGGGTCAAGAATCTAGAAACGGGTGGAGAAACGGTAGCCTGTTCCACGAACCGTCTGAATCATGCGATCGTGACCGCTGCTTTCCAGCGCTTTGCGCAGGCGACGAATGTGCACGTCTACCGTGCGGTCTTCCACGTACACGTTAGTGCCCCAGACATTGTTAAGCAATTGTTCACGGCTGTAAACGCGTTCGGAGTGAGTCATAAAGAAGTGCAGCAGTTTGAATTCGGTCGGGCCCATGTCGAGCGCCAATTCATTGGCCATCACGCGATGTGAAGAGGGATCGAGCAGCAACCCTTTCATATCAATCACCTCTTCCACCGCCATCGGTGAAATACGGCGCATGACGGCTTTAATGCGCGCGACCAGCTCTTTAGGTGAAAACGGCTTGGTAATATAGTCGTCGGCTCCCACTTCCAGCCCGCGTACGCGATCTTCCTCTTCGCCACGCGCGGTCAGCATCATGACCGGAATGTCGCGGGTCAGCGCTTCGCGTTTAAGATGCTTGATAAACTGAATGCCGGAACCGCCGGGTAACATCCAGTCGAGTAAAATTAACTCGGGATAAGGCTCAATCAGGAGATTGACGGCCGAATCGAAATCTTCGGCTTCAACAGGGTGATAACCATTCTGCTCAAGGACAAAACAGACCATTTCACGGATCGGTGCTTCATCTTCCACAACTAATATGCGTCTAGCCATTTTGATAGCCTGCCAATAAGTTAGCGTACTTAATTTTGATTTCGGCGGTCATTATGCGTCAGTTTTGTGACAGATTTATGAATAAAAATCCGCCGTGCAACATTGGCTCGTCACACTGTCATATTTGCCGCAGACGATTGTCGCTGCAACGTTTTTCCAACGACAGCGGCTAGGCAGGCCGTTTATACTTGCCGCCTGTTACCGCTACCGCGAGACCCTCATGCGACTGATACACACCTCCGACTGGCATCTTGGTCAGTACTTTTTTACCAAAAGCCGCGCGCCGGAACATCAGGCCTTTCTCGACTGGCTGGTCTCGCAGGTCGAGATTCATCAGGTTGATGCGGTGATCGTCGCGGGCGATATTTTCGATACCGGTTCGCCGCCGAGCTATGCGCGCGAGCTGTACAACCGTTTTATTGTCAATCTTCAGCGCACCGGCTGTCAGCTGGTGGTGTTGGCCGGTAATCATGATTCCGTCGCTACGCTCAACGAATCGCGCGAGCTGCTTTCCTGCCTGAATACGCAGGTGATCGCGACTGTCGGCGAAGATCTGGCGCGTCAGGTCATTACTTTAAACGATCGACAGGGAAAACCCGGCGCGATCCTCTGCGCGATCCCGTTTTTACGCCCGCGTGACCTGCTGGCGAGCCGGGCCGGAGAGTCCGGTAATGACAAGCAGCTGGCGCTACAGGAAGCCATTACGCAACATTATTCGGCGCTGTATCAGGCGGCCTGCGCACAGCGCGACGCGCTCGGCCTCGCGCTGCCGATTATCGCGACGGGGCATTTGACCACCGTCGGCGTTACCACGTCCGATTCAGTGCGCGACATTTATATCGGCAGCCTCGACGCCTTCCCTGCGCAGGCTTTTCCGCCCGCAGATTACGTGGCGCTTGGCCACATTCATCGCGCGCAGAAGATTGCCAAAACCAGACACATTCGCTACAGCGGCTCGCCTATTCCGCTAAGTTTTGATGAAGCGAGCAATGAAAAAAGTGTTTATCTGCTTGATTTTACAGACGCTACGCTGAATTCAGTCGAACCATTATTCGTGCCGCGCACCCAGCCGATGGAAATTATTCGCGGCACGCTGATCGAAATCGAACAGCAGCTGCTGGCCTACGAACAGCGCGAAAACGGCCCCGTGGTGTGGCTGGATATCGAGGTCGCCACGCAGGATTATCTCAGCGATATTCAGCGCCGCATTCAGCAGCTCACCGATCCGCTGCCGGTCGAGGTGGTGCTGCTTCGGCGCAGTAAAGAGCAAAGAATGCAGGGCCTGTTGCAGCAGGAAAAAGAGACGCTTAAGGAGCTCAGCGTGAGTGAAGTATTTGAACGCCGTCTGGCGCAGGACTCTACGGCCGAAGAAGGCCGTCAGCAAAGGATTCGTACGCTGTTTTCCCAGCTGATTGAAGAGGTTGAACACGACTATTCCGCGGACGAAATCACGTCGGCAGATGGGGTCAAGCCGTGAAAATTCTCTCGCTGCGTTTAAAAAACATTAATTCACTACAGGGCGAATGGAAGATTGATTTCACCGCCGAGCCTTTTGCCAGCAACGGGCTGTTTGCGATTACCGGCGCGACCGGCGCGGGGAAAACCACCCTGCTCGACGCGATTTGTCTGGCGCTGTACCACAAAACGCCACGGCTCGAAGTTTCGCCCACGCAAAACGAGCTGATGACTCGTCACACCTCCGAATCGCTGGCCGAGGTGGAATTTGAGGTCAAAGGTGTCGGCTATCGCGCCTTCTGGAGCCAGCGTCGCGCGGGCAATTCGCCGACCGGCAATTTACAGGCGCCCAAAGTCGAGCTGGCACAAATCGCCGATGGCAAGATTCTGGCTGACAAGGTGCGCGACAAACTGCCCGCCATCGCCGAGCTGACGGGGCTGGATTTTGGCCGTTTTACCAAATCGATGATGCTGTCGCAGGGTCAGTTTGCCGCCTTCCTTAATGCCAAACCTAACGAACGCGCCGATTTGCTCGAAGAGCTGACGGGCACGGAGATTTATGGCCGCCTGTCGGCGCAGGTTTTCGAGCGGCACAAGCAGGCAAGGGTCGATCTCGACCAGCTGCACCAGCGCGCGGCGGGCATCGAACTGCTGAGCGACGAGCAGCGCCAGCGGTTGGAGCAGGAACTCGTCCAGCTTGTGGAGCAGGAGAAAAGCCAGCTTGCCCAGTCGGCGCAGCAGCAACGCGGGTTGAACTGGTTGCAGCAGTGGCACGGCGAACAGCAAAAACATGCGCAATATCAGCAGCAACTCGACGCCGCCGAGCAGCAGGCGCAGCAGGCTTTGCCGCAGCTGCAACAGCTGGCGCGTGCCGAACCCGCCGAAAAACTGCGCCCTTTGTTGAATGAAAGAACGCGTCAGCAGCAGGCGCTGGAGGCGCTTCATGCCCACATCAGCCAGCTGAATGCTCACCAGCAGCAGTTGCAAAACACCCTGACTCCGCTGGCGCAGGCGTTAGAAAGCGCCCTGCAAACGCAGAAAAATCAAGGCGATGTACGGCAGCAGCAGGAAAAACTGATTGAAGAGCAGATCCTGCCGCTGGACCATCGGATCTCGAGCTTGCAGGAAAAGCTCAACGCCGATCGGCAGGATCAAACCAAACGCCAGCAGCAGCATCAACAGCTTGAGCAGAATTTCCACCAGCTGACCGCCGAGCACGCGGCGCTCAGCGAAAAAACGTCGGTTTTCAAGACGCAGGAAAAAGCGCTGTTGGCCGCGCTCGACGCGCAAACGCGTCAGCAAAGCGCGCTAGAGACAGAATCTCCCATCGCAATGCAGCGCCAGCAGCTGGCTAATTTAGTCGAATTACGCCCTGCCCGTTTAAAACTTGCCACTTTATTGCCGCTTTATCAGCAGGTTAACCAGCGCCTTGCCCGCCAGCAGCAGGAATTTATTACCCGACAGAGCGAGCTGGCCGAGTGTGAAACGCGCCTCAACGCCGCGCGCGAACAGTACAAGCAGCAGAAACAGCAGCTGACCGATGTCGAAAAAATTCTGGCGCAGGAGCAGCATATTGTCAGCCTCGAAGCCGAGCGCGCGCGGCTGCAAACCGGCTATGCCTGCCCGCTCTGCGGCTCGACGACGCATCCTTCTATTGAGGAATATCAAGCCGTTAGCGTTTCTGCCACTCAGCAACGGCGCGATAAACTGAAGGAGCAAACGGAGGCGCTGCAAACCACCGGCACCGAGTTGCGCACCCGCACCGAAGCCTTGAAGGAGCAGCAGCAGCGACTGCAACAGGCCATTGAGCAAGACGGCAAACAGCAGGCTGATTATCTCGAACAGTGGCAAACGGCCCGCCCCGCGCTCTCGCCAGACGTCTCCCTGCAACAGGCCGACACGCTGCAACATTGGCTGCACGACAGCGATCGGCAAGAGCAGCAAACTCAGCAGATTGTTGCCCAGCATCACGCCGCCGCGCTTGCCGTGCAACGCGCCAAAGAGGCGCTGTACGCCGCGCAGCAGTCGCAGCAGCAGGTGCAACAGCAAACTATTTTGCTCGACGAACGCCGTGAAACGCTGGAAAAAAGTCTGGCCAACGGCCTGCTTGAGAACGCGGCGCTCGAGCAGCAGCTGGCTGCAAACCATACACTTTTTACCCAGCTTCGCACCCAGCGCGCGGAATTGTTTGGCGACCAGCAGATTACTGCGGTTCGCGAGCAGCTGCGCCAGCAACAGCAGCGCGCCGAGCAACAGCGCGAGCAGGCGGCACAGGCGTTACAGTCGGTTCAGCAGCAGCTCGACCAGCTCGCGGGCCAGCTAGTCAGTTTGAATCAGTCAAAGCAGCAAGGCGAAACGCAGCTCGAGCAGGCCAAAAATCAGTGGTTACAAGCACTTGCCGACAGTGAATTCACTGACGAACAGGCAGTGATCGCGGCGCTGATCGATGACAATCAACGCCTTCAGCTGCAACAGCTGAAAGAAAACCTTCAGCAGCAGCAAACCCGCAGCAAGGCGCTGTTGCTGCAATCCGCCGAACAGCTGGTGCAACATCTTCAAAACCGCCCGGACGGGATCGACGAACAGCATACCGCCATCGCTACGCTGACAGCGGAGCTTACGACGCTCGCTGAGCAGCTGCGCGCGTTGCAGCTGCGTCAGGGCGAATTACGCAGCCAGCTGGAGAGCGATAAACAGCGTCAAAGCGGACAGCAGGCGCTGTTTGCGCAGATTACTCAATCGCAAGAGCAGCACGACGATTGGAGCTATCTCAATCATATCGTCGGCTCGAGCGACGGCGCCAAGTTCCGTCGTTTTGCTCAGGGACTGACGCTGGAGCATCTGGTTTATCTGGCGAATAAACAGATGGATAAGCTGCATGGGCGCTATTTCCTGCAACGCAAAACCAGCGACGCCCTCGAGCTTGAAGTGGTCGATACCTGGCAGGCCGACGCCGTACGCGACACCCGCACGCTGTCGGGCGGCGAAAGTTTTCTGGTCAGTCTGGCGCTGGCCTTGGCGCTGTCCGATTTAGTCAGCGACAAAACCCGTATCGATTCGCTGTTCCTCGACGAAGGTTTTGGCACGCTTGACGCCGACACGCTGGACACCGCGCTGGATGCGCTCGACAGCCTCAACGCCAGCGGCAAGACGATTGGCGTCATCAGCCACGTCGAGGCAATGAAAGACCGAATTCCGGTGCAGATAAAAGTCAGGAAGGTCAACGGATTGGGAATTAGTCGGCTGGATAATAGATTTAAAGTCGAAGGGTAATAAATGAAAACGGCCACGCGATAATCACGTGGCCGTTTCTTTAACAGTGAATTAGGCGCGCGGTTTATTCATTACTGGGAAAGATAGCGCCAACGCCATAATAACCATCAGCACGGTATTACTTTGTATTAATACGGTATCCGCCAGTCCGAGAATAAACAACGGCAGCAAAATAAACAGCGTGCCGTAATTCTGCAACGCGCTTTTATACAGCGAAAAATAAAAGCCCATCACAAAGAACAGCGCTAAAGAAATAAAGCCGAAAATACCCTGAAGGGAGAAGGTATCCATTAAATCATTGTGCAGATGATAAGCCACATTGAATTTGGCAACCGGATTTGCTCTTTCGGAGTGATCAATATAGTTCACCGCACTTTCATAACGGCTGTCGACGCTTTGCCCAATCAGGTTTGACGTGATGCTGTGAGCGCCTGCGCCCCACATGGAGAATCTGGCCCCAATCGAGGTGTCGTTATGCGTGCCGTATTCGGCAATTTCGCTGCCAATTTCCGACAGGCGATTCCAGGTAAAGTAACCCACGGACGCTGCACCAAGAATGATAATTAACGCCAGCACCAGCTGAACCTTCACGCTTACACTGCGGTAATAATAGATGAAGAACACGACATACATAATCGGCGTCAGTAATATTGCCGAGCGCGTTGCCGTCATTAATAACATCACCATGGTGAGCATAAAGACTAATGAGAACAGCAGAATCGAAACGCCGCTGTCCTTAAAACAGGCGCGAACGACAATAATCGTCAGCATTGAATACACTACTACCAGATAAGCTCCCGTGGTGGCGGCATCGGAGGTCCACTGCGCCCGGTGAGTCAGTGGCTCGGGGGTAATATGCCCGTACCAGACCGATATTATCAGGCCGACAAACAGAATGCCGACGCCAAGCTTGAGTATGTTTCGCAGCAATAAAGTACGGAACTGATAAAAATAGAACAGTAAAAAAGCAGCAATCACGAATCGTTTGCCGCCCAACGCATAGTTGCTACGAATATCGTCGTAATGTGTCTGCTTGAAATAGGCACTCCATACTAATCGGCTTATCCCGACAAGCAGCAGCGTAATAAAGAAGCACAGCGCCGGTTTATCGAGTTTGAGCGACCGACGATTCTGATAGAAATAGACGACGGTATAGAATATGGCGACATAACTTGCCAGATAGAACAGTTTCCCCGGATAACCGCGAAGAAACAGGTCCGTTGAGACGGCAAAGATCAGCGCCAAAAAACTCAGGTTATAAGCGAAGACGTTTTTCCTGGATTCAGTAATCAATTTTTAGCTTCCTTTCTTACAGTAACGCAAAAAATAATAGCGAAGGTACCAATGGATACCTTTAAAAAAGGCACGCTGCCTAAAACATAATTTATACATTTTCTTGGCCTGCTGGTCAGTGCCGGGCAATTCATAAGGCTGCGCAGACCACGGTGACTGCTGGTATAACTCGCGATAAAAACGCGTCGCGGCCTGCGTATTCCACTGCTGCCAAGGCTTGTCCGAGCCCGCATAATGCAGAAAAACGGTTTCTTTTTCAGGCAGTAACAGATAATCAGCCGATTTGTGGTCCAGCATCATCAATCTATTGTAGCGGGTTTGCACAAAAGCGACGTTTCCTTCCAGCACGATGTTCAGCGCGTCCTGATCCATATAGCGGAATTCATGCCCTCTTTCGAGTAATAACGTGATGACCTGTTCGCTAATCTGATTTTCACGCCATTGTCGGGTGTCGATAAGCAGCATGCCAGAATTGAAGTAATGGTTATTTTTTAATCCTATCTTTGCAGCTAAAGATTCAGTAACACTTTCGTTGTCCGTGACCACGCTGGCTATCTTATTTAACTGACGAGCCGTGTCGAATAAATCGACAAAAGGATTCAGGCAGATAATATCCGCATCGAGGTAAAGGATCTGCGCATGCTGACGTAAAAAATACGGCGCCAGTAAACGATAATAAATAGCATGGGAAAATAGCGGGGTCGCGGGTAATGTACTGAATAGCGAATCGGTCAGCGTTAAAACGTGGATTACGTGACAGGTATCGGCGAGCAGCGCCGTAATTTCATCCGCATAACCGTGCATGTTTTCAGCCGTGATAATATGAAAGTGTAGGCAATTATCCTGGCTGTTATTTATTACCGACTGAATAGTTAAGAAAGCATGACGAATAAAACGGCCATCAACGCCGAATGTAAGATGATATTCGGGCTTTACATCAACATTCGCGCGCTGTTGATAAATAGTTTCTTCAAAATGGCTCTCTTCGTTAATTGAGAAGCTTAAGAGAGGGTTAATGGTTTTATTAATCATCGGCTTATAAACGCGCTAAATTACAATTTTTCCACATTAGCACGAGCACGATAACAATACGAGCAGACAACCCCCCGGTTTACACCCTGTTCAACCTCTCTGATGACTCGTCTAAATGTACGGCTATAGCAGCGTCGATAAATTAAGATTTTTTTAAATTAGTGCTGCCTTGCCTGCCGCCATTGGCGTGGACTGACGCCAAACCAGCGGCGAAACGCGCGAGAAAAAGCGCTGACTTCGGAATAGCCCATTAACAGCGCCATTTCGGAAATAGGCAGCTGCTGCTGTTGCAAATAATGGGTCGCCAGCTCGCAGCGCACCTTGTCGACCAGCGTGGTGAAGGTCAAATTTTGCTCGCGCAGTCGACGTTGTAAAGAGCTGGCGGACATTGAGAGCTTATCGGCCACCTCTTCCAGTACCGGCTCGCCCAGCGTCAAACTTTGCCGAACCTGAGATCGCGCGCGATCGACCACCGACTGCGGCGACAGGTTATCGGCATTTAAACGACGGATCGCATCCTGCATCACCAGCAGTAAAGTTTGATCCTGCTCGGGCATCGATCGCAGCAGATCCCGTTTGGCAATGATCAACGAGTTAAACGGTTGATCAAAATAGACCGGCGCATCAAAGGCTTTGCAGTGCTCGTGCCACTGTTCGGGACGAGGATGCTCAAAATGCACCTCGCGCGGCGCCCAGTTTTTGCCTAAGCCGTGGCGTAACAAATTCAGGATCATGCCTAGCGTCAGCTCGGCGTCCTGCCTTTTGCACAGAATATTGCCGTGACGCACCTGATAGTCAAAACGGTAATATTCGCCCTTATCCACCAGCCGCGTCAGCGTATTATGTTGATGATAAGGAAAGGCATTAACCACATTTTTCAGCGCGGTTTCGGCGGTTGACGAACAGAGACCAATGTAACCAATCAGGCCTAATGACTGCGGTTTGAACTGCTTGCCGTAATGCAAACCGAAGTTATCACATCCCGATTGTCGCGCCGCCTCTTCCAGCACCTGACAGTAATTGGTTAGCCCAAGACTCAGCGTAGGCCGTTGCAGCAATTCCGGATCAATATGGCAAATCCCCAATACGCGATCGACATCCGCGCCCTTGGTAATTATAAAATCACTGAGTCCACTGGCCGCCGCCGCCAATACGCCGCGATTATTATTCATTTCGGCCTCGCTCGGGCCCGTCAGCATGGTTTGCCGTAATAACTCAGTCTGCATGGTTCACTCCTCCACGTTGCGCTTAGTGAAGCTTTGCAAGTTCCATACCAGCAGAGTCAATATCAGAAAAAAATCATGAAAAAATCAGGTTTCACTCCGTTATTCATCAGACAAAGATGAGGCTCTGGTCTAGACCAGGCAAGAGATTAGGCAGGATTTACAGCATATATGGAGATAACGAGGGAAACATTCGGCTGCACGCTAACCGTGCAACCGAACACGAAAAAACGTACTCAGCTCACCGCTAACGCGCATTCTTGCGTGGCGAGATAAGCTTCACACAATTTTAGGCTGTCAGCCACCCAGCGATCGCCGAGGCTTATCGCCATTTCAGTGGTGGCGTGAGATCCGACCCACGCTAACAGCTGAATGCGACGTTGAATGATCATCGTCGGGATCACTGCCAAATCGGCTTCGCTGAGCGGCAATACCCGCTGATAGCCCACCAGCCAGTGATCGACCCACTCCTGCGCGCGCGGATGATGCTCGACAAAACTGATCGCCGCCGCCGCGTCGTGCATATACCAGCCCATGCCGCAGTCGTCGAAATCGATAACTCGGGTTTCACCTTTATGCAGCAGCAGGTTGGTCAGGCGTAAATCGGCGTGGATCAGCCCGTAGCGGCTGGCCTCTTTGCCGAATTTTTCCAGCACGCGGCTCACGCGATCTAACGTTTGCTCCACCAGCGGCCTCTCTTCTATCCGCAGGCCGGGCGCGTCCTGCCAACGTCCCCAGTGTCCGTGCGGGCCGACCATCGTTTGGTGATCCCACACAATACGCTGAAAACCGGCAGGCTTCTGCCAGCGCTGGCTGTGTAGATGCAGCCGCGCCGTAACCTCGCCTAACTGCGCAAAAGCGCGAGGATCCACCTCCGTCGTCGGCATCTCGCCTTCAATCCATTTAAACAACACCACGTGGCGCTGAGTGTGTTGATCAAGTATCAGCGTTTGCACTCTTTCGCCATTGCGGGCGACCAGCGCGTCGGGCACCTGAATTCCCGCGTCGCGCAGGCCGTCGAGCCACGCCAGCTCGCTTTCGATTTCATGGCGCTGATGATAATCGTCGCGATGCACCCGCAGGGCTAAACGATTGCCGTCGGCCAGTCGCACCATAAAAGTGGCATTTTCGGAACGGCAAATCAGGGAAAGCTCTCCCTGCAAGGCTTCAGGGTAAGTTTGCAGCGCCTGTTCAGCGAGCTGGTGCAGGCTGGCGTTGTCCAGCGTATCAGACTGTTTTGCATTCATCAGGATTCACTCCGGGCAAGTCAATGTGAGGTCGTGCTACCAGAATGAAAGCGGCGCGATTTCTGCGCTTGACCCGAGAGCGCCAATTGTTGACTTCAAAACATTAAAACGAATGGGCAGACGCCAAGTTGACTCTGGCGTACGGGAGTGAGGGCGCTGCGGTCAAGTTTTGTGGTCACGGGCGGTGCATTATCGAGACAACTTCACTCGCCGGTCGACTGGGTCAGCCGGAAAAAATTAGCCGTATCCCGTCAGGAGATAATTTATCATGTTGAAAACCAATGCTTTTGATGCCGCCTCCAGCTCAGACGTCTCCCCTGCCGCGCTGGAAATGATCGAACGCCGTCGCCGTTTACTCGGCCCTGCCTACCAGCTGTTTTATAAAAACCCGGTACATTTGGTGCGCGGCGAAGGTGTGTGGGTGTTCGATGCCGACGGTAAACGCTATCTCGACGTGTACAACAACGTGCCGTCCGTCGGCCACTGTCACCCTCACGTGCTCGAGGCGCTGATTCGTCAGGCATCTACGCTCAACACTCATACCCGCTATCTGCATGATAACGTACTTAATTTTGCCGAAAAACTGGTCTCAACCATGCCACCGGAGCTGAGTCAGGTGATGTTTACCTGTACCGGTAGCGAAGCCAACGATTTGGCGCTGCGCATCGCCGAAGACTTTACCGGCGGCACGGGCGTGATCGTCACCGAATTTAGCTATCACGGCATGACCAAGGCGATCGCGGGACTTTCCGCCTCGATGGGTCCTTACGTAAAAGTTAACGGCGACGCCCGCGTGATCCCTGCGCCGATTCATAATCCCGCCAACCCGGCTGAAGTCGGCAAGAAATTCGCCGCCGACGTACGCGCCGCGCTGGCCGACATGCGCCGTCACGGCATCAAACCGGCCGCGCTGATGATTGACACCTTCTTCACCAGTGACGGCGGCTTCTTTGATCCGGCCGGCTTCCTGAAAGAGGCGATCGATGAAATTCACAAGGCGGGCGCGCTCTATATCGCCGACGAAGTTCAGCCGGGCTATGGCCGTTCGGGCGAGCACATGTGGGGCTTCCAGCGTCACGGCGTGCTGCCGGATATCGTCAGCCTCGGCAAGCCGATGGGCAACGGTCATCCGATGGCGGCAATCACTATCAAGCCGCACATCCTCGAGCGTTTCGGCAGTGAATCGAGCTATTTCAACACCTTCGGTGGCAATACCGTCTCTTCCGCCGTGGGTCTGGCGGTGCTGGAAGTGATCGAACAGGAAAATCTGATCCCGAGCGTAGGTCGTGCTGGCAAGGCGATTCTCGACGGTATCAGCGAGCTGGCGACCCGTTTTCCGGCGATTGGCAGCGTGCGCGGCGCGGGTCTGTTTGTCAGTGTTGATTTCACCACGCCCGAAGGCGAACCGGATTCCGCCACCGCGCTGGCCGTGGTCAATGCGCTGCGTGAAGAAGGCGTGCTGATTGGCGCATCGGGCCCACACGCCAACATTCTGAAGATCCGTCCGCCGCTGGTCTTTACCGCCGAACACAGCCTGATTCTGGTCGAGAGCCTGGAAAAAGTGCTGAGCAAAATGTACTGATTTCCGCCGCCGGATTTGGCAGGCGTGCTGTTCATCTATCTTCAGGAGAGCATTATGACAACACAGCTTAAACCGACGCTGGGCACGGTGCATTTGTGGGCCATCGCCGTCGGTCTGGTCATCTCTGGCGAATATTTTGGCTGGAGCTATGGCTGGGGCGTGGCCGGTACACTCGGCTTTTTGGCGACCACGCTGCTGGTCGCTACCATGTACACCTGTTTTATCTTTAGCTTTACTGAATTAACCACGGCTATTCCGCACGCTGGCGGTCCTTTCGCCTACAGCCGTCGCGCGTTTGGCGAAACCGGCGGCCTGATTGCCGGCATGGCAACGTTAATTGAATTTGTCTTCGCCCCGCCCGCTATCGCGTTGGCGATCGGCGCCTATTTAAACGTGCAGTTTCCGCATTTGAATCCGAAAGTCGCCGCGCTCGGGGCCTACATTCTGTTTATGGGGCTGAATATTCTGGGCGTAAAACTGGCGGCGCTGTTCGAACTGGTGGTTACCGTGCTGGCGGTGCTTGAGCTGCTGGTGTTTATGGGCGTGGTCGCGCCGGGCTTTAGCGTCAGCAATTTCGTGCTTAACGGCTGGTCCGGCGGCAATCATTTCGGCATGAGCGCCGTGTCGGGAATTTTCGCTGCTATTCCGTTTGCTATCTGGTTTTTCCTCGCTATCGAAGGCGCGGCCATGGCCGCCGAAGAGGCCAAGGACCCGAAACGCACGATTCCAAAAGCCTATGTCAGCGGGATTTTAACCCTCGTGGTGCTGGCGATTGGCGTGATGATCATGGCGGGTGGCGCGGGCGACTGGAGCAAGCTGGCGAACATCAACGATCCGCTGCCGCAGGCGATGAAAATGGTGGTCGGTGAGCATTCGAGCTGGATGCACATGCTGGTGTGGATTGGGCTGTTCGGGCTGGTCGCCAGTTTCCACGGCATTATCCTTGGCTATTCGCGTCAGTTTTTTGCGCTGGCTCGCGCGGGTTATCTGCCTGCCGGACTGGCAAAACTGTCGCGTTTTCAGACTCCGCACCGCGCCATTATTCTCGGCGGCCTGATTGGCATTGCTGCAATTTTCAGTGACGGCGTGATCAACCTGCAAGGTATGTCGCTGACCGCCGCGATGATTACCATGGCGGTATTTGGCGCTATTGTGATGTATATCATGAGCATGCTGAGCCTGTTCCGACTGCGTAAAACCGCGCCCGATTTGGTCCGCAGCTTCCGCGCGCCGGGTTATCCGGTGGTGCCAGCTATCGCGCTGTTTCTCGCCGTGGTGTGCCTGATTGCGATGGTGTGGTTCAATCTTGAAATCGCCGGTATTTTCCTGGTGTTTATGCTGGTCGCCTATCTCTATTTCGGCGCGACCAAGGCCCAGCGCAATGCCGCCGCGCCGGACGCGATGCTCTCGGGGGAGTAACAGTCAATCTTTAAACCTTTAAATAACAAAGGCCTGCCGCTATGCTTATTGCATTGGGCAGGCCTTTTTTGATGGCTGACGTTTAAAGATGTCTTAAGTTTAAAGATGACTTATGTTTATAGGGAATTGCGCTCCGCAGGCCACAGCCACGCTGCACCGCGCACGCCGCTCGAATCGCCGTGTTTGGCTTTCAGAATCGGCGTTTCACATTCGCCGCCAAACACCCACTGTTTAATCAGCAACGGCAGCGTTTTATAAAGACGATCGACATTGCTCATGCCGCCGCCAAGCACGATGACGTCGGGGTCGAGAATGTTAATGACGCTAGCCAACGCTTTTGCCAAACGGCGCTCATAACGGCCCAACGCCAGCTCTGCCACCGGATCGTCCTGCTCAACTAATTCCATGATTTCCGAGCCTTTTAGCCGCTGACCCGACAGGCGAAAATAGTCTTCGGCAAAGCCGGTGCCTGAGACAAAAGATTCGATGCAGCCCGCTTTGCCGCAGTAGCACGGCACTTCCTGCTGGAAACGAATTTCGTCTTCGTCCATCCACGGCAGCGGATTATGGCCCCATTCGCCCGCGATGCCGTTTCCACCCGCGTGCGCTTCGCCGTGCAAGGCAATGCCCGAGCCGCAGCCGGTACCGATAATCACCGCGAAGACCGCTTTTTTGCCTTCGCCCGCGCCGTCAGTCGCCTCGGAAACGGCTAAACAGTTGGCGTCATTGGCAATTCTTACCTCGCGATTAAGCAGCAATGACAGGTCTTCATCCAGCTTCTGGCCGTTTAACCACACTGAATTGGCATTTTTTACTTTGCCGGTGAAAGGCGAAAGCGTGCCCGGGATCCCCAGACCAATACTGCCGCGATGCGCCGTATGCTGTTCGGCATCGTGAATAAGTCCTTCAATCGCTTTTAAGGTGCGCTGATAATCATTGCGCGGCGTGTCTACGCGCTTGCGAAACAGTTCGTGACCCTCTTCAGAAAGGGCGATCACTTCTATTTTAGTACCACCGAGATCGATTCCAATACGCACAAGCTTTCTCCATTGCCGGTTATTTTTATCTGTTAAGTCTATAACAATATTCGCGGCTTGCGGGGTGCAGCGCTCCGAAAAGGCTCGTCCTGCACAAGCGCACTTTTCTTAAGGACTGGAGCCGCTCAATTGGGTATCATGCCGCCCTGCTTACCATTTATGTACACGCCGCGAGCGTGACGAGACAGGGATAACATCATGTTATGGTTTAAAAATTTGTTGGTTTATCGCTTAAGCCGTGAAATCTCACTGTCTACCGACGAGATGGAAAAACAGCTCAGCGCCTTCACCTTCACCCCTTGCAGCAGTCAGGATATGTCGAAAACCGGTTGGGTTTCGCCGATGGGTTCGCAAGGCGGCGACGCACTGACTCACGTGAGTAACGGCCAAATTCTGATTTGCGCGCGCACAGAGGCTAAAATTCTGCCCTCTTCCGTGGTGAAGCAGGAGCTGAATGCCAAGATTGATCAGATTGAAGGCGAACAGCACCGCAAACTGAAAAAAACCGAGAAAGATTCGCTGAAAGACGAAGTGCTGCACACGCTGATGCCGCGCGCCTTCAGCCGTTTCAGCCAGACCTTCATGTGGCTGGACACCGTTAATGGTTTAATTATCGTTGACGCCGGAAGTGCCAAAAAGGCCGAAGACATGCTGGCGCTGCTGCGTAAAAGCCTGGGTTCGCTGCCGGTAGTGCCGCTGACGATGGAAAATCCTATCGAGCTGACGCTGACCGAATGGGTGCGCTCCGGCGAAACGCCTGCTGGTTTTGCCTTGCAGGACGAGGCCGAGCTGAAAGCAATTCTGGAAGAAGGCGGCGTGATTCGTTGCAAGAAACAGGCGCTGGTCAGCGACGAGATTGCCAATCACATCGAAAGTGGCAAGCTGGTGACCAAGCTGGCGGTCGACTGGCAGGAGCGTATTCAGGTGGTATTGGCCGACGACGGCAGCATCAAGCGCCTGAAATTCGCCGATATTATTCGTGAACAGAACGATGATATCGATCGCGAAGATTTCGCGGCGCGCTTTGATGCAGATTTCATTCTGATGACGGGTGAACTGGCGGCGTTGATCAAAAATCTGATTGAAGCGTTGGGCGGCGAAGCGCAGCGTTAAGCAAGACGACTTATTTAAAGAAGATTAACGGTTGAAAGAAGATTAACGACCGAAAGAAGCAAGGTTGCACGCGAAGAAGGCGTGCAACCCATTTACCTGAACCTAAAATTATTTAGACAGGTATTTACATAAATAGGAGCTGGATTCAGGCACCTGAAGATTAAACTCGCTGTTACCCGGCACGTAAAACGTCTCACCCGCCGTGAAGGTTTGCCAGCCTTCGGAACCCGGCAGCAGCACGGTCAGTGTTCCGCTGACAACGGTCATCTCTTCCGGCTTGGCGGTCCCAAAGGTGTATTCACCCTTCACCATTACGCCTACGCTCAGTGAGCCGAGACTGTCGCTGTCAAAACCAATCGACTTAACCTTGCCTTCAAAATACTCATTATTTTTCAACATAAAATGGGTCCTTCGCGAGAAATATTCAGTGTTCAGAAACTCCATCTTAGAGTCAGAAGCTAGCCGCTGTCACTGATTATTATTACGCTATTGCCGCTCTCGACAGAGGCTGCGAAACGCATCACATAAGCAAGTCGGCAGCAAGCTTAACCACCAGCGAATTTGAGAGCATTACTGGAACATTGAGATGTTGCTGGATTATATCGGCGTGACTTTGTCGATATCCGATACAATCGAGCAATACCAGCTGTGCACCCTGCTCTTTCAGCGACAGCGCGGCGGCAACAAGTGTCGGCTCATCGGCCTGATACGGGCTGGCGATGGCATAACATGGCGCTTTGGCCAATCCGTTCCACTTGCTGCCCTGATGGGCGATTTGTTCAACCACCGGCACCACGATGCCGATTTGATGCGAACCGACCAGCCCGGCAATCAGCGGCGGAATGATGCGATCCGGCTCCAGCAGCAGCGCTTTTTCGGCTTTCAGATGATGAAACACGCCGGTACATAACAGCAAGATAGTGCTGCAACCCAGGCCTTCAAGCTCATTAATCTTTTGCTGCAACGCCTGCTCGACGCGCGTCGAGGCCAGTCTAACCTGCGTGCCGTCGAGTAGCCGCGACACCAGCACGTCTTCTTGCGGCTCGGGCGCAAAACGGGCGTCGATTTGCTCGTGCGTCAATCCGTCGAGCAGGCCCGCATGAATAACGCGGTCGCGCGGCAGGTGTTGGTCGAGCAGCGGCATAATGTCGGTGCGCGGTGCCTGACCGATGGTCAACGTCGCAAAAGATATCGGCATGTTTTTAATGTCGGCATGGTTTTAATGTCGGCATGTTTTGATCTGGATATAGATTTAATCTCGGCGTTGCAGGTGACTCAGGCTGCCATACAGTGACAACAGCAGCTGATATTCTTCGGCATCGTAGAACTGGCAGGTGCCACGACCGAACTCTTTCGCCACTTCAACGGCAAATTTCACCGTCAGCGCGATGTCCGTTTCATGGCTCGCGCCCGTGCCGCAGCCCGGCACCACAGACTCGGCGGTGATCGCCACGCCAACAACCGGCACGGTGGTCGCGGTAGAAGGCTGAAGAATACTGTTGAGATGATGCACGCCGTTGCCGTAAGGCGTGATGTCCTGCGTGGTAATCGGGAAGGTCACCGCCGGACGGCCGCTGGTCATCTCCATAATGCGCAGCAGGTCTTCGGAGACGCGAAGAATGTAGCCCTCTTTTACCGTCGGCGACAGCGCATATCCTTTATGGTTGATGATGCGATTGCCTTTGGTGGTATCGATCGAGAGGATAGCGTCAACGCCGTCGACCACTTCGTTGGCATTCATGGTGACGTCGTCGATAGGCGAGTCCATGAAATCAACCGGATCGTGCGGGCGGGTCGGCGCGTTCGGGCAAATATGGGTGGTAATAATCACGTCGCCTGCCAGCACGTCACCCTTGCGCTGCATGTCGGCCAGCTTCAACGCGCTGCTGATGGCGGCAATCGCGCCGTCCGCGTCGGAAACTACGCCAATGCGGGTTGGTCGCGCGCCAATGCCGCCGAGTCGACCAATAATGCCGAGCGTTGGCGCGTCGCCGCCGTGAGTTTTACCGGCACTGCCCGGAATCGTAATGTGAACGAAATCCGTCGCGCCCTTTGCGCCGCTTACGCGGTGCGTGGTAGCGGTAACGCATGGATAATCTTCAAATAAATCGACGACGTCCTGTCCGCTGACGTGGGCGTTGTCGATCAACTCGAAGACGGTCAAAGTCTGTAGCAAGCTCATGGCATTTCCTCTGAGACGAGGCGGTTGACGCCCAACGGCGCGACAGCAAAACAACCGCCTCAATCCGACTCTCTTTAAGAGTCGTGTTGTTTAATAACAGAGCTGTCAATGCAGCTCTTGTAGGCCCTGGTGTTGACGCAGTACTTCTGTTGTTTTGAGAACTACTTACCTTTACTGCTGAATATCGAGTTGAAGAAGCTGTACAGCGCGTCACCGGCGATAAACCCGGCGGCGAGAATTTCCATCGGCGTGCGGCCTTTTTCACCCCAGATACGTATGATCAGAATACGCAGCACAATGCCGAGCACCACGGCATAACCGGCCATCACGCTGTTGATCAGTAAACCGGTGGCCAACAAGACGCCGAGCTGACGTTTTGGTCCGCCGATCAGCTGAATAATCGCGCCCGGAATTGCCCACATAAGCAGGCTGAGCGCGATGCCAGGCTGCGCGCCGGCCTGAATGGTTTTGGCATAAACGCGCGCCACCGGCGGGACTAAATCTTGGGCAAAGTAGCCGATGTGGGCAAACCAGACCACGGGGATAGCAATAAGGAAGGCGATTAAGGCGGCAAACAGCTGGATGCGGCGTCCGGCCAGTTCGGCCTCAAGATTTTTGCCGTAACCTCGCAGAATAAAACCGGCCTTTAAATCAAAGCCCATGTCGGCGAAAGCGGGTCCGGTGGCGGCGGTAAAGCCGGTGAGAATGCACAGCGCGACAGGCGGAAAGCCAATCAGAATGCCGACGATAAGCGTAATCAGCGCGACGGCAAAGGCCGGAAACCAGCCAGAGTGCATCGCGGCAATGCCGACAATCAGCTCATGGAAGAAGGCGGCAAAGGCGGCGTAAAAAATAAAGCCTATCAGCATCGTCACCGACATTTCGGTATAAATGCCGCCCGCCAAAGCCAGCACGGCGGCGATAGCAACATAGCCGAACGCGCCTAATCCCAACGCCTTACGAACCTCTGTACCTGACTGGGTAAACGCGGCCTTGGCGTCATTATTTTTGCTGCGAATAACCTGAATCACCTGAAACAGTGAAACCAGCCCCGCGCCGACCATCATGCCATGTGGAATATACAGCGCATTGATATCTATACCTGCAATCGGTTGCGCATAAGCGCGAATCAACAGGCCAATACCAAACATGCCGAGCGCCCAGATATTGCCGATAAACGCCGTGCCGAACGCGGCCATCGGAATTTTAAGCATCGCGCCGCCGAGACCAATGACCACGCCGACCACCAGCAACCACGCCTGACGCCCGCCCTTGTCGCCCGCTTTGATAGCTTCTGCCGCCGCCACGCCCGGAGGCCACGCGTTACTGGCTGGAAACACCTTGGTGTCAAACATTCGGTACAGCAGATAGGCATCGAGCAGCATGGCGACCGACACGCCAATAAACATAGGCAAAATCAGCTGCGGCTGGCCCATAACATAAGGAATGGCTATCGGCATCAGCAGGCTGTTGGCCGCGCCAAAGGTGGCGGAGGAAATAACGGTTTGTGCGAGATTTTGGGTGTGAATAGAACGATAACGTTGAAAGGCTTTCATCGGCACGCGCGCCAGCAACATGGCAAACAGTGCGCCGATAATTGAGGTATTTGGCGTGACGCCGAGAGTAGTAATAAGCTGAACGCCAATAATCGCGCCCAAAATCGAGAGTAAAATCATTACTGCCAGCGTGCCTAACTCTGTTAACGGATTATAACTTCCGTCGGCTACCTTGCTGTCCGTGCCAGTGTTGCCTGTCATAAAATCCCCTGCTGTTGGCGAAAGTGCAATGTTTCCCTGATGTTGGCGCGTTTTCTTATTGGCATGGACTCTTTTTACAAACGAGTTCCTCTGCCTTAGCGCTCTGGTGTTTTTAAAAGGTGTTTAAATTTTTTAATAGAATTTATTTAAAATCGTTCAATTGAAACGTTCATTTCTTACTTTCATTTCTTACTTAAATAAATTAATAACGTAAAGCTTATTATTTTTCAGTGCGTTACCGGTCTATAGCCAGCGATCGTCACCGAGTTTTTCAGCCATCTGTCGTGTGACAGCGACTATTCCTTCGCGAATGCCGGTTGGCAAAGCGTCGCCCTGGTGTGGCGATGGGAATGATAAACACAGTCCCACAGTTTCGTTGCGATGTTTGTTAGCAATGCAGGTCGCCAGCGAGCTGATGCCCTGCAAGGTTTCGTTATTGGCAAACGCCCAGCCTTTTTCACGAATTGCGGCCAGAGAGAGCAGCAGCGCATCGAGCGTTTGCGGAGAATTCGGCGAGTTAACCCGATAACCGTCGCGATACCTTTCTACTACCTGTTCGTCGGTATGTCTTGCTAAAATCGCCCTTCCTATGGCCGTTTCGGCGGCGGGCAGCAGACTTCCCGCGGGCGTCACCACCTGCAAATAGGTGCGGCCCGGGAACATGCGCATCACCATAATCTCGCGGCCCTCAAGCATCGAAATATAGCCGGTGCACTGAGTTTGCTGACTCAGCTGCGCCATCGCAGGCGAACAGGCATCAACCAGCGGCGTAGAAAGATAGTGGCTGGAAACCGCCAGCAGCAGATGTCCAATCTTGTACAGTTTTGAATCAGGGTCACGCTCAAGGAGTCCCTGCGTTTCCATCGTCATCAACAGACGCGAAACGGTGCTTTTAGGCAACCCCAACTGTTCGACAACCTCACTAAAAGAGAGACCGGGATGCCCCTGTCTAATCCCCTTCTGTGCGAAAAGCTTAAGTACGGCAGCAGCGTTTTCTAAAGTCGTCACGGCGTGAGTTCCACTATGCGGAACCGAGTTCCTAGTTAAGATGTTTTAAAAACTAATGCCGATAGTGATCAGCGTCAAGTTGTTTATTTTTTGATAGGGTCAAAAAAGCAGCGAATTATGACTCTTGCCCCCTTTTAGGGAGAAATTTCGTTGTAGTAAAAGTCGCTGGGCAGTGAAAAACACTACTGGAAGGTCGACAAGCAGTCTGATGCTCTGAATTTCAGAGAAACGTTTCGCTGGCGGTTCACAGAGGAATTTTTATAGAAATGCTGGGCTTCAGGAGGGGGAATTTGATAGCGCGTAAAACGGGATGGGCGAGTTGTTAGCTGCCTTAATGTAAAAGAATGCCTGTCTGAATGCTTAATTATGCACTGCCTTAACAAAAGGCAGTGCTCAGCATTTAGTCGGCGTCTTCGTCTTCGTAACGACGTTTTGAATCTTCAGCTTCTTCACGAGTTTCATGTTCACTAATGAGCGTATCGGGCTTTGGATGATCGGCACGCAGTTCATACCAGGTTTCAGTGTGGCCCGGTTGTCCTTTTTCGACGGGAATGATTTGAGCGGTACGCGGATACGGCGGTTTGCTAGGCATAGAGAACTCCTGTAAATAGGGCGTGTTCGTTAAGTATAGACAAGCCAACACATTTACCGGTGTCTGGAGGCTCGGAAGCCTCCTAAAAGATTTACAAAATGTTAACTAGCGGGCGATTTGCAGCGCAAGAGCATCGAGAATATCTTCAACAATGACTGACGGCTGATGGGTGCCGTCGAGGACAAAATGCGCGGCTTCCTGATAAAGCGCCTCGCGTTCGTTAAGCACCTGCGAGATCTCTTCATTGATAGGCTTGCCGGTCAGCGTTGGCCGTTGATCTTCCTGGGGCGCGTCTTCAAGGCGATGCGCCAACGTGCT
Source organism: Rouxiella sp. T17 (assembly GCF_036663475.1). NCBI lineage: Bacteria > Pseudomonadati > Pseudomonadota > Gammaproteobacteria > Enterobacterales > Yersiniaceae > Rouxiella > Rouxiella sp. T17. The sequence continues at coordinate 86,095 of NZ_JAWUEA010000035.1, read as the reverse complement.
GGCCGGTGAACGCAGATAAACGACCTGCCCCTGCTCGCGCATGAATTGACGATTTTCTTCAGCCAGAATCGCACCGCCACCGGTTGCAACCACGGTATTGGGGGCGCTGATATTTTGCAAAGCGAGCGTTTCACGACGACGGAAACCTGACCACCCTTCACGAGCGACTATTTCTGCAACGCTAAGTTGAGATGTTTGCAGCAAATAAATATCCGTATCGACAAACTCATAGCCCAACGCTTCTGCGAGAGCCTTGCCGACCGTTGTTTTACCTGCGCCACGAGCGCCGATCATGAAAATGGGTTGCGTCATTACCGCTTTCCTTATGTGCCAGAAACATCTTTAAACCAGAGTGGCATCATACCGATAAAAAATAGATTGGCAATCCCTGTAAACGTTATGTAAAGTTTATGTTACATTAATAACCCTTATATTATAAGGGCTTACATACATATACCAACGCGGGTGGAAAGTTTTTTACTACTCGAATTTTCTTCCAGCTGAAATAGCGTGACAGCATTTTTTCCGATAGGCGACTGTATTGAAAGAGGATAAGTTCGCCGTCGTTTTGCTTAAGTCGCTGCTGCGCACGTTGTAATATTTTCATACTGATGCGCGTCGGAATTGAAAGCAGCGGCAGACAACAGAAAATAGCGTCGAAATCGCCTTCGAGATGCTCAGCGGAGTGTCCCATCACCAGCATGCGCTGATCGTCGATAAGATTAAGCTGGTGAATAAAATTGGGTTGGATTTCAAAAGCCTGTAGCTGGGCGTCGGCACGCATTTTGCCGAGGATCCGCCGGGTAAGCACGCCATCTGCCGCGCCGAATTCAGCTATCTTTAACGACTTGGCCCAATTGACCTGATTTACCATCGCCTGACACAGCCACGGCGAAGACGGTGCCAGCGTACCAAAGGTGCGCGGTGAGGAAATAAAGTTCTGCAAATAAGAGAACTGATTTTTGATGGACTTACGCGTAGCGTTAATTGTCATTCTCGTCGCATTGATAGTGAGTCGTGTGGTATTCAGCATAGTTAAAACCCCCTGGAAAAGTAGACCCCCATCACGCTGAAAAATTCTTAATTAAGAATTAATTACCCCACTTATTTTGCAAAAACTTTTTCGCTGTTTTTCAAAATGAGAAAGGTCTTAATTATTTCTAGTCACGTCATTTTCAGAATGTCGGAAATTAAGTTTTTTACATCATGCCATCTTTTCGTTCTTTAAGGTAAAAGTCATCCTTAAGCGACAAAAATAAGAATAGGTGAAGTCATTGTGATTCAAAAAATGAGATTAAGAGAGGCGAGTAGTTAAGGGAATATAACGGAATTTAATTCGCAGAGGGAGATATTTTCAATGAAAGCAACGTGTTGTTATGTGTTAACAATGTTTATTGAAAAATAATGATTTGCCGCCGAGTGAGACACAGGGGACAGAAGCGCTGGCGTCACTTCTATTTGAGGGTATCCCCACACTCGGCGGCTTTTTCTTGCAGTGAAGATTAACTATAGCTTACTCATGGACTTACTGCTTGCTGCTCCTCACACGCTAATGCCGGAGGCGATTAACGGTAAAGTTCAACGCTGGCGCGCGGCAGGCTTGAATCGCCCGGGGTGCTCACGCCGATAACACGATAATGCGTCGCGCCTTCTTCAGCGGCTTTCTGGTTTACCTGGGCCTTCAGACTCATGTCAGCGGTGTTGTCTGCTCGCACGTCGACGACGCCGAGTGATTGATAGTTATTGCTATTAACTTGAGACTGATTGATTTCAGTCGCGGCCAATGCCGAGAATGACGCGGTAGTAATCACTGCTGCTGCAAATAATGGTAAAAGTTTCATGGGATGCCCCTTCATTGTCATTTAACAATACAGTTATCGACTGTTTTTTCCGGCTTGTTTGTCGACTGCATTTTTTGTTGGCTGCATTCTTTGAAGTTTGCAGAAACAAAAGACGAGGCCAGTAATAGTCGATGATTAATAGGTCAGGATGTTTTCCTTGAATTAATTATCGTTCATTAAATGAAAACGAGTGAGGGAGGAAGGTAAAGATATTTAAGCTTTATGGGAGAAATAAGGAGAGGATGCGAACAAATATTTCAACGATGGGCAAAAATGGGGAAAATGTCATTAAAAAGCACGCTAATGGTGCAAGACGCCAATTTAATAAAGCTGATTCATTAAATTTGAGATAAGTAACGTAATGGGCTTTCAGTAGATTCGCATAAATCGACGCTCGATAGCAATCGCTGTTATGATTCTTTTTAACGTTCTATATTTTAAAAATAATCTAAAAGAGATCCTCTAGGGAGAGTGTGATGGCAGGAAGTAGCCTTTTGGCTTTGATTGATGATATCGCGTCAATTCTTGATGACGTTGCGGCAATGAGTAAAGTGGCCGCCAAAAAGACCGCCAGCGTGCTGGGTGACGATTTGGCACTCAATGCACAGCAGGTTTCAGGCGTTAAAGCCGACCGCGAGCTGCCGATTGTCTGGGCCGTGGCAAAGGGTTCCTTGCTGAACAAAGCGATTTTAGTTCCGCTCGCCCTGCTGATTAGCGCCTTCGCACCTTGGGCGATTACCCCTCTGTTAATGATTGGCGGTGCCTACCTTTGTTATGAAGGCTTTGAAAAAGTCGCGCATAAATTTCTTCCGCACGACAAAGAGGCCGAAGCGCAGGAAAAAGCCAAGCTGAAAGCCGCCAGCCAGTCGCCTGAAGATTTGGCCAAAATGGAGAAGGACAAGGTTAAAGGCGCCGTGCGCACCGACTTTATTCTTTCGGCTGAAATCATCGTTATCTCATTGGGTACTGTCTCCAGCGCGCCGTTTATTGATCAAGTGATGGTGATGGTCGCGATTGCGATCGTCATGACGCTCGGCGTTTACGGGCTGGTCGCGGGCATCGTTAAAATCGACGATGCTGGCCTGTATCTCAGCAAGCTGACCGGCGAAAGCGGCGTCATGAATCTGGTGCGCGGATTTGGTCGCATGATTGTCAACGCCGCGCCGCTGCTGATGAAAACGCTCTCTGTCGTCGGTACGTTCGCCATGTTTTTGGTGGGTGGCAGCATTATTAGCCACGGTCTGCCGTTTATGCACAGCCTGCTCGAAGGGTTCACTGAAGGTCATCAAGGCTGGGTGAATTCGCTGATTACAGGCGCGACCGATTTGGTTACGGGCATTATCGTCGGTGCGCTGGTGCTGTTGGTGGTCACGATTGGCGGTAAGCTGTTTGGTAAAAAGTGATGCCTGATAGCGGGTTAATATTCAAAAAGGCGGGCCTGTTTAGGCCCGCTTTCTATCTAATAGAAAGCCATTTTAAACAGGCCGCCAAGCGATCATCAGTCATCGTTTAGCAACCCGCCGTTAGAACCGCGTTGCCTCAATAAATACGGTATCCGCCTGAAAAGTACCGTCTTGCTGAATCGCAAAATATTGCACCACTTCCTCGGACGAGACTTTTTGCAGCTCGCGAATCGCCGTCACAAAATGAGCTGGCGTGTTGAGTCTGGCAATCCAGCTACTGAATTCCAACGCCAGCTTGCCGTTGTTCAGCGCTGAGGTACGCAAACCCGCCTCGTTGAACATTTGCGCCCATTCGCCCGGCGAGTAATTTTTCACGTGTGAAGTGTCGCGCAACTTTTCGACCACCTGCAAATGAATGTCCAGCACCGGATGGCCCGGCGATGCGACATCCATCATGATGACCTTGCCATGCGGCTTCAAAATACGGCGCACTTCACGCAAGGCCTGACCCACGTCGTGCCAATGATGAGCAGAATAACGGCTGATCACCACATCAACGCTGCCATCGGCAAACGGCAGCGATTCGGCATAACCCTGCTGCGTTTCAATATTATCGAACTCTTTCTCGACGGCCGCCTGCGCGACTACCGCCAGCATTTCTGCCGATAAATCATAGGCAATAACCTTTTTGACCTTCTTCGCCGCCGCAAAACTCGCGTGCCCTGCTCCACAACCCAAATCGACCACCAGCGCGTCTGGATGTGCGGCCAGCAGCGTTGTCAGCTTCTCCAAGTCAGCGCCCTGCGCATGAACCGCGCTGGTTAAATAATTTTTGGCATTCGGGCTGAACTGCTGGCTAACACTTTCGGCGTGGCTGATTTTATTGCTCATTATGCTTCCCTTTTATGATGATTCGCTCAACGTTCAGCCACTCTACCCCTGCTTTTATACGGGTACAATATGACGATTTATACTAGTATCAATGACTCCCTGCCTTATCTTTATTATTAATGAGCCACTCTTTTAGCAGGCATATAACACGATGAAAGCGACGACTCAGACTATCGATCCCTTATCCGGTCCCAAGGCGCTCGGGGCTTTTTTACGTGCTCATCGCGAACGCGTCACGCCAGAAATGGTCGGGCTGCCGCAGTCCGCGCGTCGTCGAACCCAAGGTCTGCGACGCGAAGAGCTGGCGCAAATCAGTGGTATCAGCACCACTTGGTATACCTGGATTGAGCAAGGGCGCGAGGTGTCGATTTCGGCCGCGACGCTGAGCCGTATTGCGCTGGCGCTCAGGCTGCAACCCGCCGAGCGGGACTATTTATTCAGTCTGGCGGGGATTAAAAATCCTGATGAATCGGCTCAGCCACGGCTTCCCGACGAGCATCTGATTCAAAGCGTTGATCAGCTAAATTGTCCGGGTTATCTGCTCGACAGCAGCTGGAATATGCTGGCGTGGAACGCGCAAACCGAGCAGCTTTTCGCGGGATGGCTGGACAACGATCCGCAACCAAACCTTCTGCATTTTATGTTTTTGCATCCGCTGGCGCAGAGCTTGCTCGTCGATTGGGAAGGCCGCGCCAAGCGCATCGTGGCGGAATTTCGTGCTGAAACCAGCCATTACGCACATTCCGACGAGATTCGTCAGCAGGTGCTACATTTACGCGAACAAAGTAGCGTGTTTAATCAGTGGTGGGCGCAACAGGAAGTTTTGGCGCGGGAAGGCGGCGAGCGGCGGTTTGTTCATCCATCGAAAGGGGCGATACGTTATCGCCAGCAAACTTTTATTCCCGCCGGAAGTCGCGAGTTAAAGTTGGTGATGCTCATCGAACTTACTGATTCATAAGCCACTTAACACTATTAATTGCCTATTTGATAATCTCTTGAAGAATGTGTGAGTCTGCATTATTTTCTGGTTAGAGATCTTCGAGTGAAGCGGATTATAAGAGGATGAAAACGATGACGAGCCGCATGATCTATCAGGATGACCATCTGGAAATTCGTGTTCCCACTGAACTGGAAGCGCCGCTGCATTTTGAAGCGATTCAAGCTTCCTATAAAGAGATTGCGCTCTGGGAAAGCTGGTGCAGTTCAGGCTACAGCCTTGAAGATAGCCGCACTTATCTGATTGATTCCTTTATCAAACGCCAGCGCGGGCAAGAGTATCGCTATTGTCTGTACGATCGCCAGAGCGGAAAAATTATCGGCTCGGTGGCGTTAAATCGTATTGTTCCAGAATATAAAACGGCTAATATCGGTTACTGGATCCGCAGCGAGTTTACTGGCCGTTCGCTTGCCGTGACCGCCGTTAACGCCATCGCCCGCTTTGCTTTCAACGAGCTGGGTTTAACCCGCCTCGAAATCGTCGCGATGGAAAAGAACCATCGTAGCCGTAGAGTGGCCGAAAAAGTCGGCGCAGTCGATGAAGGTTTACATCGTAACCGCCTCTATTTACAAGGAAAGCCTAGCGATGCGTGGATCTATTCTTTGATCCCGTCCGACCTGCAAAAGCTTCGCTGAAACACGCTGACTTATCGTCATTGACAACAGGATCAGGAAATAATGAGTTCATCTATCGTTTCGACCGACTGGCTGGCGGCCCATCTTGATGCCGACGGTCTCGTCATTATCGACTGCCGCAAATCAAAGCCTGGCATTACGCCGCCCATTGATTTTAAAGGCAAATACCTTGAGGCGCACATTCCGGGCGCGATCCATATCGAGGTCGATGATATTTCCGATTGCAGCACCGGCCTGCCTCATATGATGCCGAGCGCGGCGGCGTTTGCCCAGTCGATGAGTGAACGCGGCATCCGTAATAACAGCGCGATTATTCTTTACGATGAAGGCGATTTATTCAGCGCGCCGCGCGTCTGGTGGATGCTGACCCGCTTCGGCGCCTCTGACGTGCGTATTCTTGACGGCGGCCTGAATGCCTGGCTGAAAGAGCAGAAACCGACGGAAAGCGGCGAAAATACGCTGCCGCCTTCAACTTTTAATGCCCATCTCGAGCAAGACGTGGTGGTTAATGCGCAGCAGGTTAAAGAGGCGCTCGGTAAAACGCAGATTATCGACGCCCGTTCACTCGGACGTTTCCACGCTGAACAGCCGGAGCCGCGCGCGGGTCTGCACGGCGGACACATTCCGGGCAGCCTCAGCGTGCCTTTTACCGAGCTGACTGAAGACGGAAAAATCAAATCTCCACAGGCGCTGAAAGAGACCTTTTCGCGTTTAGGCGTCGACGTTACGCAGCCGACGATTGCCAGCTGTGGTTCTGGCGTTACGGCCACCGCGCTGCTGTTCGGACTGCATCTGATAGGCGCTGAAGAGGTGAGAATCTATGACGGTTCCTGGGCGGAATGGGGTGACATTAACGAAGACTATCCGATTGAAACGTAGAGTAAATCTGGAATCGCTGACAAGCTTATAGCCAAAAAAAGGCCCGCATCAAGTGCGGGCAGAACAAACTGGTCTATCAGAGAGAGTCTATCTTTATTTTGGGGTAACACTGCCAACTAGTGTAGATCGTCTTGCTGGCAGTGTTGTTATTAAAATGTAATCAAATAATATTTTAATTGTTTAATTTAGCTTTTCAGACTTTGCTGCAACAGCTGGTTAAAAGTTTCAGCCGAGCAAAATCCTTTATTATCAATAGGACAGCCCTCGGCTTGCAGCACGGTACTTTTCATCGGACTCTTTAAGCTATACGTGCTGTTGTTGCGAATTTGTACAGCCGTCGGGTAAACGTACTCGATTTTCATCAAATCTTTGTTGGTCTTTTTATCATGCCAACGCTGGAAAACGACTGCGCCAGCGATAGGCGTACGCTCGTATTGGCCTGACAGAGTGAAATCCTTGATTTTCAATGCCGATAAAAACGCGGCAATGTTTGAATCATGTCCCACCATTAAGGTTACCCGCGCCTTCTGCGCCGCCTGCTGATCCTCGGTTTTGGCGAGATCTTTATCCAGCACGCCAGCCATAAAGTTTAGCGTCGGCCCGCCAGCATTGGTCGCAACTTCACGCGAACTAAACAACGCTTTCTGATCGGCATTCTTAAACGACTCAACCTGCTTCCACTGTTCCGGCGTACTTATTTGGCCCCACGCCACGTCTTTCATCGGCAGGCCTTCATAATATTGCAGCATAAAGGCATCGCTCACGCCCGTGCCCAGCGCCATCGGCCCTGAAATACCGGGTTCTTTGCCCTGCGTCAGTACCAGTTTCGACGGCTGAGAGGTCAGGTCGCAGACTTTATCCTCTTTACAAGTTTTAGAGTTTTTAAAATCCATCACCTTTTCAATCAGCGCGTAATTACCTTTCAGACTCTGATTCAGGCCATCGAGGCCGCCTTTTCCGGCCTGTTGATCTGTCGATTCAATCGCGCCCTGCGAGAATTTTTCGTCGACGGTCGCGGTGATTATTGGGTTAAAGACAGGGTCCATTTTGCCCACCTCAACGCGATTCACCACGGGCAGCTCGCAGCCTGGAAACGCACCGGCAAGGAAATGCTTCGCGGTATCAATGGTGCGCGGCAGGCTATTGGCGTAGGTAAACACCTCCTGCGGCTGCGGGCAACCTTTGGCAGACAGCAGATTATTTTTGGCTAACCACAGGCGATAATAGTGCCCGACGTGCTCCTCAACCTTTCCCCCTTTTGGTGTTAACAGCCCGCCTTCCGTGCTCCATGTCGGCCAAGTACGCGTCGTGGCGTTACCTAATGCGTTGTTATAGTTGGCTAAAGGCGCTCGAATACTGTGACGACTAAAGATCAGCACCTGCTGGAGTTCTAGCTGACTTTCTGCGGCCATCGACGGCAAAGAAGTCAGGGCAGCGGCGGCAATCGTGGCGGATAACAGATATAAACCTGGTGCAGAGCGGGAAGAACGTTTCACGTGACTCTCCTGTGCAGAGGAAATTGGGGCTTGATTTAGCCTCTTGAGTTATAGCGGGTTCCATTCATGAAACACAAGGTATTAAAAACAAACGGTTAAAGAACGAATAAAACAGACAGACGCCAGCATAAGCGATAGAGGAACAACTAACGGCGATCTGGCTCACAGCCTTGATCGCCAAGTAAATTTAGTGCGCACCGCTAGGGATTTCATCTTATTGCAGTCGTTTTGCGAGCAGGCTCGAGTGGAATCTACCCGCTCGAATAATGAGCGAAAAGTAATATAAAAAAATCATCCTGACGCCTACTTTAGCCGCTATCCGGCCACTCATTTGGCATCAGAGAAATAACAGCATGATCATTTCAAAGCAAAATATGCTCACCGTAATGTGTTTGTTTCATCGCGCGGTCAGCATTCTGGCAGGGCCCGTTTCCTATGTCGGCGAGCAGTTAATGAAGGTAGGAAACAGCCGCCAACGGCCTCACTCACTGGACGCGCCGAGCCTGATACACGACAAACTTGGCCGCTATCAGCGAACTATCCAGCAGGCGCTAAGCCAATACGCCGACAATGAACCCATTTTTCGAACGCTGGAGAAAAGTCGTGAAAGGTATCGTGTTCAGCGGAGCTGCATAAAAGCTGTAATTGGTGACCTTAATTCACTGAGCGAGGTTATCAGGCCACAAATAGAGGAGAACGATGTTTGTGGGCAAATGAACGAATTAAATACCTTGGCCGAACAAAAACTCGGCGTAACGCTAAAGGCGATTTCGCCCTCAAACTGTCTAAAATTCTGTGATGACACGCAGCGCCAGCTCAATGAAAATAAAGATATTTTGGCATTTAGTAATAACTATCTTGAGTTTCAAAAAGAGGTCATGGAGAGAAACCAGCCGACGCAAGCCAATTTAACGCCCTATCGCGAAGTGATTGACGTTAAGCAGCAGGCTGTAAGGCAAACGCTGCACCATATCCAGCAGTTGGACCAGGAGTGTAATTCGGTGCTCGATAATGAAGGCCGAAACATTGCCAGCTCGCGCGAGCTTAAACAAAACTTTGACCGCGATTGCCTGCCCCATTTTAGGGGTGACATTCACTACCCTACGTTTCCGACCACGCCGGATATCGCCTACGACGGCGTGAGTCGCCATCGTGCAAACCTGATCAACACCTGCCGAGAGATGCTGGTCGAACACATTGAGCTGGCGCAGACGGAAATTTGGCAAAAAAAATCCACAGGCCAAGGCGCTGTGGATTTTCAGGATTTGCGTGGTCAACGCTAATGTAAAGGCTTATGTAAAAGCTAATTAACCAAGCTGTTTACGCGCGTTGCGGAACATGCGCATCCACGGGCTGTCTTCGCCCCAGTTTTCTGGGTGCCACGAGTTGCTGACGGTACGGAATACGCGCTCTGGGTGCGGCATCATCACGGTGACGCGACCAGAGAGGTTAGTTACCGCGGTGATACCGTTCGGAGAGCCGTTCGGGTTCGCCGGATAGTTCTCGGTAACTTTACCGTTGTTATCAACAAAGCGCAGTGCGACCAGATTCGCGTGCTCAAGCTGAGACAAATGCACGGCATCACGCACTTCAACGTGGCCTTCACCATGTGACACGGCGATTGGCATATGCGAACCGGCCATGCCTTGAAGCAGCAGCGACGGGCTGGCAGTGACTTCAACCAGACTGAAACGCGCTTCAAAGCGATCGGACAGGTTGCGCACGAAACGCGGCCAATGCTCGGCACCTGGAATCAGCTCTTTCAGGTTAGACATCATCTGACAGCCGTTACATACGCCGAGCGCCAAGGTCTGTGGACGATGGAAGAACTCTTCGAATTCGTCACGTACGCGCTCGTTGAACAGCACAGACTTGGCCCAGCCTTCACCGGCGCCCAGCACGTCGCCATAAGAGAAGCCACCACACGCCACCAGCGTATGGAACTCTTGCAGGTCACGACGGCCCGCCAGCAGGTCGCTCATGTGAACGTCTACGGCATCGAAGCCGGCGCGATGGAAAGCGGCCGCCATTTCGACGTGGGAGTTAACGCCCTGCTCGCGCAGTACGGCAACTTTCGGACGCGCACCGGTCGCAATGTAAGGCGCTGCTACGTCTTCTTGTGGGGCGAAGGTCAGATTGACGTTTAGACCTGGGTCATTATTGTCTTTCTTGGCTTCGTGCTCCTGATCGGCGCACTCAGGGTTGTCGCGCAGACGCTGCATCTGCCAGGTGGTTTCGGCCCACCAGGTACGCAACGTGCTGCGGCTTTCGCTGAACACCGGCTTGTCGCCAGAGGTGATAACGAAACGATCGCCCTGCTCGACGCTGCCCAGAACGTGGGTGCAATCGCCCAAGCCGTGCTGTGCCAGAATTTGCTCTACCTCGGCGCGTTGCTCGTTACGGACCTGAATCACGGCGCCCAGCTCTTCATTAAACAGCGCGGCCAGTGCAGAATCGCCCAGCGCTTTAATGTCGGCGGTAATGCCGCAGTGACCGGCAAAGGCCATTTCAGCTAATGTAACCAGCAGGCCGCCGTCTGAACGGTCGTGGTAGGCCAGCAGTTTCTGCTCGGAGACCAGTTTTTGCATGGCGTTGAAGAAGCCTGCCAGCTGCTCGGCGCTACGCACGTCGGCAGGTTTGTCGCCCAGTTGACGATAAACCTGTGCCAGTGCGGTCGCACCCAGCGCGTTGTGGCCGTTGCCCAAGTCAATCAGCAGCAGCGAGGTGTCACCCTTGTCAGTGCGCAGCTCAGGTGTCACGGTGTGGCGGACATCTTCAACACGCGCAAAGGCCGTGATAACCAGCGACAGTGGAGAGGTCATCTCGCGCTGTTCGGTGCCTTCCTGCCAACGCGTTTTCATTGACATGGAGTCTTTGCCGACCGGAATAGTGATACCCAGCGCCGGACACAGCTCTTCGCCCACGGCTTTAACGGCCGCGTACAGGCCTGCATCTTCGCCCGGGTGACCCGCAGCGGACATCCAGTTTGCAGAGAGTTTTACGCGTTTGAGGCTGCCGATTTCGGTCGCCGCAATGTTAGTTAATGCTTCACCCACGGCCAGACGACCAGAAGCCGCGAAGTCGAGCAATGCCACTGGCGCACGTTCGCCCAGAGACATCGCTTCGCCGTGATAGCTGTCGAGACTGGCGGTGGTTACCGCGCAGTCAGCAACAGGGATCTGCCACGGACCGACCATCTGATCGCGTGCGACCATGCCGGTTACCGAACGGTCGCCGATGGTAATAAGGAAGGTTTTCTCGGCCACGGCAGGCAGATGCAGAATACGGTTAACCGCTTCGGCAATCTGAATGTTTTCGCCATTAAGCGCATCGCCAGCAGCTTTCAGAGTCTGCACGTCGCGAGTCATTTTCGGCGTTTTGCCGAGTAGCACGTCGAGCGGCATGTCGATTGGCTGGTTGTCGAAATGACTGTCTTCCAGCGTCAGGTGCATCTCTTCGGTGGCTTCACCGATAACGGCGTAAGGCGCGCGCTCGCGTTTACAGATAGCGTCGAACTGCTCCAGCTGGGCTGGCGCAACGGCCATTACGTAACGTTCCTGCGACTCGTTACACCAGACTTCGAGCGGGCTCATGCCCGGTTCGTCGTTAAGAATATCGCGCAGCTGGAAGCGGCCACCGCGTTCGCCGTCGCTTACCAGCTCAGGCATGGCGTTGGACAAGCCGCCCGCGCCCACGTCGTGGATAAACAGAATCGGGTTCGCTTCGCCCAGCTGCCAGCAGCGGTCGATAACTTCCTGACAACGACGTTCCATTTCTGGGTTGTCACGCTGTACGGAGGCGAAATCGAGGTCGGCATCAGACTGACCCGAAGCCATTGAAGAGGCTGCGCCGCCGCCCAAACCGATGTTCATGGCAGGGCCACCCAGCACGATCAGTTTCGCGCCCACGGTGATTTCACCCTTTTGAACGTGATCGGCACGGATGTTACCAATACCGCCCGCCAGCATAATTGGCTTATGATAGCCGCGCAGTTCTGGGCCATTATGGCTGTTGACCTGCTCTTCATAGGTACGGAAGTAGCCTAGAAGTGCCGGACGGCCGAATTCGTTGTTAAATGCCGCGCCGCCGAGAGGGCCGTCGGTCATGATTTCCAGCGCGGTAACGATGCGATCAGGCTTGCCGAAATCTTCTTCCCAAGGCTGCTCGAAACCAGGAATACGCAGGTTGGAAACCGAGAAGCCAACCAGGCCCGCTTTCGGTTTAGCGCCGCGTCCGGTTGCGCCTTCGTCACGGATTTCGCCACCGGAACCGGTCGCGGCACCCGGCCACGGAGAAATCGCAGTTGGATGGTTGTGCGTTTCGACCTTCATCAGGATGTGTGCGTCTTCCTGATTAAAATCGTACAGGCCCGTTTCCGCATTTGCGTAGAAACGGCCAACTTTTGAGCCTTCCATGACGGCCGCGTTGTCTTTGTAGGCAGACAGTACGTGATCCGGCGTTTGCTCAAAAGTGTTCTTGATCATTTTGAACAGCGATTTTGGCTGTACTTCGCCATCGATAACCCAGTCGGCGTTAAAGATTTTATGGCGGCAGTGTTCGGAGTTAGCCTGCGCGAACATGTACAGCTCGATGTCGGTCGGATTACGGCCCAAATTGGTAAAGGCATTAACCAGATAGTCGATTTCGTCTTCGGCCAGTGCCAGACCCAGCTTGATGTTGGCCTGTTCTAGCGCCACACGGCCTTCGCCGAGCAGGTCGACGTGCTGAACAGGTGCCGGCTCGTGCTGGGCAAACAGTTTTTCGGCATCGGACAGTTCGCTGAAGACGGTTTCCATCATGCGATCGTGCAGCAGTGCGCCTAGCGTCTGCCACTGTTCTTCGGTCAGTTGTGGCGCCTGGACATAGAAGGCCAGACCGCGCTCGAGACGCAGTACCTGCGCCAGACCGCAGTTATGCGCGATATCGGTGGCTTTCGAAGACCACGGCGAAATCGTGCCCGGGCGAGGTGTTACCAGAATCAGACGGCCAACAGGAGCGTGTTCGGCGAGAGAAGGACCATATTTGAGCAGGCGTTGTAACTTGGTTTGTTCATCCGCAGTCAGCGGAGCGCTGACGTCGGCGAAGTGGACGAATTCTGCGTAGACGTCGTCTACCGGAAGCTTGGCTTCCTGAAAACGGGAAAGCAGTTTATTAATGCGAAAAGCCGACAAAGCGGGCGAACCACGCAGTATTTCCATAATCAAATATCTCTCGTCTTCGAAGCAACTGACCGTAGGTGCTTCATTGGGCGCAACAGGGGGAAAACGCCGGCTATTATAGAGAATCCTCGAGCGCGACGAAACCGTTTGCGCAGGGAATATTAATAATACCTTTAACCTCACAGTTTACAGGGGTTATTTGGAATAAAGTTGCAGATTGTCGTTTTGTTGAGCAAAATGCGTCGGCACCAGGATGTAGACCCCTTTTTTAGCACTGTTTTATCTTATTAAAAGAATAGCGCCGCAGAGAGATAACTATTTGAAGCGCATAAAAATTACCTATTTTGTTGTAGGCCTTATAACCCTGCTTCTGGCACTCGCGCTTTGGCCGAGTATTCCATGGCAACGTGGGTCCGGGGACCAGCTGCAAAACATACTTTCCCGTGGAGAATTGCGCGTCAGTACGCTCGACTCTTCGCAGACCTATTTTAATGGCAATACCGGTGACCGGGGATTTGATTATGAATTAGCCAGCCGCTTCGCCGATTACCTTGGCGTCAAGCTGGTGTTATCACCACATAAAGACATCGAAAGTCTTTTTAACGATCTCAAAAGTAATAAAGCCGACATGCTGGCTTCGGGGCTTATCTATAATCCCGAGCGTTTAAAGTCGTTTCGTACCGGCCCGGAGTACTACACCGTCTCCCAGCAGGTTCTTTATCGACAAGGCTCGGTGCGCCCAAAATCCTTTGCCGATCTCAGCAATAATCTGGTGGTTTCTGCTGGCGCGGCGCATATCACTACGCTGGAAGAAGCCAAAAAGAGCTTTCCCGACCTCGATTGGGGCGTCACACACCGATACTCGCCCGCCGAGCTGATGCAGCAGGTAGCGCAGGGAAAACTCAAATATACGCTGGGCGATTCCGTGACCGTGGCCTTGTTACAGCGTGTCTATCCACGTCTTGCGGTTGCGTTTGATGCAACCGAAGACGAGCCGGTAACCTGGTATTTCAATAAGAAAGAGGACGACGATAGCCTTTACGCGGCCATGCTCGACTTTTACAGCCAAATTTCAGAAGACGGAACGCTGGAGCGGCTGGAAGAGAAGTATCTCGGCCACGTGGGAGAATTCGATTTTGTCGATACGCGTGCCTTCCTTAATAGCATTGATGCCAAGCTCAATAGTTTGCAGCCGTTATTCGAAAAATATGCCGATAAAATAGACTGGCGCCTGCTGGCGGCTATCTCCTATCAGGAATCCCACTGGGATCCGAGTGCCACCTCGCCGACCGGTGTGCGCGGCATGATGATGCTGACTCGCGCGACCGCGCAGGGTCTTGGCGTGGCTAATCGGCTCGATACAGAAGAGAGTATTCGCGGCGGCGCCCTGTATTTAAACAAGATAATCAATACCTTGCCGACTTCAATTGCCGACGACGACAAAATCTGGTTTGCGCTGGCGGCGTATAATATGGGCTACGGACACATGCTCGACGCCCGCGCGATGACGGCGGCGCAGAAAGGGAATCCTGACAGCTGGGTCGATGTGAAACAGCGTCTGCCGATGCTCAATCAAAAACGCTATTACAGTAAGACGACTTACGGCTACGCGCGCGGCACGCAGGCGTTTAACTACGTCGAGAATATTCGTAAATACCAGATAAGTCTCGTCGGCTACCTGCTGGAGAAAGAGAAACAGAAAGCCGCCGCAGCCCTGTTACAGACGCAGATGGCGGCGGGATATCCGGCAGTCAATGTTCAGGAGTTGGCAGGCGCGGGCAGTTAAAAGCTGCTCGCGCGGGTCGGAGAATAACGTTCGCTAATCAGATGATAACGTTGGCTAATCTAATGAAAAGTCCGCTAATCAGATGATGAGTTTCGTTATCTGAAGATGATCGTTATTCGGAGGATAAATCGCTGGCGGCGTCGCGCTGTGCCTTGCGTAGCGCTTTTTGCTGGCTTCGGCGCATTTTGAAAAATTCGCTTAGCTGGCTGGAACACGCCTCGGCCAGCACGCCAGAAGAGATATCAATCTGGTGATTCATTCCTGGATGACGCAGCACGTCGAGCAGCGAACCTGCCGCGCCCGTTTTCAAATCGGCCGCGCCGTAAACCAGGCGGCGAATGCGGCTGTGAACCATCGCGCCCGCGCACATTACACAGGGTTCAAGCGTGACGTAAAGCACGGCATCCAGCAGTCGATAATTTTTTACCACTACACCGCCCTGCCGCAGCGCCATAATTTCGGCGTGCGCCGTAGGATCATGATGACCTATCGAACGGTTCCAACCTTCGCCAATCACTTTATTATCAAGCACTAATACTGCGCCTACCGGCACTTCACCCGCATCCTGCGCCTTTACCGCCAGCGCCATGGCATGCTGCATCCAGTATTGATCGCTGTGTTGCTCAGTCACGTAAACCTCACCCTCTCCAAAACGGCGGCTATCATACACTGCCCGCACCGGCAGACACAGTATAGCTACCGTTTTAGTTCACAAAGGAGAGGCGAGCTTTTGCAGGAGCAGCTTTACTAGGCGCAGCATTTATTCCAGCTGTTGAAGTTCGCCCTGCTTGCTAACGCGAAAACGGTGCTCGCAGAAGAATAACAGTGGGTTGTCCTGCTTGCTGTCGCTGTAGCCGCTGTAAAGCTTGAGTGGCGAACCGATGCGTTGTTCGAGTTGAGACACTTTTTCTTCTCCGAGACAGCGCATTGCCAACACCCAACCACCGCGTCGACGCGCAATTCGGCTGCCGACCAGCTTGACGTGAGGAAGAAACGGCGAGGCGTTATAAACCTGCTGGACAAGGTTTTCGGGGGAGCCCGTGATCAGCCAAACGTCGGCGTCGCCGTGCTCGAGATAATCCCGCAGGCGCATTTGTACCACCGGAAAAGCCACCACTTTTTGGCGGAACCAATTAACGAAGCTCAGCTCAAGCGCTTTTAATCGCGCCTCGCTATGCCCGAAAGTGATGGACCAGAGCAGCAGACTCATCGGCCAGCGCTCGGCGCGCCCGCACAACGCCAGCCCAATCCCGATAACAGGCAGCAGCGGGATCACTAACAGCAGGTTTTGCGGCATTCTCCACAGCAGAAAACGCATAAAAGTGCCGAACATGTCCTGCTGATGCAAGGTGCCGTCCAGGTCAAAAAACACCACCCGTCGATCCGTCTTCGCGCTCAATCCGTTACCCCCGGGATAGTTTAACCCCATAATTTAGCGAACATTATTTATTGAATCTTCAATCCGCTCGGCCAATAACAGATTTCAGGCCGGCGGCGGCTTTGACGATAAAGTGACTTTTCAAAGCTTAACAGATCGTTATTAAACAAAGTGTAGCTTAGTCGATCAGCGCGGCGCGAAGAAAACCATTATGCTGGATCAATCGCGCCTTGGCCTGATCGGCGGAGATCTGCGCCAGCAGCATCAGGATCGCGGGCTTGACCTCAAACGCGGTCTGCTGCAAGGCAGATTCCGCATCGGCGCGCGCGGCTCCCGTCGCTTCAATCACAATTCGACAGGCGCGATCGACCAGCTTGACGTTGGTCGCTTTCACATCGACCATCAAATTTTGGTAAACCTTGCCGAATTTTACCATCGCGCCAGTGGAAATCATGTTGAGCACCAACTTTTGCGCTGTGCCCGATTTCAAGCGCGTCGAACCGGTTAAGGCTTCAGGGCCCACGACGGGCGAAATCGCGACCTGCGCCTCATTGGCGATAGGCGACGCCGGATTACAGGAGATGGCCACCGTCGCGCATCCCAACGCGCGCGCATAACGCAGCGCGCCAATGACATAAGGCGTGCGGCCAGAGGCAGCCAGCCCGACCACGGTATCGTCGGCGGTAAGATTTAACGCTTTTAAATCTTCCTCTCCTAGCTCAGCGCTGTCTTCCGCGCCCTCCACCGCCTTCAACAACGCGCCGGCCCCGCCGGCAATTAGCCCAATTACCATGCCGTGCGGCACGCCGAAAGTTGGCGGACACTCAGAGGCGTCAAGCACGCCCAAACGCCCACTGGTGCCCGCCCCCAAATAAATCAGCCGCCCATTGGCACGAAAAGAGGCCGCCGCCAAGTCCACCGCCTGCGCAATCTCGGGCAATACCGCCTTAATCGCCAGCGGCACCTTGGCATCTTCATTATTAAAGCAGGTGACCATTTCCAGCGTCGACATTTCATCCAGATGAGTGGTGTCAGGATTTCGGGTTTCAGATACCAAAGCGCCTAAGTTCATGGGGTCCTCGTGAATATTTAATTCGAAGTTTATTTCTCATATTTGAATAGATTATTCAGCATTGCGAGTTTTTTTTGCTAGCTTAGAGAGAAAGCCACAGGAAACTTGCCACAGGGAACAGGATTATGAGCACGATGATACGTATTCGCCAGATGTACCCACAGCTGGCCGAAAATGACCGAAAGCTGGCCGATTTCCTGCTGGCTCATCCCGAGCAGGCGCGTCATTTAAGCTCGCAGAAGTTGGCGGAACTGGCGGGCGTCAGTCAGTCCGGCGTAGTGAAATTTGCGCAAAAGCTGGGTTATAAAGGCTTCCCGGCTCTGAAATTGGCATTGAGCGAGGCGCTTTCGACGCCACAAAACGACCCCGCGATTACTGTTCACAACCGAATACTCAGCACTGACAGCCTGTTAACGGTAGGCGAAAAGCTCATTGCCGAGAAGCAGGCGGCACTGCGGGCAACGCTTGACGTTAATAGCGAACAGCGTTTGCAGCAGGCGCTGTTTATGCTGACCCACGCACGTAAAATCGTGCTGACCGGCATGGGCGCGTCCGGGCTGGTTGCCCGAGATTTTGCCTATAAGCTGCTGAAAATTGGAATTACAGCGATTGTCGAGTCAGACACTCACGTCTTACTTTCGACAGTACAGGCGTTCGGCGAACAGGATCTCTTGTTGGCTATTTCATTTAGCGGCGAGCGACGAGAAATCAATCTGGCGGCCGAGGTGGCGCGCAAGGCGGGAGCCAAAACGCTGGCATTAACCAGCTTTTCACCCAATTCGCTGCAACAGCAGGCCGATCACTGCCTGTATACGCTAGCGGAATTGCCGGTCACCCGCGGCGCAGCTATTTCGGCCAGCACCGCGCAGTCTTCCCTTACCGACATTCTTTTCATGGCCCTTATTCAGCAAGATACCGAAAAAGCGCCGGAAAGAATTAAGCACAGTGAAGCCCTCGTTAAAAAAATCAGTTAATCATCAGGTGAATTAAGGAATTATCAGGAAAATATCAGAAATAAATAAGGAAAAGTCGGCTTCCGTTTATCAAGATAAAAATATGCCCTGATATAATCTGCGTCTTAAATAAATATTTTGCATTTATAAATTTATTAAATAAGGCGCAAAAATGAAATATCGCTCCGATATTGATGGGCTGCGAGCAATCGCAGTTTTATTTGTTTTACTTTTCCATGCGGGATTTAATTATTTTTCATCGGGGTTTATCGGCGTAGACATTTTCTTTGTTATTTCAGGATATTTAATTACTTCAATCATTAACAGTTCAGTTATCGACGGGACCTTTTCAGTGGCCGATTTTTATCGTCGTCGCCTCTGGAGGCTGCAACCTGCATTTCTTGGCGTATTCGTTTTCACAGCTATAATCGCGGTCGTATTTTACTTACCCAACGATTTCGTTGCCTATATGACCAGCAGCAAATATGCCGCCTCATTCATGTCGAACATCTATTTAGCCCGCAATGCGGTGCAATATGCTGCCGCTGACACGACGAGTCTACTGCTGCTGCACACTTGGTCTCTTTCGATTGAATGGCAATGGTATTTATTCCTGCCTCCTGGTTTATTATTGATTCATCGCTATGTACCAAAAAAATTCATTGGATTCCTTACGCTTTCGCTTACTCTTCTGGCGCTGAGTATTTCTTTATATCTTGGGGAAAAATATCCAGGTAGAAGTTACTACTTCCTAAGCTGTCGTATTTTTGAACTAATGGCAGGCAGTTGTTTAGTCGCTTTCGACTATAAAAAAATCAATATCAATAAACGCCTGCTGTCGCTGCTCGGCCTGATATCATTGATCACGCTTTTTTATTGCGCAACCCGTCCGACAGTCGTTTATGGTTATCCTGATTTCCACAGTGTTATTGTTTCATTGGCCGTGGTCACGCTTATTATCGTCGGCTCTTCAGGGAAAGGGATCACGACACGGATCCTCTCTTGTCCAGCATTAGTCTTTGTCGGCACGCTTTCTTACTCTCTGTACCTATGGCACTGGCCAATCTTTGCCACGGCCCATTATTTTAATATTAAGGAAGGCGCGCTTTATCTTGCAGTCTGTTTTATGCTTACCGGCATTGCAGCCTATTTGTCTTATATTTTTATCGAAAAACCTTTTAGGGTTAAGAAGACGGGATTAATAAAATCGTTACTATATTTAGTGTTGATTCCGATTAGCATTTCAATGTCACTCAACTATTTCGTCAAAAAGGAGGCTGGGTTCGCCGAGCGTTTCGGCAAACACTATGCATTAGTGGTAACCACAGGAAAAGAGCCTAATGCAGAATTGAGCGGACGTTGTTACGAAGCTCCACCCAATGCTGATATCAATAAGTGTATCATGGGTGAAACGCAGTCTAAAAAACGGGCGTTTTTACTAGGCGATTCTCATGCCGGACATTTTCTGAATTTTTTTGATGTTCTAGGTAAAGATGCTCATCTGGCTATCACTATTCAAAGTCGTGGCGCCTGTCTTTCTCTTCCCAACTTTTACCAATGGCATAAAGCAGATAATTACGGCAGCATTAATATGTCGTGTCATGAAGAAAGCACAAAGTATTATAATAAAATAGAACATGATAAATTTGATTACGTTATTATCGCCCAAAAATGGGATAGTTATGAAACGGTAGTTGCCACAAATAAGGCAGAAGAGATTCATTCCATTGAGTGGTCAAGAAATCAAATCTCTTTAGCATTAAACAACGCTATCGACATTATTATAAAGTCGGGTGCAACGCCTGTCATAATGAAACAAATCCCCACTGTAACGGAAGGTGCTAACAATTGTTTTAGCCAGCATATCAAGTTTAGAAGACCCTATGTTGCCGATAGCTGTCATATGACTATTTCACAATCTGAAAAAAACGACTGGTCTGCCACCCTGTTTAATCAGTTAAAAAACAAATATCCCACCCTCATTTTTATAGACCCACGAGATGCATTATGTACTGGCAACCGATGTATAGAAGAATTCGATGGTATACCCGTCTATAGGGATGACAATCATATTAATAATTACGCTTCGCTAAAATTGGGTCAGCTGTATTTGAAATTAAAAGGCAATCCGTTAAAAAAGGAAGCTGATTAAAAACGTTGTCAGCAATATTCAGACTCGCTGAATTTGATCCACATCAGCTTTCTATAAGGTATCTGCGTGGGGCGAAAAAGGCTTGTTATAATGCCCGCCCCTCTTTTCTTGTGTTGAGAAACCCATGGCGCTACTGATTACTTCAAAATGCATTAATTGCGATATGTGCGAGCCGGAGTGCCCGAATCAGGCGATTGCGCTGGGGGAAAGTATTTATCAAATCGACAGCGAGCGCTGTACGGAGTGTATTGGGCATTACGAAGCCCCAACCTGTCAGGAAGTATGCCCGATCGACAATACTGTCATTTTTGACCCACAGCTCCGCGAAAGTAGCGAGCAGCTGTGGGTCAAATATGTGGCCTTACATCTTACTGCCCTGCTGTAGGCGACTGAAAAACATCACCTTGCAGCGTTAGTGGGCAGCGTGTCGTTCTAAACTTGAAGTTTTAACCTCTAGTTTTCAATGATGACCGTAGCGCAGGCGTAATGACGTTCATCCGCCAAGGTCACATGTACCGATTTTACGCCAAACTCGGCGGCCATTTCAGCCGCCCGGGCGTGAAAAATCAGGTTCGGCTTGCCGAGCGGATCATTGACCACTTCAAACTGTTCAAACGCCAGACCATTACGAATACCCGTGCCAAGCGCCTTGGCAGCGGCTTCTTTCACCGCAAATCGCTTAGCCAGAAAACGCACCGGCTGCTGATGGTTGAGATAAAGCTGCCATTCGTTGGCGCTTAAAATACGCTTTGCCAGCCTGTCACCGCTGCGCTCAACTACCGCCTCAATGCGGACAATCTCAACGATATCAGTGCCTAAACCAAGGATAGCCATTAGCGACGCGCTTCTCGCATCAGCGCTTTCATTTCGCTGACCGCGCCAGCCAAGCCATCAAACACGGCCTGACCAATGATCGAATGGCCGATGTTCAACTCGTGCATCTCTGGCAGCGCGGCGATCGGCTGCACGTTTTTATAGGTCAAGCCGTGGCCGGCGTTCACTTTTAACCCTTTTGAAGCCGCGTAAGTAGCCGCGTGTTTAATACGCTGGAACTCGGCCTCACGATGAATGCCTTCCGGCGCTTCAGCATAGGCGCCCGTGTGGATTTCGATATAAGGCGCGCCCACAGAGACGGCCGCATCGATTTGGCGCATATCAGGGTCGATAAACAGTGACACCAGAATACCGGCCTGTGACAGACGTTCACACGCGACGGTCATTTTGTCTTTTTGCCCGGCAACGTCCAACCCGCCTTCGGTAGTGACTTCTTCACGCTTTTCAGGCACTAAGCAGCAAAAATGCGGCTTGATGTCGCAGGCAATGCCAACCATTTCGTCGGTGACTGCCATTTCGAGATTCATACGCGTTTGAATGGTTTCACGCAGGATACGCACGTCGCGGTCGGTAATGTGGCGACGGTCTTCGCGCAGGTGAACGGTAATACCGTCGGCTCCGGCCTGCTCGGCAACAAACGCGGCCTGAACAGGATCAGGATACGCCGTACCGCGCGCGTTTCTCAGTGTAGCGATGTGGTCAATATTGACGCCCAACAGTAACTCGGCCATGAAACACTCCTAATTTGTGAGACCCAAACGGGTTCCGACGCAGCAGAATTCAGCAACAATTAAGTAAAGAATTAAGTAAATAGAAGGGGCAGTTTATCACGCTAATGCGCGCGCAGACAAAATCAGTCGGCAGGATTTTCAGTCGGCGGCGTCGGTTTTTTCATGACGAATTGACGAAACAGCTCTCTGCTTTTCAACGGCTTACCGCCGAGATAGGGTTTCAAGGCCATGCGAGTGAATCGTTTGGCGGCGCGTAACGTGTTGGCGTCGGGAAATTCGCGGCTGTCTAATGCCATCAAATCACGGCCGGTAAAGGTCAAATTATCAATGACAAGGCTGGCAATAAAGCCTTTTTCTTCACGATAACGATAGGTCATGTCTTCGCTGACCTCTTCGCCGCTCCCTGCACAATGCAGAAAATCTACGCCATAGCCGAGATTATTCAGCAGAGCCAGCTCGAACTGACGCAGCGCGTATTCAGGGGTTACCGTGGCGGCAGCCAGATTTTGCAAACAGTGGAGGTAATCGAAAAAAAGTGCGGAGTAGTTGGCTTCTTGTTCGAGCACGCGGGATACCAGCTCGTTAACGTAAAGGCCGCTGTAAAGCATGGTGCCGGAAAGAGGCAGCGCCAGTGAAACAGCTTCGGCGTTGCGCAACGTTTTGACTTCGCCTCGCCCGCTCCAGCGAATGAGAAGAGGCGTGAAAGGCTGTAAACAGCCTTTCAGATTTGAACGGCGGCCACGCGCACCTTTTGCCAGTATGCGTACCCGCCCTTGCCCTTCAGTGAACATGTCCAGCATCAGGCTGGTTTCACTGTAAGGCCGCCCATGCAAGACAAAAGCGCGTTGCCAGCCTTCCATCGGCGCGGACCTTATAAGTCGTCTACATAACCCAGACTGCGCAGCGCACGTTCGTCGTCTGCCCAACCGGATTTAACCTTAACCCACAGCTCAAGGTGTACTTTCGCTTCGAACATGTTTTCCATGTCGTGGCGCGCCTCGATGCCGATAGTCTTGATTTTCGAGCCTTTATTACCGATAACCATCTTCTTCTGGCCTTCACGTTCAACCAGAATCAGACCGTTGATATCGTAACCGCCGCGCTCGTTCGTCACGAAACGCTCGATTTCAACGGTAACGGAATACGGCAGCTCTTCGCCCAGGAAACGCATCAGCTTTTCACGGATGATCTCTGACGCCATAAAGCGCTGAGAGCGATCGGTGATGTAATCTTCCGGGAAGTGGTGAACCGCTTCCGGCAGACGCTTGCGCACCAGCGAGGCGATTGTGTCGACGTTAGTGCCTTTTTCGGCGGAGATCGGCACGATATCAACAAAGTTCATCTGCTCGCTCAGGAACTGCAAGTGTGGCAGCAGCTTGGCTTTGTCAGTCACGTTGTCGATTTTGTTGATGGCCAGCAGCACCGGACTTTTGAGGTCACGCAGCTTGTTGACAACCATTTCGTCATCCGGCGTCCAGTGGGTGCCTTCAACCACGAAGATAACCAGCTCGACGTCGCCGATTGAACTGCTTGCAGCACGGTTCATCAGGCGGTTAATCGCGCGTTTTTCTTCAATGTGAAGCCCAGGGGTATCGACGTAGATAGCCTGGAATGGACCTTCGGTATGAATACCCATGATCCGGTGACGGGTGGTTTGCGGTTTGCGCGAGGTGATGGAGATCTTCTGCCCCAGCAACTCGTTCAGCAAGGTCGATTTACCGACGTTTGGACGGCCAACGATTGCTACAAAACCACAGTAATTCTTTTCTTCGCTCATTCAAGCTCCAGCTGTATCAGCGCTTGTTCCGCTGCCGCCTGCTCGGCTTTACGGCGGCTTGATCCGGTTCCTACAACCGGTTGACTCAAGCCACTGACCTGGCAGTGGATGGTAAACTCCTGATCGTGCGCTTCACCGCGAACCTGCACGACCAGATAAGAAGGCAACGGCAGATGACGACCTTGCAAAAACTCCTGTAAACGGGTTTTCGGGTCTTTCTGCTTATCACCGGGACTGATTTCATCGAGACGACTCATGTACCATTCGAGGATCAGTCTTTCGACGGTCTGAATATCGCTATCCAGGAACACGCCGCCAATGAGTGCCTCCACCGTATCCGCGAGAATAGACTCACGGCGGAAACCACCACTTTTCAATTCGCCGGGGCCTAAACGCAAACATTCGCCGAGGTCGAATTCACGCGCCATTTCAGCCAGTGTATTACCGCGGACCAGGGTGGCACGCATCCGGCTCATATCGCCCTCGTCAACACGAGGAAAACGATGGTACAGCGCATTTGCTATAACAAAGCTGAGAATCGAGTCGCCTAGAAACTCTAATCGCTCATTGTGCTTGCTGCTGGCGCTGCGGTGAGTCAGTGCCTGCAATAAAAGCTCCTGCTGTTGAAAAGTGTAGCCCAGCTTTCGCTGAAGCCTGTTTATTACGATGGGATTCATGAGTTACCAATAGATCAAGAATGCGTCAAAA
The DNA here is from genome assembly GCF_036663475.1 of Rouxiella sp. T17. Classification (NCBI taxonomy): domain Bacteria; kingdom Pseudomonadati; phylum Pseudomonadota; class Gammaproteobacteria; order Enterobacterales; family Yersiniaceae; genus Rouxiella; species Rouxiella sp. T17. The sequence continues at coordinate 61,403 of NZ_JAWUEA010000035.1, read as the reverse complement.
ACTTCAGCATACGGAACAGGCCTGCTTCGCCAAAAGCCGATCCAAAGCTGTTTCGTTTGCAGTGGTTCCCGTTATTATTATTAGGGTAACCCACTTTTATCGCTCGAAGGGATATTCTACAACGAGTGGAAAGATAATGCTGGGATAATATGCCCGTCCAGCAACGGACGGGCATAACATTATTAATGAATTCCACCAATACGGCTTAAACGTATACCCGTTGGCCATTGACCTTCTTGCTTCTCAAAGCTCATCCAGATACCTGAAGCTCTGCCGACCAGATCTTTCTCTGGCACAAAGCCCCAATAACGGCTGTCGGCGCTGTTATCGCGGTTGTCGCCCATCATGAAATAATGACCGGCTGGCACAACCCAGGTACCCAGCGGTTGACCAGGTTGCTGATAATAAGCCCCTAGCTGGTCGCGCGCGCCGGGAACGGTGAGAATATTATGGGTAACGTCGCCCAGCGTTTCTTTACGTTCGAGTAAACGAACGCCGTCCTGTGGCACGGGTGCCGAAGGATCCGTTTCAAAGAAACCGCTGCTGGCTTCACTGCCTGAAGCCTGACCAAATGTCTGCACGAAATGGCTGGCGTCATTCGCGGTATAAGTAATTGCCAACGCTTTATCGCACGCCTGACCATTATTACACGCGGGTTGAACCGTCACTTCTTTGCTCATCGGATCGTAACTAATACGGTCACCCGGCAAGCCAACCAGACGCTTGATATAATCCAGCTGAGGATTAAGCGGATATTTAAATACCACCACGTCCCCACGCTTCGGCTCACCGGTAGAGATAAGCTTGGTCTGGGTAATCGGATCTTTCAATCCGTAAGCGTATTTTTCGACCACAATAAAGTCGCCGATAAGCAGCGTTGGCATCATCGATCCTGATGGGATCTGGAAGGGTTCGTAAATAAAGGAACGAACCACAAATACCACCAGCAGCACCGGAAATACGGAAGCACACGTTTCTACCCAGCCCGGCTGTTTTGCAGCCTTGCTCAGAGTAGGCTCGTCAACCGCACCCGCCGTTTCGACTTTCAGACGCGCGATTTTTTCCCGACGCGCAGGCGCCAGTTTAAAACGATCAAGACACCAGATTATCCCTGTAACCAGCGTGGCAACCGCCAGAATCAGGGCAAACATGTTAGCCATTCCTACTCCTCGACAAACTTATTCAAAGACTACTTGTCTTTACCTACGTGCAGAATCGCCAGGAATGCTTCCTGTGGCAGCTCGACGTTACCGACCTGCTTCATGCGTTTCTTGCCGTCTTTCTGTTTCTGCAAGAGTTTCTTCTTACGGCTCACGTCGCCGCCATAGCATTTGGCCAAGACGTTTTTACGCAGCTGCTTCACTGTCGCACGGGCAATCACGTGGTTGCCGATAGCCGCCTGAATGGCGATATCAAATTGCTGACGCGGGATCAGCTCTTTCATTTTCTCGACCAGATCACGACCACGATACTGTGAGTTGTCGCGGTGAGTGATCAATGCCAGAGCATCGACGCGCTCGCTGTTGATTAGAACATCAACACGCACCATGTCAGAAGTCTGGAATCGTTTGAAATTGTAATCGAGTGACGCATAGCCGCGCGAGGTGGACTTCAGTCGGTCAAAGAAGTCGAGCACCACTTCTGCCATCGGAATTTCGTAGGTCAGCGCAACCTGGTTACCGTGGTAAACCATGTTGGTCTGCACGCCGCGCTTCTCGATACACAGGGTGATCACGCTGCCCAGATATTCCTGAGGCATCAGCATGTGACACTCGGCAATCGGCTCGCGCAGCTCTTCGATATTGTTCAGCGCCGGCAGCTTGGACGGGCTATCAACGTAGACGGTTTCGCCTGCGGTGGTAATAACTTCATACACAACCGTGGGTGCCGTGGTGATCAGCTCAAGGTCGTACTCGCGCTCGAGACGTTCCTGAATGATTTCCATGTGCAGCAGACCCAGGAAGCCACAGCGGAAGCCGAAGCCCAGCGCGGTAGAACTTTCTGGCTCATAAAACAGCGAGGCGTCGTTGAGGCTCAGCTTGCCCAGCGCGTCACGGAAGTTTTCGTAATCGTCGGAGCTTATCGGGAACAGGCCCGCATAAACCTGCGGCTTCACTTTTTTGAAGCCTGGCAGCGCCTTGTCGGCCGGATTACGGGCCAGAGTCAGCGTATCGCCCACCGGCGCGCCGAGGATGTCTTTAATCGCACACACCAACCAGCCAACTTCGCCGCAGTGCAGCGCGTCTTTATCGACACGTTTCGGGGTGAAAATCCCGAGGCGATCGGCGTTGTACACCTGACCGGTGCTCATTACCTTGATTTTGTCGCCCTTGCGCATGGTGCCGTTTTTAATACGCACCAAGGAGACCACGCCCAGATAGTTATCGAACCAGGAGTCGATGATCAGAGCTTGCAGCGGCGCATCAGGGTCGCCTTCCGGTGCTGGAATGTCACGCACCAGACGTTCGAGGATATCAGGCACGCCCACGCCGGTTTTCGCGGAGCAGCGCACGGCGTCGGTAGCATCGATGCCGACAATGTCTTCGATTTCCTGCGACACGCGATCGGGATCGGCGGCGGGCAGGTCAATCTTGTTCAGAACCGGTACAACCTCGAGATCCATTTCCATCGCGGTGTAGCAGTTGGCCAGCGTCTGGGCTTCTACGCCCTGACCGGCGTCGACCACCAGCAGCGCGCCTTCGCAGGCGGCCAGCGAACGGGAAACTTCATAGGAGAAGTCAACGTGTCCGGGGGTGTCGATGAAATTGAGGTGATAGGTTTCGCCATCAAGCGCTTTGTAATCCAGCGTGACGCTCTGAGCCTTGATGGTAATGCCGCGCTCACGTTCGAGATCCATGGAATCCAGAACCTGAGCAGCCATTTCACGATCAGACAATCCACCGCAGATTTGGATAATACGGTCAGAGAGTGTCGACTTACCGTGGTCAATGTGGGCAATAATGGAGAAGTTTCTTATGTTCTTCATTTATAGATGATTTTCTCTAATTGATAGCGCTTGAAGCTTTTTCATGGACGCAGCGTCGGGTTACACAGCAAAACGACCCATACAAATATGGGCGCATCTTACACTGTATGCGGGTTACACGAAAGGATGCGATAACTTTAGGCGGCAAGGCACCGCTAAAAAGGGACCGACAAAATAATATTAATTTGAATTATTAGCTTAGCGAAAGAGCGACTCCGAACGTCCTGAAAGGTTCAGGCAGTTTAGGAAAATGCTCATTTACCGAGCGAAGATTATAACGTTAACTGACTGTTATAAAAATAAATTTGCTCTATCACGTCCTGTTTAATCGTTAGATACCTTTAACTATCAACACATTTGCGGTTCGCACATTTCTCGTCAATCAGTCACAAGGTTAATGTCATGATCAATGAAGGTCGGCTGCTTAGCCGGCATGGTTTTGCAAAAGCAAACTCGTGGATCACCATGGTGCTGGCTACTCTTTTGATGGTAGCGGGCGCGGTGCAGCTGGTGTTTTTGCTCACATTGGGAAAATCGGCCTATTTCGGCCAGCACGTTATCCTGATGTCGACCATCTTCAGTATCTCACTGGGCATTATTCTTATTATTTTGCGTCAATTCATCAAACCTCGGCAGATATTTCAGCTGTATGAAAATGGCGTGCTGGTGATTTCCAAACCCGATAACAAAAATAAGTTTATTCCGTTTGAGACCATCGATGACATTTACCGTTATCGCACCGGGAAATATACCCGCAAGATTTTAAACACCATGGCATTTCGCGAAAGCGCCGATCGTCCCTGGTACAAAATTACGCCAAATATTGCGCATGCCGATCGGCTGATTGAAGTGATTAAAAATGCCCAGTTAGTGATTTGTGGCCCGCAGGCGCTGAATACGCTGGCGCAGGATGGATCGGTAGGATTCAGCTATCTGACTGAAAGCAAAAGCAAGATCAGGAACTTTCTGCGCGGCAATTTCTTGCTGATGAACGAACGGAAACTGCGACTTTCGGCGCTATCGCTGGATTCCGATGATGGCCACCATATTTCTATCGAAGAAGTGCAATTTATCAGCGGCGGCAGTAATAGCCAGATGATTAAATTGCTCGACAGGCACGGTCGCGCGCTGTTCTGCGTGCCTTATACTTCGCTGTTCAGTGCCGATCTTTTTATCGCGCTGATTGAGCACATGATCCAGAATCGAATTCCGGTTCGCAGCTAGTTTATAGCTGACAATCCATAAGCATAGGCCATAAAAAAGCGCCTGATGATTAAATCATCAGGCGCTTTTTCTTATAGATTTATCAGGACGTGAAATTATTCTATTTCGGACTGGAAGCGAAACGCGTTGGGTGGCAGGCCAACCTGCAAAATCACTGGCTGATAGGCTTCTTTATCGGCGACCTTGGCAGCGAAAAAACGTGCGACTAAAAAGCCGATTCCGCCGCCCGCTACTGCGCCAATGAGCGCGTAAACATCGGCCTTCAATAACCACTGCAACATGCCGCCGCCAAAAATTACGCCAAACAGTGGGATCATGTAAACCAGCAGCGCCGATCGCAACAGGCTGCCTTCCATAATACCGAGTTCGACTTTTTGGCCGGGCTCAAGCTGCTCCGCACTGTGAACCTGCAATTTATGCTCGGTTTGCGGGCCAAGCTCGTTAAGTACGCGCGAGCCACAACCTGAACGCGAATGACAGCTGCTGCAACCCGCCTGCGTTTCGCAACGCAGCTCTGCAACCCCGTTTTGCCACGAAATCACCGTAGCCCATTCTTTCATCATTGTCGTGACCCTGCCCTTTAACCTGATTTGCTGACTGACTATTGTCCGCCGAAGACCCTTTATTGTCCAGAAAAGAGCTTACTGCCCGAAAACGATGCTATCTGAAATGCGTTTCGCGGTGGAAGGTGGCAACTCGCCCACCACGGTTATCTCATTGCCGTTGCGCACTTCAGTTTGTACGGTTCTACGACCCTGACGCACGATTTGATCCGCAGACGCCGTATTATTCGTGGTGTTTACATTGATCGAGAAGCTGAACAGGCCGTCGCTATACAAACGAGATTCAATATTTACCGGCAGATTAGGCAGCTGGCGCTTGCTGCGCGACACTTCTTTCATGCCGTCGGGTAACCATTTTGGACTCCAGCTAAACTGCGCCTTGCTGGAATCTGGAATGCTCAATACCGGCGGTAAATTGGCTTTTTCGATGCCGTTGAACGCTTCTTCTACGGCGGGATCGACCGTGACTGAAATCACGCGGAACTGTTCGAGGGTTTCACCGTCTCTGTCGAGTAAATCAACGCGCAGCGGCAGTTTGTCTTGCTCGTCAATCCAGACAATATAGCTGAAACGTGAGCCGTCACGAGAGACCACGCGGATCACTTCACAGTTGCGATCGACCGCACGGGCTCTTCCTACGGCGATAAAGTCGTAGTATTTGGCCAGATTAGTGATGTCACTGAACACTAGCTCGGGCAGCGAATCGACAATGTGATCGCCTGCTAGCGTAAAGGGTTGCAGTCCGGTTTCAAAATAGCTGATGTCATTGCCGCGCTGGACAACTTCACGGCGCGGGCCGTCCATCAGCAGTAAATCACCAAACTGTGACGTCTGCTTTTTAGCGTGACGGTAACGATAGGAATCTATGCCCTGCTTCGTGATGCCGATAAAGGACAGTTCATAGTTCAATGATTGACTAGCAGCGCTCATCTGTTGCAATAACGCCTCGGGAGCGGGTGAAGGCTCGGCCGAGGCGGTATGAGTTGCGAGCAAACTGCATGTCAGTAGGGAAACAGCGTACCAAATTTGCTTCATTACTGCGTTTGCGTTCCTAAAGACTGGTTACCCGGGACCTGAATAGCGGCCTGCTGCGGCGTGCTTGAGTCCAGCTGAAGCTGATCGGCGTGCAATCTGCGCTGTAACTCATAGTCCTGCAAAATAGCATTCACGCGTTTGCGTTGATCCTGCATATTTTGTGAACCGCTCGCGGTGCTGCCTTCATTTGGCACGCCGAAACTCACAGGGCTCGCCTTGCCCATCATCGGCAGCGTGTTGAACGCTGGCGTTTCTGGAGACGCGCCCGTGACATCGGACTGACCATAATGCTGCACACCCACAATGACGGCGAGTGATACACAGGCTGCCACGCCAACTTGGGTAATTTGGCTCGCCCAAGGGCGAACTTTATGCCAGAACGGCATTTTTTCCCAGGTTTGCGGCAACGGTTGAGACTCTTTAGTCGCGCCCGGAACAAGTTTGGCAGGTTCATTAGCCAAAGCAGCCGCGACTCTGTCTGCGATATCCAGATGTACAACAGTCCCCATGTCTCCGCGCATGGAGTCGCGGATCAAGTGATAACTCTGCCAACTTTCCTGAAGCTTTTTGTCACTTGAAAGCGAACTTAACAGTTCGGAATCAAGGGCTTCACCATCCATCAGAGCCGAAAGCTTTTCTTTCTGCATGCCAAGGTACCCTTTAAGTGTCCGCTATCGCTAACGCTGAATCAGCGGTTGAACCTTATTATCTATAGCTTCTCGAGCACGGAAGATACGGGATCTGACCGTGCCCACCGGGCAATCCATGATGGCGGCTATCTCTTCGTAGCTCAAGCCATCCAGCTCCCGGAGGGTAATTGCCATTCGCAAGTCCTCGGGAAGCGCTTCAATAGTCCGAAACACAATCTGCCGCAACTCCTCTGACAACATTAAGTTCTCAGGGTTCGAAATTTCTTTCAGTGCGCCGCCATTTTCGAAGTTTTCGGCTTCGTTGGCGTCGACATCGCTGGACGGAGGGCGTCGACCCTGCGCAACGAGATAATTCTTGGCCGTGTTGACGGCAATTCGATACAGCCAAGTGTAGAAAGCGCTATCGCCACGGAAAGATTCCAGTGCCCGATAGGCCTTTATAAAGGATTCCTGAACCACATCAGGGACATCGCCCTGTGGAACGTAGCGGGAAACAAGGCTCGCCACTTTATGCTGGTAACGAACAACCAGTAAATTGAACGATTTCTGATCACCCTTCTGGACCCGCTCGACCAGAACCTGATCTGCTAACTGCTCGCTCATTCGAGGTAATCTCTCCCCAAAGCCATCTCCGCGCTATAAATCGTACTGCCAGCTTTCATATTATTTTCCTGAGCAAGTACTGCTTGGAGTTTAAACAGAATGTTAAGTTCCATAAAACACAAAGTTTTTAAACTGTTGGTTGTGCTCGTGGCTTTTGCCTATCCAGTTAGGCTAACATGAATTTCCCTCTTCTTCCGCAAACATCATACGTTATGCAACCCACATCAGACTTTGTTAGCGATGTATTGATAATTGGAAGTGGCGCCGCGGGCCTTTCATTGGCTTTACGCCTCGCAGACCACTGTAACGTCACCATTCTCAGCAAAGGGCCACTTAACGAAGGCTCTACTTTCTATGCGCAAGGCGGCATTGCAGCCGTGTTCGATGAAACTGACAGCATTGGGTCGCACGTTGATGACACGCTGATTGCCGGCGCGGGCCTATGTGACAAAGAGGCCGTCGAATTCATTGCCAGCAATGCCAAACATTGCGTGCAGTGGCTAATCAATCAGGGCGTGCTGTTTGATACCGAAACCGGCGACAGCGCCGAAGAGCGTTATCATCTTACGCGTGAAGGCGGCCACAGCCATCGGCGTATTCTGCATACTGCTGATGCAACAGGTAAAGAAGTAGAAACCACGCTGGTAGGGAAAGCAAGGTCTCACCCCAATATTAGCGTAAAAGAGCGATTTAACGCGGTCGATTTGATTACCTCCAGCAAGCTGGGCCTGCCGGGTACGCAACGCGTGGTGGGCGCTTACGTCTGGAATCGCGATATTGAACAGGTCGAAACGTTCCGCGCCAAGGCCGTGGTGCTGGCGACAGGCGGCGCAGCCAAAGTTTATCAATATACAACTAACCCCGATGTCGCTTCAGGCGACGGTATCGCCATGGCGTGGCGCGCAGGCTGTCGGGTCGCCAATCTGGAATTCAATCAGTTTCATCCGACCTGTCTCTTTCATCCGCAGGCGCGCAATTTTTTGCTGACCGAAGCGCTGCGCGGAGAAGGTGCCTATCTCAAACGTCCTGACGGCACGCGCTTTATGCCCGATTTCGACGAGCGCGGCGAACTGGCTCCGCGCGACGTGGTGGCTCGCGCCATCGACCACGAGATGAAACGTCTTGGCGCGGACTGCATGTATCTGGATATCAGCCATCGTCCGGCGGAGTTTATCAAACACCATTTCCCGATGATTGATGAGAAACTGATGTCACTGGGCATCGATTTAACCCGCGAGCCGATCCCGATTGTCCCTGCCGCACATTATACCTGTGGCGGCGTGATGGTCGATCAGCACGGCAGAACCGATCTCGACGGGCTTTATGCCATCGGCGAAGTCAGCTATACCGGGCTGCACGGCGCGAATCGGCTGGCGTCTAACTCGCTGCTTGAGTGTCTGGTTTATGGCTGGTCTGCCGCGGAAGATATTCTTACCCGCCTGCCGCTGACCAAAATGCCGAAAGCCCTGCCCGCGTGGGATGAAAGCAAGGTCGATGATTCGGACGAGAAAGTGGTTATCCAGCACAACTGGCACGAGCTGCGGCTGTTTATGTGGGATTACGTTGGCATTGTGCGCACCAGCAAACGCCTCGAGCGCGCGCTGCGTCGCATCAATACGTTGCAGCTGGAAATCGACGAATATTATGCCCATTTCCGTATCTCGAACAATCTGCTGGAGCTGAGAAATCTGGTGCAGGTCGCGGAGCTGATTGTTCGCAGCGCGATGGCAAGAAAGGAAAGTCGCGGATTGCACTTTACCCTCGACTATCCTTCACTGCTCGACGAGCCTCAGCCCACTATTCTGCAACCCTGATATCAGCAAAAATCAGTAATTCACATAAAAATCAGTAATTAATCCCTTGAACTCCGCCGAGTAAACGTTGAGCTGCTCGCGGAGTGCCAAGGTCTGAAATTCAGGTTCAACCGGATGTTTAGCCAACGCCAGCAGCATGCGATTTAACGGCTTTTCAGGCCGGTCGCGGATATCCATTCGAGAATGGGTGTTCCATCCCTGCTGCTGCGCCATTTGCTCGAAAGCCAAACCTATCGTGTAGGGTAACACCACGCAAAATAGCCCGTCGGCGGCCAATAATTTGCCCGCGCAGTCGAGCAGAGCCTGATGGCTCAGGGTTTCAGTGTAACGCGCCGCGTTTCGCGCCTCATCGCGACAGGCTACCGCCGACTCAAAATAAGGCGGATTACTGACGATCAGCTCATAGCGATGGGTCGCACGCGCGGCGAAATCATTAATATCCTGCGAAAAAATGCTCAGCCTGTTGGCCCACGGCGATTCGGCAAAATTCTCTTCTGCCTGAGACGCGGCTGAAATTTCCAGCTCGACGGCATCGACGTTAATCGCAACGGAAGAATGTTGCGAACGCTGCGCCAGCATTAATGCCACCAGCCCGGTGCCGGTGCCAATATCCAGAATGCGCGAAATCTGCGGATGGAGCGGAGACCACGCGCCGAGCAGCACGCCATCGGTGCCAACTTTCATGGCGCAGCGATCGTGCGCCACAAAAAATTGCTTAAAAGTAAACCCGTTACGTCGTATTGGCTTGTTGTCGACAGCTTCTGTCACTACGCTTTCCTGTGATATTGACCCGAGATTAAAGGTGCTAATGGCATAATGCGCTAAGCATAAGACAAAGCCATTCGGAGTAAAAGCGACCCTTTACGCTTAAATAGGTGAAGATCGCGGCCAACACGTCTATAATCGGCGCCCCAAGTAGAGGTAGACCATGACTGTAACGAATTTTTCCGAACTCGAACTCGATGAACGCCTGATCGAAGCACTGACCGATAAAGGCTATAGCCGCCCTACTGCTATTCAGGCAGAGGCCATTCCGCCCGCGATGGACGGACGCGATGTGTTGGGTTCGGCGCCTACCGGCACCGGCAAGACCGCAGCATTTCTGTTGCCAGCGCTGCAACACCTGCTGGACTTTCCGCGTAAAAAGTCTGGTCCACCGCGCGTTTTAATTTTGACCCCAACTCGTGAACTGGCGATGCAAGTTGCAGACCAGGCGCGCGAACTGGCTGCGCACACTGATTTAGACATCGCCACTATCACCGGCGGTGTGGCTTATATGAACCACGCCGAAGTGTTCAGCGAGAATCAGGATATCGTTGTCGCGACCACCGGCCGTTTGCTTCAGTATATTAAAGAAGAAAACTTCGACTGCCGCGCAATCGAAACGCTGATCCTCGATGAAGCCGACCGCATGCTCGACATGGGCTTCGCGCAGGATATCGAAACGATTTCCGCCGAAGCGCGCTGGCGCAAGCAGACGTTGCTGTTCTCCGCCACCCTCGAAGGCGAAGCGATTCGCGAGTTTGCCGAACGCATTCTGACCGAGCCGGTAGAGATTGAAGCCGATCCTTCTCGTCGCGAGCGCAAGAAAATCCAGCAGTGGTACTATCGCGCCGATGATTTGAAGCATAAAACCGCGCTGCTGTGCCATCTGTTGAAGCAGGAAGACGTGACCAAGTCCGTGGTCTTCGTACGTAAACGCGAGCGTGTTCACGAGCTGGTCGCCCTGCTGCGTGAAGCCGGTATCAACTCTTGCTACCTTGAAGGCGAGATGGTTCAGGTCAAGCGTACCGAAGCCGTTAAACGCATGGTTGAAGATCGCGTAAACGTGCTGGTCGCGACCGATATCGCCGCGCGCGGTTTGGATATCAACGACATCAGCCACGTGTTCAACTTCGACATTCCGCTGACTGCCGACACCTATCTGCACCGAATTGGCCGTACGGGCCGTGCGGGTCGCAAAGGTACTGCGATTTCACTGGTTGAAGCGCATGACCATCTGTTGCTGGGTAAAATCGAACGTTACCTCGATCAACCGCTGAAATCCCGCGTGATCGACGAGCTGCGTCCGACCACCAAGGCACCAAGCGCGAAAACGACCGGCAAGCCGTCGAAGAAAGTGCTGGCCAAGCGTAAAGAGAAGCAAAAGCAGGAAAGCGAGAAGTCCAAGGTTAAGGTTAAAGTTCGCCATCGTGATGCTAAAAACGTGGGCAAACGCCGTAAACCCAATACTGAAGCCAGCTGATTCTTTGTTGCGCCGATGATTAACGAAAACCCTGCCCCGCGGCGGGGTTTTTTGTTTTAACAAACAAGGTTTTCTGCTTTAACAAAAAAGAATCCCGATCACCGGATGATAATCGGGACGCGCGACAAGAGCGCTAACACCAATGGAATATCACTACATCCTCTACACCCAGCAAAGATAAATAACTGCTCCTCGCAACGCTATGATAGAGATATGATTTATTCCTGAAATTAACCTGAGGGAAACCTGAGCAATACCTGAAAATTGTCGGAGCAATATCTGAAGATCGCGTCTCATAGCGGTATCACTGCCAAGCCTGAAAAGGTAAGCTACGCTCATTACTCAAGGCAGTATTTTTATACCTTTAAGGAGAGCGCCTATGGCAGCCCCGCTCACCTGGCATGATGTTATTGGTCAGGAAAAACAGCAGAGTTATTTTGTCGATACGTTGAAATTCGTCGCCAACGAGCGCGCGGAGGGAAAAACCATTTACCCGCCGCAGGAAGACGTGTTTAACGCCTTTCGTTCAACGGAATTTTCGCAGGTAAAAGTCGTTATTCTCGGACAAGACCCTTATCACGGCCCGAATCAGGCTCACGGACTCTCTTTTTCGGTCAGGCCGGGCATTCCTGCGCCGCCTTCGCTGGTCAACATCTATAAAGAGTTGACGACCGACATCCCAGGTTTTGTGCGGCCGAATCACGGCTACCTTCAAAGCTGGGCCGATCAGGGCGTTCTATTGCTTAATACCGTATTAACCGTCGAAGCCGGTAAGGCGCATTCTCACGCCAAGCTGGGCTGGGAAACCTTTACCGATAAAGTAATTGAAAACCTCAACGCGCACCGTGAAGGCGTGGTATTTATGCTTTGGGGATCGCACGCGCAGAAGAAAGGCAGCATTATTGATACCGCACGTCATCACGTGTTGAAGGCGCCGCACCCCTCTCCGCTGTCGGCGCATCGCGGTTTTCTGGGTTGTCAGCATTTTTCTACGGCAAATCAGCTGCTCGAAGAGCAGGGATTATCGCCTATTGACTGGATGCCAAAACTGCCGGAATAATTTTGTTTCCGAACAGGTTGAGCATTTCGGAAAGCTGAAAAGCAGATAGCAAAAAGGCACCCGACAGGTGCCTTTTGAATTCCCGGAAGGGAAAATTACGCTTTGGCTTTAGAAACGGCAACCATGGCTGGACGCAACAGGCGACCATTCAGGGTATAACCTTTCTGCATCACCATGATCACGTGGTTTGGCGCCAGCTCTTCAGATTCCATCAGGGTCATCGCCTGATGCAGTTCCGGATTGAAAGGCACGTGAACGTCGCCTACCACTTCCAGACCGAATTTGTTTACCGCGCTCAGCAGCGATTTCAGCGTCAGGTCAACGCCTTCAATCAGCGTGGTCAGTTCGCCGTTGGATTTATCGGCCAGGTCCAGAGCGCGCTCTAGATTGTCGATGACAGGCAGCAGCTCGCCAGCGAATTTTTCGAGGGCAAACTTGTGGGCTTTCTCGATATCCAGCTCGGTGCGACGACGAAGGTTCTCGACTTCCGCCTTGGCACGCAGCAGGCTGTCACGCTCGCGCTGCTGGACTTCTTTTAATTGGGCTTCAAGCTCGGCAATACGTGCATCGCGCGGGTCAACGACGTCAGCCGTCTCGGTTTCCGCTTCCACATGCAGCTCTTGTTCCTGATTCAATTCATCCGAGGCTTGCTCGTTAGGCGTCTTATGTTCTTTACTACTCATGAATATCTCCGCGTTTTAGCTTTAATCTTGCTAGTTGGCTTATTATGGGGATCAAAACTGGGGATTCAAGGCCTGTTATCTCATTTACAGGTCATACTCCAGGTGTCACACATGCGGTTTCGAGGATAACCAAAGCAATGAATAAAAATTTTGAGTGTATTGGGATAGTTGGTCATCCCCGCCATCCTTCCGCTCTGGCTACCCATGAAATGCTTTATCACTGGCTGATTTCCAAAGGGCATCAGGTCATAGTCGATACTCAGGTCGCCGAGGAGCTGGGGCTGAAAGACGCGCAGACCGGCACGCTGGCAGAAATCGGCAAGCTGGCCGACCTCGCCGTTGTCGTGGGCGGCGACGGAAATATGCTGGGCGCGGCGCGCGTGCTGGCGCGCTATGACATTAAAGTGATCGGCATTAACCGCGGTAATTTGGGATTCCTGACCGATTTGGATCCCGATAATGCTTTGCAGCAGCTCGACGACGTATTAAAGGGTGAATATATCAGCGAACAGCGATTTTTGCTGGAAGCGCTGGTGCGCAGCGGCGAAAAACAGTGTCGAATTAGCACGGCCATCAACGAGGTGGTGCTGCATCCGGGCAAAGTCGCTCACATGATTGAATTTGAAGTGTATATCGACGATCGTTTTGCCTTTTCGCAGCGTTCGGACGGGCTGATTATTTCGACGCCAACCGGCTCGACGGCCTACTCGCTTTCGGGCGGCGGACCTATCCTGACGCCGACGCTGGACGCCATTGCACTGGTGCCGATGTTCCCGCATACGCTCTCGGCGCGGCCATTGGTTATTAACAGCAGCAGCACGATTTGCCTGCGTTTTTCGCACATGAGTACGGATCTTGAAATCAGTTGCGACAGCCAGATTGCCCTGCCGATTCAGCAGGGAGAAGAGGTGATTATTCGGCGCAGCGATTATTATCTCAACCTGATCCACCCTAAAGATTACAGCTATTTCAACACGTTAAGCACAAAACTCGGCTGGTCCAAAAAATTATTCTGATTTTTTCGTAAAATCAGGGACTCAGGGGGTTTACTGTATATAAAACCAGTTTATACTGTATGAAATTACAGGTCTGTTGTTATGTACAGGAAGGTGATCATGCTAGCGCAATTAACCATTAATAACTTTGCGATTGTTCGCGAGTTGGAAATTGATTTTCATGCGGGTATGACGGCAATAACCGGTGAAACCGGGGCAGGTAAATCTATCGCTATCGACGCGCTGGGTCTGTGTTTGGGCAGCCGCGCCGATGGCAATGCTGTCCGACTGGGCACTAACCGAGCCGATGTCTGTGCGCGTTTTACGTTATCAGATACACCTTCTGCAAAACAGTGGCTTATCGACAATCAGCTCGATGAAGGTCAAGACTGTCTTCTGCGTCGAACCATCAGCACCGACGGTCGTTCACGCGGCTTCATAAACGGTACGCCCGTGCCGCTGTCACAGCTGCGTGAGCTGGGCCATCACCTGATTCAGATCCACGGCCAGCATGCGCATCAGATGCTGGTTAAACCTGAACACCAGAAACACCTGCTCGACGCCTATGCCGCGCAGTCTTTCCTGCTCTCGCAAATGCGCAGTGCCTATCAAAATTGGCACCACAGCTGCCGTATGCTGGCGCAGTTCCAGCAGCAGGTCACCGAGCGCGAATCTCGCCGCCAGCTGCTGCAATATCAGCTGAAAGAGCTCAACGAATTTGCGCCTGTACAGGGTGAATACGAGCAAATTGATGAAGAATACAAGCTGCTGGCTAACAGCGGACAGCTGCTTTCTCTGAGCCAGAGTGCTTTGTATCTTCTCAGCGACGGCGACGATCAAAACATCAGCAGCCTGCTGTATACCGCCAAGAATAAGCTGACCGAACTGGCCGAGCTTGATCCCAAAATGAATGACCTCATCGTCATGCTTGATGACGCGTCCATTCAGATCAGCGAAGCCAGCGACGAGCTGCGTCACTACAGTGAACGCCTCGAGATGGATCCAAACCGCTTGTTTGAACTCGAGCAGCGTCTGTCGCGTCAGATGGCGCTTGCCCGCAAACATCACGTCTCTGCCGAAGAGCTGCCAGAGTTACATCGTCATCTGCTCGATGAGCAGAACGCGCTGGACCAGCAGGAGAGCAATCAGGCTGAACTGAGCGAAGCTGTAACGTTGCATCATCAGCAGGCGCTCGACGTGGCCAATGCCCTGCACCAGCAGCGTCAGCACTTTGCCGATGAGCTAACCGATCTCATCACTAAAAGTATGCAAACACTCTCAATGCCTCACGGGAAATTTAAAATTCAGGTACAGTTTTCCCCCGACCATCTGAGTGCCGAAGGCGCTGACCGTATTGAGTTCCAAGTGACGACTAACCCGGGTCAGCCGCTGCAAGCGCTGGCTAAAGTGGCGTCCGGCGGTGAGCTTTCCCGTATTGCCTTGGCGATTCAGGTAATCACTGCACAGAAAATGGAAACTCCTGCGCTGATTTTCGATGAAGTGGATGTCGGTATCAGTGGCCCAACGGCGGCAATTGTCGGTAAACTACTGCGCCAGTTAGGTGAATCGACTCAGGTTATGTGTGTTACTCACTTACCTCAGGTTGCCGGCTGTGGTCATCAGCACTATTTTGTCAGCAAAGAGACTGATGGCGAAGTCACAGAAACTCAGATGAGTCGACTGGATAAAAAAGCACGTTTGCAGGAGCTGGCGCGTCTGTTGGGTGGAAGTGAAGTCACACGGAATACCCTTGCCAATGCAAAAGAGTTGTTAGCGGCGTAAAAACCTCAACTTTTTTACATTCCAGCGGTCATACTGGTGCCCTGCAAAGGTTTCAAACTGATGAAAGGTCTATTATCATCGGCATCTTATGCCCTAAAGGAATGTAAAGACTATGCGCTGTAAAACGCTAACTGCCGTCGCTGGAGCTCTTTTGATGCTGACTGCCGGTTGTTCCACCGTGGAAAAGATCGTTTATCGTCCTGATATTAATCAGGGAAACTATCTGGCCCCTGCTGACGTACAAAAGATTCATACCGGAATGACCAAGCAACAGGTTGCTTATATTCTGGGCACGCCAATGATGGATGACCCATTTGGCAACAACACCTGGTTCTACGTATTCCGTCAGCAACCGAGTCACGAAAATGTGACTCAGCAGACGCTTACGTTGAACTTTAACGAAGCTGGCGTGTTAACCAACGTTAACAACAAGCCAAAGCTGACTGACTAAAAGCCCGAAATTTAGTGCTGGCCTTCAATAATTTGTCAGCACGCTATTTAGGACGAGTCAGGGTAAAAAAATAAGGCGCTCTAAGCGCCTTATTTTTTTGACTGTTCAGCTCGGATTCTTCGTAGCTCTTTCGGATCTGCAATCAGCGGCCGATAAATTTCCACTCTGTCACCGTCGGAAACTTCATCACTTAGCTTAACAGGCCGACTGTAAATGCCGACTTTGTTAATCTTCAAATCAATCTCACGGCGCATCTCCAGCAATCCAGAAGCCTGAATTGCCTGCTCGACGCTGCTTCCTTTCGGGAGACGCACGGTTTTCAAATACTGACGTTCGGGCAAGGCGTAAACCACCTCAACGGCAACATCAGACATTGTAAACCTCTTTGGCGCGCTTGGTAAAAGCCTGCACCATGCTTCCTGCCAACTCTTTGAAAATTTTACCAAAAGCCAGTTCGATCAGCATATTGGTAAATTCAAAATCAAGGCTAAGCTCAACCTTGCAGGCATCAGGACTGAGTGGCGTGAACTGCCATCCGCCCATTAGCTTACGGAAAGGACCATCGACTAATTGCATGTCGATGCTTTGGTTACTGGTTAACGTATTCTTGGTGGTAAAGGTTTTACTGATCCCGGCTTTGGCAACGTCTACGGCCGCCGTCATCGTGTTATCAGTTTTATCCAAAACGCGGCTTCCGGTACAACCAGGAAGAAATTGCGGATAAGCATCCACGTCATTTACCAGCGTATACATTTGTTCCACGCTAAAGGGTACGAGCGCAGAGCGGCTAATATGAGGCATATCATTTTCCAGGTGTCATAAAACATACAGATCATACCATTTATCGCGCCACGGGCAAAAAAGTCGACGCAGATAAAGCACAAGCTGTGAAAAACAGCACCGCGAAACCCTCAGGGGATTTCATTCGGCAATGCTTACAGTATAATAAGTATCACTATGACAAAGAAAAAAGCACATAAACCCGGTTCCGCAACGATTGCAATGAACAAACGCGCTCGCCATGAATATTTCATCGAAGATGAAATTGAAGCGGGTATTTCTTTGCAAGGTTGGGAAGTAAAATCACTGCGTGCTGGCAAAGCCAACATTGCCGATAGCTACGTAACCTTCAGAGACGGGGAAGCTTTCCTGTTTGGTGCGACCATCACACCCCTGACCGTTGCGTCAAGCCATGTTGTCTGCGAGCCAATGCGCACCCGTAAACTCCTCATGAACAGACGCGAGCTCGATAAGCTGTTTGGCAAGGTAAACCGCGATGGCTACACGGTAGTTGCTCTCTCCATGTATTGGAAAAATGCCTGGACCAAAGTCAAAATCGGTCTAGCGAAAGGTAAGCAGGATCACGACAAGCGCGATACTGCTAAAAATCGTGAGTGGGCTGTCGATAAAGCTCGCATAATGAAAAACGCCAAACGTTAAGTCTCTGGCTTATCGGTATAAAGTTCTGATATACTGAACACAGTTCTTTGGGGCTGATTCTGGATTCGACGGGATTTGCGAAACCCAAGGTGCATGCCGAGGTGCGGAGGCCTCGTAAAAAACCGCAAAAAAAATAATTGCAAACGACTCGCAATTCGAATCTGCTGCTTTAGCAGCTTAATCAGTCTAATACACTGAAGGTTCCCTCTCTCCCTAGCCTCCGCTCTTAGGACCGGGATCAAGAGAGGTCAAACCCAAAAGAGCTCGCGTGGACATCCTGCCTGGGGTGAAAGCGTTAAAACCAATCAGGCTAGTTTGTTAGTGGCGTGTCCGTCCGCAGCTAACCGGTGAATGTGATGACTGGACTAAGCATGTAGTGCCAACGGCGTAGTAATTTCGGACGGGGGTTCAAATCCCCCCAGCTCCACCAAATAAGTACTCCGGTTATTACCAGATAAGTCCGGAGAAGTACGAAGAGCCCGCAACCCACAAGGTCTGCGGGCTTTTTTGTGTCCGTAGATTTCATTAATTTAAAAAACTCCCCCATCCCTTCCTCTATACAATGTTTATTGTTCCAACTTTAGGTGTCTGCAGACCTGCCAACAGAACCTCCCAGGTAGGCATGGTCAGCAAGGCATTTGAGTATTTGAAAGGTCAGCGTGAATATCGCGATAGTAAAAATGGCCGTCAACTGACGGACAGGGAAAAATTGATGTCAATCTGGCTGCAAAATTATGCCACGACCTTAAGAGCTAAATTGAAGAGTATCAGGCTTGAAGTACCCGTAGACTGGGCTCAACTTCAATTAAGACCTGATGAGATTTGGGGCGGCGAAGCAGCCGCAAATTTACTCATTGAAGGCTATCCGATTCCTGAAGAACTCCAGCTTCTCATACACACATCCCTGAATGAACGTGCCAAAGAGTTGAGCGTGAAGGTCAATAGTCAGGGAAAACTATGGATTACCCGTGCCTTTTGGGGAGTTGCCTTAAAATTGAATCATACTGGCGAAGCCATGTTATGCATTGCTGGACTTATCGCCAGCGGTGATGACCGCAACATAGAAACGGCAAGGATGATTAATGACAAATATCTTAATCTTAAAGAAGGCTCTATTAGCAGATATTGAAAGCTGCGACAAAGAGCGATTAATAGCTACTATAACAAGCCAGCACAGGGCAGACACTCATGAAGAGACAGAAAAATTTATGGATAATTTCTGGGCTAGTGTTTTTAACAAAAATCAAAATACGTTCACTTACCTATTGAGTAATATCAGTTACATTAAGCGTAAATTTAACTAATAATGAGTAGAGTAACTCACATTAGATAGTATATTATAGTTAATGAGCAAAGTACGTTACATTATAATAATTAAAATCGATTAAATACACGAACTTGTAATTAGAATATTCTTAAGCTATTAAATAAATTATAGAAATGTGATAAGTATTACTCATTAATAGTTAGGTAATTTCAAAGAATGCTGTTCAAGCCTAATCAAGTCTACAGAAAAGACACTTTTCAGTGTCTTTTCTGTAGACTTAGGAGCTGTGCTTACTATGAAACCTTCAGAAAAAATCACCAGTTCTGCAAAAGAAACGATAAAAATGCTCCGTGAGCATAATGATGCAGCTCAAAATAAAATAAAAATCTCGGCTGATGCGTTAGATAATAATATTCAAGTTAAGTTGGAAAAAACCAATACACTTCGAAGAGCATCCAAAACAAAAAAACCGATGAGTGCATTTGAGCGCGATGATGCTAGGCACAAAATCATGAAGTTACTGTTAATGGGTGAAATGACCCAAGGGCAAGCTCTTAAAGCACTCAGGGTCGATTTACTTGGATTGAAACAGGAAAAATATTGCAGTCTGGTTTCTGTATCAAGAAAAACGTTATCAGACATTGAGAACGATCGCGGAAATTATACCTCTGACATCATCAACAAGGTGTTCAAACCTTTTGGCCTTAAAGTTGGACTAGTGCCCATTTCACGGCATACCTTGAATCAGATACTGAGTGAATAAACAGAATCTTTTTGCCGATTAAGCTTCATTAAATCGGATCAAGCATATTCCCTGTCCTTCCAAGCCCTTTATTTATTTCTATTAAACCTACACCCCAATATTTTCCTGCAAACATGCGTCACATCAAATTCTTGTCCTAAATACTTATTCTCGGATTGTAACCAAGACGCTTCATCATTAGCGTGATGACTTATATAACCAATCAAATCAATAAGATAGATTGTTTATATAACTCCATCCTCTATTATAGGTAAAACAAATATGTCGCAGAATAATAAGCAGTCTTCGAAAAGTATTACGGTGCTCGCGGCCAAGGTTCTTAACGATCCTAAAGCTTCTGCTTTAGAGAAAAGTTTAGCCGGCTCCGTGTTGTCACAGTTTGGTACTCACAACCAAACTGGAGCAGAATTACAAACGTTGGCGTCGGCAGCGCTGAAAAATCCGAGTTCAAGTGAAACCATTAGAAGGTTGGCAGGTTCTGTGGTGTCGCAGTCGACGACCGATCGCTGATTTACCCCTTCAGGCCGAGATACTTCTCGGCTTTTTTCCAGACAAAGTCGCCCTGCATTTCCCCGTAAGCCCTATATTTGGCCTGTTCAGCCCCTGCAAACTGAAGCATTACACTGTTTTTATCGGGCTAGTTCTGTTACCCCTTTCACTCAGGTATTCTCGTTAATAACTTATAAAGATGGTACGTATCTTGCTCCGACAGTCCGTTATTTTACTCTGAGGAATAGTTGATGAAAAAAAGCGCGTTGATCACTCTGCTGGCTCTGGCTTCGTTTAGTTCTTTTGCGAATGCCGATTCGGTCCTGCGCTTCGGTGTTGACCCTACTTTCGCCCCTTTTGAAACCAAAGCGCCAGACGGCAGCCTTGCGGGCTTTGACATCGATTTAGGTAACGCGATTTGTCAGGAATTAAAGGTTAAATGTCAGTGGGTCGAGACCGCGTTCGACAGCATTATTCCTGCTCTTGATGCCAAAAAATTCGATGCGGTATTGTCCGCCATGTCCGTGACGCCAAAACGTCAGGCGCAGGTCGATTTTTCCGATACGCTCTACCATATTCCAAGCGTTCTGATCGCCAAAAAAGGCAGTAACATCTTGCCGACGCCAGAATCTTTGCAGGGTAAATCAATCGGTGTTGCTCAGGGCACGATTCAGGAAGCCTACGCGCAGGCGTTGTGGCAGAGCAAAGGCGTGAACGTGGTCTCTTATCAGAATCAGGATCTGGTTAATCAGGATCTTGAATCTGGCCGTGTCGATGCCACGCTGACCAACGCCGCCGCCGCACAGACGGGCTTCCTCGACACTGCTGCGGGCAAAGGTTTTGCCTTTAGCGGCGAGATGCTGACCGACCCAAAATACCTGGGCGCCGGCACTGCGATTGGCCTGCGTAAGGGCGATAAAGAGCATCAGGAAATGATTAACAAGGCGCTGGTGGCTATCCATCAAAACGGCACTTTCGAGAAGATTGAGAAGAAATACTTCAGCTTCGAAGTCTACAATAAAAAGCCGCAGGCATAATAAATAACACCGTTTATTCAAGGAGATAAGGATGCTTCAAGGTTACGAACGGCTACCGGATTTTAGCCAGCAACGTCAACGTTTTCTGACAGCCGCTCAGGAGGCCGGGGCGCGCGTGACCGAGTATCCTCATCCTCTGAAAGGTCCAAAAGGTGAAGATCTGGCGACCGACGTAGCGATCTTGGGCGATCCCCTTGCGCCACGGCTGCTGGTCGTGGTCTCGGGAACCCACGGCGTCGAAGGCTATTATGGTTCTCAGTGCCAGATTGACTGGTTGAAAGTGAATCACGCCAACGTGTTGCCAGCCGATACTGCCGTGGTGATGATCCATCTGATCAATCCTTGGGGCACCGCGCATCTGCGTCGCGTCAATGAAGACAACATGGATCTTAACCGGAACTTTGTCGACTTCAGCAAGGCGCTGCCGAATAACGCACTTTATGAAAACCTGCATGATATTTATTTGAGCAAAGATTTGAACGGGCCAGAACGCGCCGCGGCGGATGATTTGTTAGAAAAACATTCTGAAACAGCGGGTTGGAGCGAAGTGAAGAAGATTGTCGAGGCGGGGCAATACGCGCATGCCGACGGGATTTTCTTCGGTGGCCAGCAGCCAAGCTGGTCGAATCGCACGCTGCTTACCATTATCAAAACTCATCTGGCGCATGCCAAAGCCGCCATCAGTTTTGACTTGCACACGGGCGCGGGCGCGTATGGTCACCCGATGCTAATGGCGATTGCTCAACAGGCTTATCCGGCCTTGCAGCAGGCGCGAGAAGTGTTTGGTCCGTGGCTTTACGTGTTGATTACTGGCAAGAATATTGGCAGTAACACCGGCGTGACGGCGACGGCCACCGGCTATCTGTCACAGTTTATGCTGGATAATCTGCCCGATACGCAGCTCCTCCAACTGGTTATCGAATGCGGGACCTATGACGGCGAAACCATGCATCATCTGGTGCGCGACGATCATTGGCTGCATCTTTACGGAGACCCTTTGAGCGCGCAGGGTAAAAAGGTGAAAGGCGAGTTATTTGAGGGTTTTTATCCGCAGGATAAAGACTGGCAGCAGTTGGTTCACCTGCGAACTCAGCAGATTTTCAGTCGTGGCTTTAGCGCGTTGGCACTTCTGTAGCATTACGTAAATCGTTAGCTGTACGAACATCGTTAAAACCATCGCCCGTCTACTGTAACCTATTGGACGGGCGATGTTTTTTCTACAGTCTTTTACAGTTAAACGCGGCCGTAAAAGGTCATTCTGGCGGTTTCCGACAGCGCAATATTCGGCTGTGAATTATAGGCCAGCACCACCAGCATACGGGTGACATCCCCTTCTGTCGGCGTTACGCGGTGAATCGCATTACGCCCACGGAACAGCACTAAATCGCCCGCTTCGATAGCCAATTTCTTTGGCTCAAGCTCTTTATCGAGCAGTTTCTCAACGCCCGAAAAATTCATCTCGCCGCTGTCGGCATCACGCAAATTCTCAACGTATTCAAAGACACCGCCCGCCTCAGGTTTTTGAATAAGCAGGGTTATGGCAAACGAAGAGTTGTCGAAATGCCAGCCCAGCTCCTGCCCTTCCCCCGCGTAATGCAAATTAATGGAAGAGAGTTTGTCGGCATACGGATAAAGCTGCTGTTCGCCTAAGACTTCGCAGAGGAAAGCCTGAAATTCAGGCGCATCATAAAGCGCGCGTAAAGGTGATTGCTGAGGGATTTGATCGTCGGTGATGCAGCCTTTTGACGAGACAATTTGTCGATTACGTGGATGCGTCGCAGGCAGGCCGTCGTCGGGCTTCAGTAAATAGACGTTGTGACGACTTTGCGTGTAATACGCCAAATGCTGATTTTCATCGCCTTCCTGTTTAATCACCGCCAGCGCAGCCGGGCTTAGAAAGTTGTGCAAAACCAAAGCCCCTTTCTCGTCCAGCGTCTGCTTACATTGCGCCAAATATTGATCGTCGGTAATCGGGTTGCGAGAGAGATTTATCAGGGTGTCGAGTGCTTGCATCATAATCCTCAGGGAAATATCAGGAAAATATCAGATAAAAATCAGGGAAAAATCAGTTGCTTTCACTTTAATCAATGTTGCTCAAACGAGGAAGCGCGCAATCGACAAAATGAGATAAATTTTCAGCCATGTTGGCGGTTGCGGCAAAGTGATTCTTCTGCTGATATAAACGACACCTTGGTAACTTTTACCCAGACACGTTTACTAGCCCGACACATTCACTCAGGGAACCTCAGATGACTACCCTTAATCATTTTGGCCAACCTATTGGCGACGAACTTCCCGGCTGGCAACCGCGGCCCCAGCCCGAGCGGATTGATTTAACAGGAAATTACTGCAAGCTTGAGCCATTAAACGTTGAGAAACACAGTGAATCGCTGTTTAATGCCTGGCACAGCATTGATGACGATCGCGACTGGACCTATTTTTCTATCGATCGCCCCGCGACGCAGCAGGCTTGCGATGCGTACATCAACGAAATCTCCAGCAAAAAAGATCCGCTCTATTTCGCCGTAATCGACCTGAAGACTCAGCGCGCCATCGGTGGCGTGTCGCTGATGCGTATCGATGCCGCTAACGGCGTGGCTGAAATTGGCTGGGTTAACTGGTCGCCGCTGATGAAGCGCTCACGGTTTGGAACCGAGGCGATTTACCTGCTGATCAGCTATCTGTTTGATGAGTTGGGTTATCGTCGCTGTGAATGGAAATGTAATAGCCTTAACGATGCGTCAAATATTGCCGCTAAACGCTTTGGTTTTACCTTCGAGGGCACGTTCCGTCAGGCGCTGATCACCAAGGGGCATAATCGCGATACTTGCTGGTATTCGATGCTCGACGGCGAATGGCTGCCGATTAAGGCCGCTTTTCGCCGCTGGCTTAATGAAGATAATTTTACGCTGGGCGGCCTGCAAAAACACAAGCTCGAGAGCTTTATGCCTACGGACAGCGCTGACTAAGTAATAAAATCGGTTAAACGGATTTAGGCGCGGCGCCCTGCCGCTCCTGCTCCAGGAGCCGTTTTTTACGATCTACGCCCCAGCGATAACCCGAGAGCTCACCGCTGCTTTTCACTACGCGATGACACGGGATAGCCACGGCCAGCAAGTTTGCGGCGCAGGCTCCCGCCACGGCGCGCACGGCTTTTGGCGAACCGATTTTAGCCGCCACGGCGGCATAGCTGAGCGTTTCACCTAGCGGAATGGCGCGTAAAGCCTGCCAGACGCGCTGCTGAAAAGCGGTGCCGCGAATGTCGAGCGGCAGCGCCAATTCAGCCCGATCGCCATCGACGAACCCGACGATCGCCGCGATCCGCCCCTCAAAATCAGGATCACCGCCGAGCAGCTGCGCGTGTGTAAACGTTTTTTGCAGGTTTTCGACCAGCGCCTGCGGATCGTCCCCGAGCAAAATTGCGCAGATGCCGCGCGGGCTTTCGGCCACCAGAATATCGCCGAGCGAACAGCGTCCGACGGCAAACCACACCTCAACACCCTTTCCACCCGCGCGATAATCACTCGGCGTCATGCCCAAACGCGCCGTGGATGAGCCATAAAAGTGGCCATTCGAGCCATATCCCGCCTCAAGAATTGCCGAGGTCACGGAAAGAGGCTGCGCCAGATTTTCGCGTACGCGCTGCTGCCTTTTTGCCATCGCGTAGGCGCGCGGCGTCAGGCCGGTAAATGTTTTGAACAGGCGATGAAAATGATAGGCGCTGAGTCCGACCTGAAAGGCAAGCTGCTCTAAAGTCGGCGTTTTATCGCTATTTTCAAGCAGTCGACAGGCTTGTGCGATCTGCTGCGCGTGCTGCTGATGCAGAGAAATTCGCCCCTGCCGACAACGTTTACAGGGCCGATATCCGCGCTGTTCAGCCTCTTCGCCAAGGGTAAAAAACTCGACGTTTTCGCGATTTGGCTGGCGCGACGGGCAAGAAGGCGCGCAATAAATGCCGGTGGTTTTAACGGCATAAAAAAATTGCCCGTCAGCGGTGGCATCGCGCTGTGTAATAGCCTGCCAGCGACGTTCTTCTGAAGAGAAGTGTTCGTCATCGCTAACATGTAGGTCAGTAGAAAAGGCGGTCTCTTTCTCATGCTGTTTCATGGGCTGTCCCACTCAACGAAGGTTGAGATTTATCGAAGGTTGGAAGCTACCTTAAGACTTTCGACACATGTTAACACTCCGCCGCTTGCTTTTTCATTCCGCACTTTTCATTCCACACACTCTTTGCCTACATTCCTAATGCCATTCTTACTGCGCCCATTATTGCGCCCGATAAATCATTCGAGAGCCTGAATTTCGTCACATCAAATATTCTTAATCTCGGACTGCATCACCCTTAAATTATCGCGTCATCGACTATGCTTAAAACACCTTATTCTGCGAGCAACGGATATGACTCTTGATCTTATTGGTGTAGGTATTGGCCCTTTTAACCTTAGCCTGGCAGCGATGGCGAAGGATTGCGGGCAGATTCAAAGCGCTTTTTTCGATGGGCACACAGAGTTTGGCTGGCACCCGGGAATGTTACTGCCCACCGCCACGATGCAGACCTATGTCTTGCAGGATCTGGTCACCACGGTTTCTCCCCGCAGCGAATTTTCTTTCATTAACTATCTGGTCGAGCGCAAAAAAATTTACCGTTTTCTGGCGACCGAGCAATTAATTATCAGCCGTGACGAGTTCTCGGATTATCTGCTGTGGGCCTGCGGCAAAATGTCCAATCTGCATTTTTCACATCAGGTTGAAAAAATTGATTTTGACGATCGGCAGCACTGTTTTCGAGTGCAAACGGCGAAAGGTGAATATCAGGCGCGCAATATTTGTCTGGGAACCGGCCACGCGCCGTGGATCCCGGAAACGGCGCGCGCGGCGATTGGGAAAAACTGTTTCCATGCCGCCGAAATCGAATTGCTGAATACCGATTTCACGGGCAAAAGAGTGATGATTGTTGGCGGCGGACAAAGCGGCGCAGATATCGTGCTAAATACGCTCGACGGCCACTGGGGCAAACCCGCGCACCTGAGCTGGCTGTCGCGGCGACCTAACTTCCAGCCGCTGGATGAATCTATTTTTACCAACGAATACTTCACGCCGGAATACGTTAACTATTTTTATACGCTTCCCGACGAAGTGCGGCAGGAAGAGATTAAAACGCAGAAACTCCCTTCCGACGGCATCAGTTATCACACGCTGGAAAAGATTTATCACCATTTGTATCACCGTTTCGACGTGTTGCAGGAGCCGAGAAACGTCTCGCTGCTGCCACACAGAACGCTTAAAGGCGTGACGCGTACAGCCGACGATCGTTTTACACTCCTTGCCCAGCACGGGATGAGCCAATGCGAGGAACATTTCGAGGCGGATATCGTTATTCTGGCGACGGGTTATCGTCCGGGGCTGCCGGATTATCTCGGCCCGTTGCTCGACAGAATTCCCTACGACGGGGAAAAACATCTGCCGCTCGGGCCGAATTTCAATCTGCGTTGGGACGGACCGGAAAGCAATCGTATTTACGCGGTCAACGCGGGGATCCACAGTCACGGCAGCGCCGAAGGTCAGCTGACGCTCACCGCCTGGCGCTCGGCAAAAATCGTTAATCACCTGCTCGGCAAATCGCATTACGACATCAGCCCGAGCCAATCGCTGGTGCAATGGTGGCCGGGCGCGTGACGACTTTTACAACATGATGACTTTTATAACGTGATGACTTTTATAACGTGATGACTTTTAATACATCATGACTTTTACAACATGAAAGAGTGTTAAAGCGCGAGCGTTCCGTCGATGAGGGTGCAGGTTTCGCCGCCAATCCACGGATGCCCGTCTTCATAATGCACAAACACACGGCCATCGCGCTGGCGGCAGGTGCCTTGACGCACGCGATAATGCTGCGGCGTTTGGCCGCCGTCAGGGAAATATTGCATCGCCAGCACGCGAGCCAGACAGGCGTTGGCGCTGCCGGTAACCGGATCTTCCACCAGTTGCGATTGCTCGACTAATAGCGCGCGCACCTCGTAATCGAAATCCTGACCGGAAAAATGCGGGCCGTAGAGCGCGATGCCCGTCACGCCCGCCTGCTTTTGCAGCGCGGCAAGCGCGGCGGAATCAACATTTACCTGCAAACATTCTTCGGCGGTAGTCATTCTCACCACCAGCCAGCGAATCCCCATATTCACGACAAACGCTTCGCTGCCCGTTTCATACGGCGTAACGTTGAGGGTCGCGTTTAGTAAAGGAATGCAGGCCGCTTCCAGCGCGTGAATTTCGGCAGGTGGCGCGCAGAACGCCAAACCACCCTCTTGCAAAATATTCACCGGCACTAAACCTACGCCGCACTCTTGAATCAGCTGCCCGGCGGTTTTGGGCGTCAGGCCAGATTCGAGTAAAGCGTGCGCGGTGCCCAATGTCGGATGACCCGCGAATGGCAGCTCCGTATCGGGAGTAAAAATACGCACGTGATAGTCGGCGGTAGGGTCCTGCGGCGGCAATACAAAGGTGGTTTCAGAAAGATTGGTCCAGCGAGCGATCGCCTGCATCTGCTCGTCATCCAGCCCTTCGGCATCAAGAATAACCGCCAGCGGATTGCCTTTCAGCGCCTGCGCGGTAAAGACATCCACCTGTTTAAAACGACGTTTGGCTGACATAGCGCCCTCTTTTTGGAAAGTAAGTGATTAAAGTTTGCTGTTTAAGTTTAGCCTGCAAGCTTTGGCAAACTTCATCATTGATGGGGAATTTAAGTTTATTTGCACTTTATGAAGCTAGCATTTTCAATCGCTAATTGCAGTTGATTAAGCCCTGCAACCCTATAAACTCTTTGCCATTACGCATTTGGGCCGGAGGCCGGATTCAAGAATGATATGGATTATGATTGCTGCACTGGTGGTGGTTTTTGTGGTGGGCTACTGGTTTATGACGGCCGACACCCGCAAGGCCAATGATTCGCTGGCTAGCCTGTTGAAAATCAAGCCGGTCTACATCGATTCGATGCTGCTGGAGATGGGAAAACGCCAAAGCGCGATGTTTATTCGCTCGATTAGCAGCGGCTATGCCGAAGAAATCCGCAAAGCGGCCTACATCGTGTTTATCTATCACACTTTTATAAAAGACGCTTCCGACGGGAATATCGCCCACTGGCGCAACGTGTTGGTCCGCGCGCATCTTGATCCGGTATTAACGAGCGAGCACGCCGAGCTGACGCTGTTCTACTTTGCCGAGCTGGATATCGAACCTTTTGAACTTGCGCAGTTCCGTCGCAGTTACAACGAAACCTTCAATCAGCTGCATCTGGTTTGATAAAAAGTCTGTTCTGATAAAAATGCGATTGGGTAGAAAAGACGATAAACATGAGCGTTATAAGAAATATAAATCGAAACAAGAATGCCTTTTTAAGAAACATCAAAAAAGCGCTGCTGATTTCCTTTCTAAAAACTCGGCGTTTTAGGCCGCTTTTTGACCCCGCCGCCGTTCGTAATGTTCTGTTGCTACGTCTTGATGACAAAATTGGCGATATGGTGGTCACGACGTTTACTGCACAACGATTGGCGCAACAGGGTTATCAGGTCTCGGTATTGACCGGCCCGCTTTGCAGCACGATGCTCGAAAAATGCCGCTATTTAGATAAAGTTTTTTTGTATAAAAACCGCATGTCGCTGAAGGAATTACACGCGCAACGGTTTGATGTTGTCATTGATTTTGATGACGTGCAAGATTTGGAACGCCTCAAGCTGGCGTGGGATCTCAAGGCTGGATATAACATCGGTTTCAACAAGTCGGGCCTGAATATCTATAATCTTCCCATCGATTTTCTTAACGATGAGCAGCACATTACCGAACGGCACAAGCAGGTTTTGCGCCTGTTTAATATCGAACCGGAGTGCGCGAAATATCATCTGGGCGAATGCGAGATTGAACACCAAAAAGTGGTGCAGACGCTTGAATACGTTGCTGAAGATATGGTTGTGGCTATCAATCCCTTTTCAGGCGCGCAGGACAAAGATTTTTCTGCTGCGCAGGTCATTGAGCTGATTTCGTTTATTCATGATATCAATCCGAGCAGTAAAGTGGTGATGATTGGGCCGACAAAAAAGGTCGAATCATTTAGCACTCACGGCGCTTATGTGGTGGCAGACAGCACGATTAATACGGCGATCGAGACGGTGAGAATCGCAGATTTGATCATCAGCACGGATACGTCGATTGTACATATCGCCAACGCGCTGAATCGCCAGCTGGTGGCGATTTACAATAAAAGAAAGCTGAAAGATACCGGCCTGCCCGGCTATAAAATCTGGGCACCCAACTATATTGGCGCCACGCAGATTGTTATCGATGAGGCGAACGTCTGTGACTATTCGCTGAGCCAGGCGTTCCCGATAATTGGAAACTTGCTGAAAAAAGCACAGTGATGGGGCAAGCAGAGCTAGGCGGCCCTTTCTATTTTGTCGTTAACAACGAGATGTCGTAAAAGACCTTCTGGGTGGTCATTAACGAACGCGTGGCCATTAACGAAAGCATAGAAAGGGCAAACCGTTTATCTGAATACGTTATCCAGATAGTTACTTAACAGCTGGCGAGAGCTGAAACCGTGGCAGATCCCGTAATAGGTCGCCGTTTCACTCTCTAAATCGAGGGGAAACTGGGTGTAAACGTCGCTGCTACGAAACGACGCGGTCGGATCGGCAAAACGTTCGCTGCGCTCTTTCATGGCGGGATGAATCACTAACGCCGTGCGCCCAAAACGCGCCTCGCGATTAACATAAACGTAGTGCTCGCCACGGCGATAACCGTAAGCTTTATCGTCAATAAAATCGCGTTCAAATCCTGATGTTTCTAAAACTCTTGCCACTTCGTCGGGCCGTAAATACATGGGTTGTCCTCACTCTCAAAACCGCAAAGCGACCTTACCGCAATAAATCTGCCAAACAATGCATTTACGTCGAAATCAGGGCTATTTAGGATTTATCTAAGCTTTTCCCGACACGATATCCTCTTAACACAGGACTCGTACGGGAAAGCCGTCGTTACTGAGGCTGTTTCGCCCTCTTTTCGATACGCAGCATTTTGATGGTAATCATCATTGCCAGCAGCACCATAAACGAGGCCGCTAAATAGATAGACGGCGTGCCGAAATGCGAAATCACAATCCCCGCGACGGGTCCGGTAATGCCAAGGCCCAAATCCAGAAATGCGGAGTAAGTCCCGAGCGCCGTGCCCTGATTCTGCTGCGGCACCTGTTTCACCGCCTCGACGCCCAGCGCCGGGAAGATAAGCGAGAAGCCAGAGCCGGTAAGGAACGCGCCAATCTCAACGCTAAACGGGCTAATCCCCTGCCAGATGATCAGCAGGCCGATAATCTCGATGACAAACGACACAATAGATACCCGCAGGCCGCCAAAACGGGCGATATTGCTGCCGAAAATCAGTCGCATGCCGACAAAGCCGAGGCTAAATAGAGTCAGGGTAAACGCCGCGCCTTCCCAGCCTTTATCCGCGTAATAGAGCGTGATGAAGGTGGCGATAACGCCGAAGCCAATGGTACCGAAACCCAGCCCTAAGCCATGCATCCAAATCTTGCCGACCACGGCGCGGAAGGCGATACGTTTACCCGTAACGACGGTAATCGCCTGCTTCGAACTTGCCAGAGCAATCGCTAACGCCGCTATCAACAGTATAGTCAGTGATAAGCCAACCAGCCCAAAATGCCCGTTGATAAACACGCCGAGAGGCGCACCGGCAGCCATCGCGCCATAAGTGGCGACGCCGTTCCACGAAATAACGCGCCCGGTGTGGATAGGATTAGTTGCGCCGATGCCCCACAAAATAGTGCCGGTGGCGGCAAAGCTCTCGCCGACGCCCAAAAATATGCGGCCAATGCACAGGAACACCAAACTGAGCACGGGTGAACCGGTACTCATCCAGGCAAGAATATAAAAGAGTCCACTTAACCCACAGCAGGCGAGACCGAAGATGACGACCTTTTTGGGTCCGATATTATCGGCAAAACGCCCGGCGTGCGGACGGCTGGCAAGCGTCGCGAAATACTGCACGCTGATAATCAAACCCGCCAGCACGGAGTTAAAACCGAGGGTGTTATGGACGAATCCGGGCAACACCGCGAGCGGCAAACCGATGCTTAAATAGCAGACAAAAGTAAAAATCACGATCGACAGTATGCGTTTATTCAACTGTAAATTCGTTTGAATCGTTGTGGATGACATGACTAGCCTGGATGGTGGTATGAAGTGTGAGGAATACCAAGCATAAACAGGTTTGGCGGCCCTGCAAATGAAAAAACGTTTTAAAAATGTCATCAATTGTCACACCGCCTCCACTTTTGCGGACAATTCCGAGCGGCGTAATCTAAAGCCGCGCCACGACTGGAGAAAATAACACTGGCAGTTGCGGGAAATGGCTGATTTTACTCTTCTATTTGTGCAATTAATCGCCGATCGCCGGTAATTTCGTTCACAGCAGAAATTATTGCGCTATGCTTTTAACAGGTCGCGAAACAAGCGAAATAGAACTGTTAAACAAGGAGAATTCAATGTTTAAGAAAACAGACAAAATCGAACGCAATGCTGACGAAGACATCTCGCTGCTGGCCGATACTTTGGATGAAGTGCTGAAATCCGGTAACTCAAAATCCAAGGAAGAGATTGAAAAGATCAAAGACAAAGCGCAAGGCGTCTTGCGTGATGCCCGCTCCCGCTTCAGCGGCAACACTAATCTAACCCAGCACGCTCGCGATGCTGCCTGTCAGGCCACTAACTATGTGAAAGATAATCCGTGGCACGGTGTGGGTGTCGGCGCTGCTATCGGTGTCGTGATCGGCGTGTTGTTGGGTCGTAAATAGAATAGTTGGGTCGTAAATAATCGACTCACGTTTCTGATAGCGTTTCTAATAGATAGAGACACTAGAGACAGAAACACACGAGTAAATAGCGATAAAAAAGACCACTTTTCAGTAGTTAGTTGAGTAAGAATTTAGATCAATAACGCCTCGTTATTTGAAAAATCGCCTTGATGCGGCCCACGCTGCTTCGGGGCGTTTTTTTATTCCGCCACAAAAACTGACTCTTTTTTACACAAAGTCATCTTTACAAAAAAAACTTTTCTTAACTTGAATTTTGCTAAGCCTGATTCCATGCGGCTTGTCGGCCTATTTTTTATAATTATGAGCCTATCATATAAAAAGCCTATATCTAGGCGGGTTGATATCTCTGAACACAACATCTAGTATTTTAGTGTTCGGCGCGACATAGTCCGCCAGCACGAATCTTACGCCTTATCTGCTGCACATCTGCCCTGCGACAGGCAGAATATAAGCCGTAAACACTAAAGTCCTCTTACCCTAAAGGTAAATGCGAATCATGAGCATAATCATTTACAGCAAACCAGACTGCGTCCAATGTAACGCGACCTACCGCGCCCTGGACAAACATGGCATTGACTATCAAGTGATCGATTTGACGCAAGACGCGCAAGCTCTGGGCCACGTCCGTTCGCTGGGCTATCAGCAAGTTCCGGTCATCGTTGCAGGCGACGATCACTGGTCAGGCTTCCGTCCTGACAAAATCACCGCCCTGCGCCAAATGCAGGAAGTCCACTAAGGCCCGCTATGAGCTGCCTGGTGTATTTTTCGAGTAAGTCGGAAAACACCCATCGCTTTGTCGGCAAGCTTGGCTTGCCGGCCATCAGAATCCCGATTTCACCCACGCGTGAGAAACTCCGCGTCGATGAACCCTACATTCTGGTGGTGCCTAGCTACGGCGGAGGCACGACGGTTGGCGCCGTCCCGCGACAGGTTATCCACTTCCTCAACGACGAACACAATCGAAACCTCATCCGCGGCGTAATCGCCGCTGGCAACACTAATTTCGGCGCAGCGTACTGTATTGCCGGTGAAATTGTCGCGAAAAAGTGTCAGGTTCCTTACCTGTATCGCTTTGAACTGCTCGGCACACCGGAAGACGTTGAGTCGGTAAAAAAGGGAGTAACTGAATTTTGGCAGCGACAGAATTAGCAATCACCGATCCCGGTGTCGGCACGCCGGACTATCATGCGTTAAACGCGATGTTAAATCTGTTCGATGCCGAAGGAAAAATTCAGTTTGATAAAGACAAGCTGGCCGCGCGCCAGTACTTTCTTCAACACGTAAATCAGAACACGGTGTTTTTCCATAACCTTTCGGAAAAGCTGCGTTATCTGGTGGAAGAAGGCTATTACGACGCCGTGGTGCTGGATCAGTACGCGTTTGAAGATATCAAACGTCTCTTCAAGCAGGCCTACGCCAAAAAATTCCGCTTCCAGACCTTTTTGGGCGCGTTCAAGTATTACACCAGCTACACGCTGAAAACCTTCGACGGCAAACGCTATCTCGAACGTTATGAAGATCGCGTCTGCATGGTCGCGCTCACGCTGGCGCAGGGCGACATCAAGCTCGCCGGTCACATGGTCGACGAAATCATCAGCGGCCGTTTCCAGCCTGCGACACCGACGTTTCTGAACTGCGGTAAAAAACAGCGCGGCGAACTGGTGTCGTGCTTCCTGCTGCGTATCGAAGACAACATGGAGTCGATTGGCCGTTCGGTAAACTCCGCGCTGCAACTGTCGAAACGCGGCGGCGGCGTGGCCTTTATGCTGACCAACATTCGTGAAGTCGGCGCGCCTATCAAGCGCATTGAAAACCAGTCATCGGGCGTGATCCCGATTATGAAAATGCTGGAAGACGCCTTCTCCTACGCCAATCAGCTGGGTGCGCGTCAGGGCGCGGGCGCGGTTTATCTGAATGCTCACCATCCGGATATTCTGCGTTTCCTCGATACCAAGCGCGAAAACGCCGACGAAAAAATCCGTATCAAAACGCTGTCGCTCGGTGTGGTGATCCCGGATATCACTTTCGAGCTGGCGAAAAACAACGAAGATATGTACCTGTTCTCGCCGTATCACATCGAAAAAGTGTACGGCAAGCCGATGTCTGAAATCAGCATCACCGAGAAGTATCGCGAGATGGTGAATGACAAGCGCATTCATAAAACCAAAATCAACGCGCGCGAATTCTTCCAGGTGCTGGCCGAGATTCAGTTTGAATCAGGCTATCCGTACATGATGTTCGAAGATACCGTTAACCGCGCCAACCCGATCAAGGGCCGCATTAACATGAGCAACCTGTGCTCCGAGATTTTGCAGGTTAACTCCGCCACGATTTATGGCGAAGATCTCTCTTATAAAGAGATTGGCAAGGATATCTCCTGCAACCTCGGCTCGCTGAATATTGCCGCCGCGATGGATTCGCCGGACTTTGGCCTCTCGGTCGAGATGGCTATTCGCGCGCTGACCTCCGTGTCGGACATGAGCAACATTCGCTCCGTGCCGTCCGTCGAACAGGGTAATCACGATTCCCACGCCATCGGTTTGGGTCAGATGAACCTGCACGGTTATCTGGCGCGTGAACGTATTTATTACGGCTCGCCGGAAGCGCTAGATTTCACCAATCTTTATTTCTACAGCGTGGCCTATCACGCTGTACGCGCCTCTAACCTGCTCGCCATTGAACGCCAGCAGACGTTTAAAGGCTTTGAAGATTCGGCCTACGCCAGCGGTGCGTATTTTGACAAGTATTTGCAGGACATCTGGCACCCGAAAACCGAGCGCGCGCGCGAGCTGTTCGCCGACGCGGGTATCACGATCCCGGGCGTTGCCGAATGGGCCGCGCTGAAAGAGTCGGTGATGGCGCACGGCCTGTACAATCAGAATTTGCAGGCGGTTCCGCCAACGGGTTCTATTTCGTACATCAATAATTCGACTTCCAGTATTCACCCGATTGTCTCGCGCGTAGAAATCCGCAAAGAGGGCAAAATCGGTCGCGTTTACTATCCGGCGGCCTTTATGACCAACGACAATCTGGATTACTACCAGGATGCCTACGAAATCGGCCCGGAAAAAATTATTGATACCTATGCCGAAGCCACGCAGCACGTCGATCAGGGCCTGTCGCTGACGCTGTTCTTCCGCGATACCGCCACCACCCGCGACATCAACAAAGCGCAGATTTACGCGTGGCGCAAAGGCATCAAGACTATCTATTACATCCGTCTGCGCCAGATGGCGCTGGAAGGCACTGAAGTACAGGGCTGTGTGTCGTGCACGCTGTAACTGAAAAAATTTAAAGGAAATCACATGAGTTCGGTCAAACAGCTGCTGCCGGTCCAGCCGATCAGCAAGGCTATCAACTGGAACAAGATTCAGGACGATAAAGATCTCGAGGTGTGGAACCGTCTGACCTCCAACTTCTGGCTGCCGGAAAAGGTGCCGTTGTCGAATGATATTCCGTCCTGGGCGACGCTCAGCGCCAAGGAAAAACAGCTGACAATTCGGGTGTTTACCGGCCTGACGCTGCTTGATACGGTGCAAAATATCATTGGCGCGCCGACGCTGATGAAAGACGCCGTTACGCCGCACGAAGAGGCGGTGTACTCGAATATCTGCTTCATGGAGGCGGTTCACGCGCGCTCTTACAGCTCGATTTTCTCGACGCTGTGCGCAACGTCGGACGTTGACGAAGCCTATCGCTGGAGCGAGGAGAACGTCGCGCTGCAAAACAAGGCGGCGATCGTGCTTTCTTACTACAACGGTGAAGATCCGCTGATGAAGAAAGTCGCCAGCGTGTTCCTGGAATCTTTCCTTTTCTATTCAGGATTTTACCTGCCGATGTACTGGTCGAGCCGCGCCAAGCTGACCAACACCGCCGACCTGATCCGCCTGATCATTCGTGATGAAGCGGTACACGGTTACTACATTGGCTACAAATTCCAGCAGGCGTTGAAGAAAGAGAGTGAAGAGCGCCAGCGTCAGATTAAAGATCAAACCTTTGATCTGATTCAGGATCTGTATGACAACGAAGTTCGCTACACCGAAGAGCTGTATGACGGCGTCGGCTGGAGCGAAGATGTGAAGAAATTCCTGCACTACAACGCCAACAAGGCGCTGATGAATCTGGGCTACGAGCCACTCTTCCCGGCGAGCATGGCAGACGTGAATCCGGCCATTCTGTCGGCATTGTCGCCTAACGCCGATGAAAACCACGACTTCTTCTCGGGTTCAGGCTCTTCTTACGTCATTGGTAAAGCTGTTAATACCGAAGACGAAGACTGGGATTTCTAAGCGTTTCTTAAACGCTGGCATCAATAAACTGGCATTCATAAAAAGCCCGCCGCGCTGTTTGTTCAGCCCGGCGGGTTTTTTGTTTCTTCATTTTATTACTTACAAACACAAGTACTTATAGAGATAGGCAGATCAGGAGAAGAATTTCGCCAGCACCAGTAGGCCAATCGACACGTTGATCGCCCCGCCAATTCGCGTCGCGATTTGCGCAAAAGGCATTAACGTCATGCGATTACCAGAAGTCAGAATCGCTACGTCGCCCGTGCCGCCCTGCCCGCTCTGACAACAGGAGACGATCGCCACGTCGATGGGATGCATGCCAATCTTTTTGCCGACCACAAAACCCGTGCCGACCAGCGCGCTCACCGTCGAGACGATCACCAGCAGATTTTGCAGCGTGAAGGCGTCTACCAGCTCCTGCCACGGCGTAATCGCCACACCGACGGCAAACAGAATCGGGTAGGTCACCGCCGTGCGGAAAAATTTATAGACCGCCATCGAGCCGTGCTGAATGCTCGGTGAGACGCCGTGCGCCAGCTTGACCGCCACCGCCGCAAACAGCATGCCGACAGGCGCGGGCAGGCCGATCAGCCTTTGTCCGAGCATCCCAACCATATAAAGGAGGATTGCCAGCAGCGCGCCACAGGCCAGAGCATTAACGCCCGGCATGCCTTCGAATTCGTCATTACCGTTGGTGATCGCGCCCTTCTTGCTGGGCATCAGCGAGCCTTCGCCGGTCAGGTGCGGATAACGTTTGCCCAGCTGATTTAGAATCCCTGCCAGCACAATCGCCGTCAGCCCGCCCAACATCACAATCGGCAGGATCTTGCCGAGCGCCACGCCCTGCTCCATATGCAGAATCGCCGCGTAACCCATCGACAGCGGGATCGCGCCTTCACCCACGCCGCCGGCCATGATAGGCAGGATAAGGAAGAAGAAAATCTGGAACGGCGGCAGGCCGAGCGCCATTCCGACCGCCATACCCACCAGCATGCCAACGATTTCGCCACACAGCATCGGAATGAAAATACGCAGGAAACCCTGAATCAGCGCCTGACGGTTCATGCTCATAATGCTGCCGACAATAATGCAGCAGATATAAAGGTAGAGAATGTTGGTCGACTTGTAGAATTTGGTGGTGGACTCAACGACTACGTCGGGCAGCAGGCCGTAATGCACCATCGCCGACGGAATAAAGGTGGCGCAGATGGCGGCCGCGCCGAGTTTGCCGAG
Organism: Rouxiella sp. T17; assembly: GCF_036663475.1. Classification (NCBI taxonomy): domain Bacteria; kingdom Pseudomonadati; phylum Pseudomonadota; class Gammaproteobacteria; order Enterobacterales; family Yersiniaceae; genus Rouxiella; species Rouxiella sp. T17. The sequence goes on along the minus strand of NZ_JAWUEA010000035.1, from coordinate 23,915 downwards.
CAGCGGCAGGCGTTTGCCAAATTCGCCGCAGGCAAAGCCGAAGAAGGCGAGCGTAGCGACCATGACCACAATGTCGCTGGGCAATTTGCCGCTCAGGCAGTCCAGCAGAATCAGAACGCCCGCCAATACAAAGAACGGCAGCGGAATAATGCCGACTTTATAGTTGTCCAGCACGTGCCACCAGCGATCGCGTCTTGCCGTCGCGGCGGCCATTTGGCGGGCGGCGGCGTGCTCTTTTGCTTTCGCCTCTGTTTCTTTTACGACAATGTAAGAATCATCAGTGGTGCTCATCGATTCGTCCTCTTTCTTGTTAGCTGTTCGTTTGAACTGAAAACAGGATAGGAATCGTCGCCCTGCGCCACTGTGACGGCTTTCAAATTAAACCCACAGTGTTAAAGGTTGTAATGGTTTTTATGGAGTTAATGTTAATAATCGTATAATTATTAGCGGTTTTTTAGTAAAAATGGCCATAACCCCTCTAACAGTCAGGTCAGGCGATGCGAGCCAAGCTCAGTTTTCAGATAAAATTATTCCTCTATCTGGTGGCGTTTTCCTGCCTGCTGCTGGTGGTGCTGGGCGCCTTTGTTTTTCATATTGTCGATAATCAGATGCATCACGATCTGGGCAATCGCGCCAAGGTGCAGGCCAGCGAAATCGCCCTGATTCCGGGATTGAGTCAAAAGGTGATCGCACACGACAACGCCGCCATCGCGCGCCTGATTGCCCCGCTGAGCCAGCGCAGCGACGCCAGTTATATCGTGATCGGCGACAGTCACGAGATTCATCTTTATCACTCGAGCCAGCCGCAAACTATTAATCAGCCGATGGTCGGCGGCGACAACGACGAGGTGCTGGCGGGCAAGACGATCATTTCGGTGCGTCAGGGCGGGCTGGGCGTGTCGCTGCGCAGCAAGGCGCCAATTTATGACGATAATGGGCGCGTGGTCGGCATCGTTTCGGTCGGCTATCTGACCTCCTATATTGCCGATATTACCTTTTCCCAGCTGGCGCAGGCGCTGCTGTTCGGCGTGCTGCTGCTGTTAGCGCTGTTTGGCTTCTCGTGGCTGTTCAGCAAGAATCTTAAAAAGCAGATGTTCTGGCTGGAGCCGCGCGAAATCACCCTGCTGGTGCGCCAGCAAAAAGCCCTGATGGAGGCGGTGTATGAAGGGGTGATCGCCATCGACGAGCATCTACATATCCTCACGATTAATCGCGCGGCGCGGGAGTTGTTGGCCCTGACTCAGCCGGAAGCCCAGCTGGTGGGTCGGCGAATTGATGCGGTGATCGAGACCTCAACTGACTTTTTTATCGCGCCGAAAGAGCCGAGCGAGCGGCACGACGAAATCGCGCTGTTTAACGGGCGGCAGGTGATTGTTAATCGCGTGCCGATTGAGCTGCCCGAGCCCGCGCTGCACGGCTGGATTTTCAGCTTCCGCGATAAAAATGACATTAATACCTTAAGCAGCCAGCTGAGTCAGGTAACGCGCTACGCCGATAATCTGCGTATTTTGCGTCACGAGCAGCTCAACTGGACCGCCACGCTGGCCGGGCTGCTACAGATGCAACGTTATGACGAGGCGCTGGATTATGTGCAGGCGCAGTCGAAAGAGGCGCAGGCCATTCTGGACTTTATTTCACAGCGTTTTCAATCGCCTGAGCTTTGCGGCCTGCTGCTGGGCAAGTTCGCCAGCGCGCGGGAAAAAGGCATCGAGCTACAGTTTGATCCGGCGTGCGAACTTGGCGCGTTGCCCGCCGCGCTGAGTGAAAACGAGCTGATGTCGATCGTTGGAAATTTAATCGATAACGCGATAGAGGCGACGTTAAAAGTTGATGCGCCGCACGCGCCGGTCGAACTCTATTTGACCCGCAGCGGCGACCAGCTGATTATTGAGGTCGCCGATCGCGGTGCCGGTATTGATGCCGACATTCGGCCTCGGCTGTTTGAGCAGGGCGTCAGCAGCAAGCCTGTCAGCCACTCTGCGCGCACCGGCAGCGAACATGGAATCGGCCTTTACGTGGTCGCCAGTTATGTCCGTCAGGCGCAGGGAATGATTGAAATCGCGGACAATCTTCCCAGCGGCAGCGTTTTTTCGGTCTTCATTCCGTATAACGCCATTGCGCATAAAAAGAAATGAGACACTTTATGAAGAGTTTGCCATGAGCCATTACAGTTCCCTGGACGTGTTGATCGTCGAGGATGAAAGCCATCTCGCCGTGTTGCATCGCGAATTTATCGAGCAGAATTTTAACCTGCGGGTCGTGGGCATTGCGCCGACGCTGGCGCAGGCCAAAAAGTTGCTCGAACAGTATCAGCCTCGGCTCGTGTTGCTCGACAATTTTTTGCCCGACGGACAGGGCATCGAGCTGATCAATTCCTCGCTGCTCAAGCGCCTCGACTGTAGCGTGATTTTTATCACCGCCGCCAGCGACATGACCACCTGCAGTCAGGCGATGCGGGCGGGCGCGTTTGACTACATTATCAAGCCGGTTTCTTTCCACCGTTTACAGAGTTCGCTGACGCGCTTTTTGCAGCTGACGCAAACGCTGCGGCAGGTGAAAACGCTCGACCAGCAGAGTCTCGACAAGCTGTTTAATCTGCCGGGCAGCGAACAGCCGCAGGCCCCGCTGGCAAAGGGCATCGAGCCGAATACGCTGGAACTGGTGCGGCAGGTTTTCACCCGCGATCCCGCCCGTAACTGGTCGGTGGATCAGGTGGTGGAACAGGTCGGGATTAGCAAAACCACGGGCCGCCGTTATTTGGAATACTGCGTCGAAACGGGCTTCATTTGCGTCGAGATGCTTTACGGAAATATCGGCCATCCGCGACGTCTGTACCGCATGGCAAATTCGTCGCAGCATTCTGATGAATTAGGCACAAATTAGCGGCGTATTTCCGCCGCTGAATTATCGTTTTCGAACCCTATTTTCGTGGCTATCTCGACCGTATTCACGCCTGTATTCCCCTCTATTATTCTCGCCCTATTTCCGCCCTATTCCATCCATTCAAATATAATCAATTCGCGAACGACGTCATGAAAATTGAAAATAGCGAATTTTCTTATATCACGAATATTTACAGCGAAAAAAACCGCCTCGCAACATCGAGATAAAACCCAATAAAAACAGATAAATAAACTGTAAATATTGTTTCTATTTTCCTTGGGAAATTAGCCCTACCAGTAACGAGCAATAGAAATATATTACAAAATTTAATTGTCGCTTCCTGCATGCAAATATCCCTTAAGCTACAAGGCCTGAGAGCGAAAATTTGACTTAATAATGGGAAGCCTCCTAATTATTGGGCAAATTTGGTGAGACTTGTCTCAGATTCTAGCTGTGGTAGGGTATAGGCCGTTCGATATTCCGTTAACAGGAAATTTCTATAACATTCATCCAAATAACAGTATGTAAAATACGACCAAGGAAACGAAAAATTGCATGGCAATTAAAATCGAAGTTAAGAACTTATATAAAGTCTTCGGCGAGCATCCCCAGCGAGCCTTTAAATTGATTGATGCAGGCAAGGGAAAAGAGGAAATATTCGAGAAAACGGGTCTGTCACTTGGTGTCAAGAACGCCAGTCTGGCCATTGAAGAAGGCGAGATTTTTGTCATCATGGGGCTTTCCGGTTCCGGAAAATCCACCATGGTACGCCTTCTCAATCGTCTGATAGAACCAACCCGTGGCGAAGTGCTGATTGACGGCGAAGATATTGCCAAAATTTCCGACGCCAAGCTGCGTCAGGTGCGCAGAAGCAAAATCAGCATGGTGTTCCAGTCCTTTGCCCTGATGCCTCACCTCACCGTGCTCGCCAATACCGGCTTCGGCATGGAACTGGCGGGCGTGCCAACGGCGGAACGTAACGAGAAAGCGCTCGACGCGCTGCGTCAGGTCGGGCTCGAGAATTATGCTCACTCCTACCCCGACGAACTCTCCGGCGGGATGCGTCAGCGCGTGGGTCTTGCCCGTGCGATGGCCAATAATCCCGACATTCTGCTGATGGATGAAGCCTTCTCCGCGCTTGATCCCCTCATCCGCACCGAAATGCAGGACGAGCTGGTAAGACTGCAGTCAAAACATCAGCGCACCATTGTTTTCATCTCTCACGATTTGGATGAAGCCATGAGTATCGGCGATCGCATCGCCATTATGCAGGGCGGCGAGGTGATTCAGGTCGGCACGCCGGAAGAGATTCTGAATAATCCGGCCAACGATTATGTGCGCACCTTCTTCCGCGGCGTGGATATCAGTCAGGTATTCAGCGCGAAAGATATCGCCCGTCGTCGTCCGGTCACGCTTATCCGTAAAACCCCCGGTTTTGGTCCTCGCGCCGCGCTCAAGCTGCTCGAAGATGAAGATCGCGAATATGGTTATGTCCTTGAACGTGGTCAGAAATTTATCGGCGTCGTCTCGTCGGATTCTCTGAAACGCGCACTCAAAGACAATCTTCCACTCGACAGCGCCCTGCTGGAATTACCGGCACCGGTACCGGCCGACATGCCGCTCAGCGAACTGATTTCGCTGGTCGCCGCAGCGCCTTGCGCCGTACCCGTGGTGTGTGAAGAGAACAACTATATCGGCATTATTTCCAAGGCCATGCTGCTTCAGGCGTTGGATAAAGAAGGGGCAACAGAATGAGTCTATCAGTAGAAAATAGTTTGAGTGATCCGCAGACTTTTGATCCACAGGTCATTGATTCACAAGTCATTCAGCACGCACAGGCCGCGCAGGCCGCCGATGCGGCCAGTGATCCTTGGGGTGCAGGCAGCGCCGACGCAACGCAGGCGCCAACGACAACCGATGCCGCCAGCGATCCGTGGAGCGCCGATAACAGTGGCGCGACGACCAGCGGCAGCGATGCGGCCACCAGCACGCCCGACGCCGCCCATCACGCCGCCGCGTCGAGCAGCGACAGCTGGCTCAACGTTGCGCCCGAGCAGCATCAGCATTTCAATATTCTCGACCCTTTCCACAACACGCTTATCCCGCTCGATCGTTGGGTTACGGTCGGTATCGACTGGCTGGTTGCGCATTTTCGTCCGGTATTTCAGGGCATCCGCGTGCCGGTTGATTTCGTGCTTAGCGGTTTTCAGCACGGCCTCGAAGCCCTGCCCGCGCCGCTGGCCATCATCATTTTCGCACTGATCGCCTGGCAGATGGCGGGCGTTGGCATGGGCGTCACCACGCTGGTGTCGCTGGTGATTATTGGCGCCATCGGTGCCTGGTCGCAGGCGATGGTCACGCTGGCACTGGTGCTGACGTCGCTGTTCTTCTGCGTGCTCATCGGCCTCCCCTTGGGGATTTGGCTGGCGCGCAGCAAGGGCGCGGCCAAGATTATCCGTCCGCTGCTCGATGCAATGCAGACCACGCCGGCGTTTGTTTATCTAGTGCCGATCGTCATGCTGTTTGGTATCGGTAACGTGCCGGGCGTGGTGGTCACCATTATCTTTGCCCTGCCGCCGATTGTGCGTTTGACGATCCTCGGGATCAATCAGGTGCCTGAAGATCTGATTGAAGCGGCCGAATCGTTTGGATCCAGCCCGAGCCAGATGCTGTTTAAAGTTCAGCTGCCGCTGGCGATGCCGACCATTATGGCGGGTATTAACCAGACGTTGATGCTGGCGCTGTCGATGGTCGTGATTGCCTCGATGATCGCCGTTGGCGGTTTGGGTCAGATGGTGCTGCGTGGCATTGGTCGTCTCGACATGGGTCTCGCCTCTATCGGCGGTGTGGGGATCGTGATTTTGGCGATTATCCTCGACCGTCTGACGCAGGCATTAGGCCGCGACCGCCGCAGTAAAGGCGTGCATCGCTGGTACACGCACGGCCCAATCGGCCTGCTCACCAAGCCTTTTGTTAAAAAAGCCTGAGGATGACCGCGATGAATAAAATCATGAATTTACGCAACGGCGGCCTGCTGGCGCTGACGTTAAGCGCGCTGACCGGCGCGCAGGCGATGGCGGCCGATTTGCCTGGCAAAGGCGTAGTGGTCAAGCCGCTGCAAAGCACGCTGGCGGAAGAGTCTTTCCAGACTGAGCTGGTGAACCGCGCGCTGCAAACGCTGGGTTACGACGTGCAGTCGACCAGCGAGGTGGATTACAACGTGGCTTACACCACGATTGCCAGCGGCGACGGCACCTATCTGGCGGTAAATTGGGATCCCCTGCAAACCGACATGTTTAACGCCGCCGGTGGCACTGACAAATTCTATCGTCAGGGCACCTTTATCAGCGGCGCGGCGCAGGGTTATGTGATCGACAAGAAAACCGCCGACAAATATCACATCCACGACCTGTCGCAGCTGAAAGATCCCAAGCTTGCGAAACTGTTCGACGCCAACGGCGACGGCAAGGCCGACATGGTCGGTTGCGAACCGGGCTGGGGCTGCGCGCAGGTGATCGACGCGCAAATCAAAGCCTACGGTTTAGGCAACACGGTGCAGCAGAATTCCGGCAACTATGCGGCGATCATGGCCGACACGCTTTCGCGTTATCACGCGGGCAAGCCGGTGCTTTACTACACCTGGACGCCTTACTGGGTCAGCAACGTGCTGAAACCGGGCAAAGACGTTCTCTGGCTGACCGTACCGTTCTCGGCCAATGCCGGCTCGCAGAAAGATCTCGATACCACGCTGAAAGATGGCAAAAACTACGGCTTCCCGGTGAATAACGAGCACATTGTGGCGAACAAAAAGTGGGCCGCTGACAATCCGGCTGCCGCCAAACTGTTCGCCATCATGAAGCTGCCGCTGGCCGATGTTAATGCGCAAAACCTCAGCATGCACAACGGCAAAGCTTCAGCCGAAGATATTCAGGCGCAGGTCAGTGGCTGGATCAAGGCGCATCAGGCGACCTTCGACGGCTGGATTGCTACCGCCACCGCCGCGGCTAAAAAATAATAATTAAGGATAATAATGATGAAACATTCGATTCTGGCACTGGCTGCCCTTTCTACCTTTGGCGTAAGTTCCGTTTATGCGGCTGATTTGCCGGGCAAAGGCGTAACCGTCACCCCGATTCAAAGCACCATCAGCGAAGAGGCGTTTCAGACTATTTTGGTCGACAAGGCGCTGGAGAAGCTGGGCTACACCGTTCAGCCGATTCGTGAAGTCGATTATAACGTCGGCTACACCACGATTGCAGAAGGCGATGGCACCTTTATGGCCGCCAACTGGGCGCCGCTGCACGACGACATGTACAACGCCGCCGGTGGCAGCAAAACGTTTTATCGTCAGGGCACCTATGTCAACGGCGCGGCGCAGGGTTATTTGATCGACAAGAAAACCGCCCAGCAGTATCACATCACCAACATCGAGCAGTTGAAAGATCCAAAAATCGCCAAGCTGTTTGATACCAATAACGACGGCAAGGCCGATCTTACTGGCTGTGCGCCGGGTTGGGGTTGTGAAACGGTGATTAACGCGCAGGTCAAAGCCTATGGTCTGAGCGACACCGTGCAGCATAATCAGGGCAACTATTCAGCCATGATCGCCGACACAATGACCCGTTATAAAGAAGGCAAGCCGATTCTCTATTACACCTGGACGCCTTACTGGGTCAGCAACGTGCTGGTGCCGGGCAAAGATACCGTCTGGCTGCAAGTGCCGTTCTCCGTGGTGCCTGGTGATGACAAAGGCGACACCAAGCTGCCGAACGGAAGAAATTACGGCTTCCCGGTGAACACCATGCACATCGTGGCGAACCTGAAATGGGCGCAGGCCAATCCGGCGGCGGCCAAGCTGTTTGCCATCATGAAACTGCCGCTGGCGGACATTAATGCCCAGAATAACGCGATGCACGCGGGTCAAAGTTCTGAAGCAGATATCGACGCGCAGACCAACGGCTGGATCAAGGCGCATCAGGCGACCTTCGACGGCTGGATCAACGAGGCCGCGGCGGCAGCCAAGTAAGCTCACCAAGCGTACTCAAAACTGGCTGACAAAAAGCACGACAAGGCTCGGAGGAAACTTCGGGCCTTTTTCTTCTCTTCATCCCTCTCGTTTCCCGCCTTATAACGGAAGGATTGCTTTAGGTGATAATTATCAATTGGTTTATTAGTTTTAACTAAAGGATACTATTGGGCGGAAATTGCAGCACAATTTTAATCAAACGAAACGAATCTTCTTTTAATCAAATAAATCGAATCCTATGACAACCTCACCTCACGCCTCTACAACAAAAACTCAGTCGGTCTTGAGTCCGGGCCTTATCGTGCTGATGGCCGTCGCCACCGGTTTGGCGGCCGCCAGTAATTATTATGCTCAGCCGCTGCTGGAAACCATCGCCCGCGCCTTTCATCTGTCGGTCAATCAGGCCGGATTTATCGTGACCACCGCGCAGCTCGGCTATGCCATGGGGCTGCTGTTTCTGGTGCCGCTCGGCGATATGTTTGAACGTCGCACCCTGATTGTGGTGATGACCCTACTCGCGGCGGCCGGATTGCTGATTACCGCCAATTCGACCTCGATTACCATGATGCTGGTCGGCACCGCGCTCACCGGACTCTTTTCTGTCGTGGCGCAGGTGCTGGTGCCGCTGGCCGCCACGCTGGCCGAACCGGCTCGTCGCGGGAAAATCGTCGGCATGATCATGTCGGGACTGCTGCTGGGAATTCTGCTGGCGCGTACTGTCGCCGGATTGCTGGCTTCGCTGGGCGGTTGGCGCACGGTTTACTGGGTCGCCAGCGTGCTGATGGTGATCATGGCCGTCGTGCTGTGGCGCAAGCTGCCGCAGCATAAACAGCAAACGCACCTTAACTATGCGCAGCTGATGAAGTCTATTTTCACCCTCTTCTTCTTCACCCCGGTTTTACGCACCCGCGCGCTGATTGGCATGTTTATTTTTGCCAACTTTTCGGCGCTGTGGACCTCGATGGCGTTCCTGCTGGCGGGTCCGAATTACGGCTATTCGGAAGGCGTGATCGGCCTGTTTGGGCTGGTCGGCGCGGCGGGCGCGCTGGCGGCAACCCGTGCCGGACATCTGGCGGATAAAGGTAAAGCCAAGCTGACCACCACGTGGGGCCTGATTTTACTGCTGCTGTCGTGGATTGCGGTGGCCTACGGCGCGCACGCCATTCTTTCGCTGGTGGTCGGCATTATCGTGCTCGACCTCTGCGTGCAGGGCGTCCACATCACCAACCAAAGCGTGATTTACAAATCGATGCCCGAAGCGCGAAATCGCCTGACCGCAGGCTACATGACCAGCTATTTTATCGGCGGCGCCATGGGTTCACTGGTTTCGGCCTCGGCGTTTCAAATGGCCGGCTGGTACGGCGTCTGTGCCGCAGGTGCTATCTTCTGCATCATCAATCTGCTGATTTGGCTGCTGGGCCACAAACATAAGATTGGCTAATTTAAACCAATGAAGGCGTGATAATCACGCCTCTGATTAGCAGGCATATAATTAAGGGTGAAATTTTTTTGAACCAAAGGGTATAAAGACTACTAACAGTCTGATATTATTTTTTGCATAAACTATACGCTAACGAAACATATTGATTTTATTTAGCAATAAACTTCTTATGCACAGCAAAATAGCCTTTGAATATGCTTCAGCACCTGCTGCGTCGCCCTTCGCAGCACGTGACTTCGATAGCCTGCCGAATTTCTTCGGTCACTTTTCTCCCGCTTTTACCTTTAGGTCAAGCGCGATAAAACTCGCGTTTTCCTTACCCCTGCGCCGTTTGTCTCTACTTTTCTGCGCAATCGTTTGTCCAGCCCGGATTTTACTCCCAAGCGGGTCAATACCCTCTTGTTTGGCAAACGAAAAATGACTTTTACACAGCCGTTTTAAGACCACACGAATAGCTAACTATTTACGGGCTTATGACATTGATATTATTAATTACACTGGTTACTATCTCAAATGTAACTAATGAGGTTTCTTACGATGGAAAGTTCATTCGCACCTATTGAACACATGTTGAATTTTCGTGCTAAAAAGCAGAAAGATTTCCCGTATCAGGAGATTCTGCTAACCCGTTTGTGCATGCACATGCACAGCAAACTGCTTGAAAATAGAAACAAAATGCTCAAGGCACAGGGAATTAACGAAACGCTGTTTATGGCGCTGATTACCCTGGATGCGCGGGAAACACACAGCATTCAACCTTCTGAACTGAGTGCGGCGTTAGGCTCATCTCGTACTAACGCGACCCGTATTGCCGACGAGCTGGAAAAGCGCGGATGGATTGAACGACGTGAGAGCGACAACGACCGTCGCTGCCTGCATTTGCACCTGACGGCAGACGGCGAAGCCTTTATTCAGAAACTGTTGCCACCTCAGCATAAGAGTTTGCATTTCCTTTGGTCCACGCTCGAACTCGAAGAACAGCAGCAGCTCGAAGCCTTAACGCGCAAGCTGTTGACGCGTCTCGATCAAATGGATGCAGGCTCGATTTCCTAACCGAGTACTTGTTCAGGTAATTAATCCATGTCCCTCCCAGTCAGCTGGAGATGTACTCCGCTGTTCGTCGTGATGTTGCTGGCGGGTTGCGCCTCCAGCAATAATATTGCGCCGCAGTCCAAATTATTGGACCACCAGCAGCTTGGGCTGACGTCGCAAAAAGTCAGCTCGCTCGCCATCAGCCCACAGTGGTGGCGCGGTTTGCAAGACCCGCAGCTCGATAATCTGATGACGCAAACCCTGCAAAATTCGCCTTCATTGCGACAGGCAGCGGCGCGCGTGCGTGAAGCGCAAAGCGTGGCGGGTGAAGCCAATGCGGCCAACGGTCCCTATCTCGACTTGAATGCATCAAGCAATCGACAGAAAATCTCGCAGAACACCTATCAGCCGTTTCTTGGCGGCTATCCCGCAACGCCACTGTATGAAACCACCAATAATCTGGGTCTGAATCTCAGCTACGAATTTGACTGGTGGGGAAAATACCGCAATCAGGTGAATGCCGCGAACGCGCAGGTCGATTCCGCACGTGCCGAGCAGACACAGGCGGCGCTGTCGCTCTCTAGCTCCGTGGTCGCTACGTATTACCAGCTGCAGGCCAACTTTGCGGTTCAAAAAGTGTTGCAGCAGGAAGTGGATAACAACCAGCGTTTAGCCGATTTGCGTAAAGCGCAGTATCAGGCGGGCGTGTACGGCGTTGATATTCCTCAGCAAACGCAGGCGCAGGCCGACAGTGCCAAGCAGCAGATTATTGAGTTGCAGGCGCAGATTGATCAGCAGAAACATCAGCTGGCCGCGCTGGCGGGCAGAGGGGCTGACGCGATGAATTCGCTGCACGCCGTTGCGCTGCCCGGCGACGATTTGCTGGCACCGAAAGGCGCACTGACTCTCGACGTGCTGGGAAAACGCCCCGATATCGTGGCGCAGCGCGAGCTGGTCGAATCCTATTCTCAGCGCATCGCCGCCGCGAAAAAAGAGTTCTACCCAAGTCTGTCGATCAGCGCGTTTGCAGGGCTTAGCACCACTAATTACGGCAATACCAGCCCGAATTTGCTCGAAGCGGCCAGTCAGGCCTGGAATATTGCCCCTGCCATCTCCCTGCCGATTTTCCACGCGGGCGCGTTACGCAGCAAGCTGGGCGAAGAGTCGGCGCTGTATGACCAGTCCGTCGAATCCTATAACCAGACGCTGTTAACCGCGATTCAACAAACCGCCGATGCCCTGACCTTGCAGAAAAGCTCGGCCGCGCAGCTGCAACAGTCGCAATCTGCCGAAAAATCCTTGCAGGAAGTCTATCGCGTCGCCAATGCGCGCTATTCCGCAGGCACGATTGGCCGCGACCAGCTGCTGACCAGTCAGGCGGCATTATTGCAGCAACAGCAGGCGGCGCTGACCGCGGCCAGCAATGTGTTGCAGGCAAAAATCGGTTTAATTCGGGCGTTGGGCGGCGGTTATCAGGCCCCAACGGCGGACTCAAAAGCATAATAACAAGACCCAGCGTGGAGAAAATCATGAGCGCAAACGCGGAAGTTCAACCAGCGGAGGTTCAACAGCCGACCCCGCCACCTGTCAGCAAGAAAAAGCGATCGCGCAAAGTCGCGTTGCTCATTCTGACGGGCGTTTTTATCATTATCGGCATTGCCTATCTGATCTACTGGTTCCTGGTGCTGCGTCATTTTCAGGAAACCGATGACGCCTACGTGGCGGGCAATCAGGTACAGGTTATGGCGCAGGTTTCGGGCAGCGTCACCGACGTTAATTTCGACAGCACCGATTTCGTCAAAAAGGGCGATACGCTGGTGGTGCTGGACCCAACCGATGCCGAGCAGGCGTTCGAAAGGTCCAAAACCGCGCTGGCAAACAGCGTGCGTCAAACGCATCAGATGGTGATTAACAGCAAGCAGTATCAGGCCAACGTGGCGCTGCGTCAGACTCAGCTGAATCAGGTGCAGGCGGATCTCAAACGCCGCGTCATTCTCGGCAAAGTCGATGCTATCGGCCGTGAAGATTTGCAACACGCCCACGACGCCGTCGACAGCGCCAAGGCCCAGCTCGACGTGGCGGTCCAGCAGTTAAACGCCAATCAGGCAATGGTGCTGAATACGCCGGTGGCCCAGCAGCCGCAGGTATTGCAGGCCGCCGCGCAGGTGCGTGATGCCTGGCTTTCGCTGCAACGAACCAAAATCGTCAGCCCGGTCGATGGCTATGTTTCCCGTCGCAGCGTGCAGGTGGGTCAGCAGATCAATCCGGCCACGGCGCTGATGGCCGTCGTGCCTGCCGATCACGTCTGGGTCGATGCCAACTTTAAAGAAACCCAGCTGGCGAATATGCGTATCGGCCAGTCGGCGACCGTGGTCAGCGATATTTACGGCGACGACATCGTCTATCACGGCAAAGTCGTGGGCATGGACATGGGCACCGGCGGCGCGTTCTCGCTGCTGCCTGCGCAAAACGCCACGGGTAACTGGATCAAGGTGGTGCAGCGTCTTCCAGTCCGTATCGAGCTGGATAACAACGAAGTGAGACAGCATCCGCTGCGGATTGGCCTGTCGACGCTGGTTAAAGTCGACACTCAAAATCTCGACGGACTGATTCTCGCCGATAAGGTGCGCACCGAGCCGCTGTATCAGAGCTCGGCGCTGACGCTGAATCTGGCCCCGGTTGATGCCATTATCAACGAGGTTATTCACGCCAATGCGGGCTAAGTGCTTCGGAGGCCATCGTGGCTGATAGAAAACCGCTAACGGGCGCGCCGCTGGCCTGGATGACGGTGGCGCTGGCGATGGCTACCTTTATGCAGGTGCTGGATTCGACCATCGCCAACGTGGCTATTCCAACGATTGCCGGTAATCTCGGCGCCTCGAACTCGCAGGGCACCTGGGTTATTACTTCGTTCGGGGTCGCCAACGCCATCTCGATTCCGATCACCGGCTGGCTGGCAAAACGTATCGGCGAAGTGCGGCTGTTTCTCTGGGCGACGGGGCTATTTGCCCTCGCCTCGTGGCTGTGCGGCATCTCCAACAGTCTGGAAATGCTGATTTTCTTCCGCGTGATTCAGGGATTGGTGGCGGGTCCGCTAATTCCGCTGTCGCAGAGTTTGCTGCTCAACAACTATCCCCCCGCCAAGCGAAGTACCGCGCTGGCGCTGTGGTCGATGACGGTGATCGTCGCGCCGATTTGCGGTCCGATTCTGGGCGGCTATATCAGCGACAACTATCACTGGGGCTGGATCTTCTTTATCAACATTCCTATCGGCATTGCCGTGGTGTTGCTGACGTTGAGAACGCTGAAGGGGCGTGAAACCGAGACGCAAATCCGGCCAATCGACAGTGTTGGGCTGGTGCTGCTGGTGCTGGGTATCGGCTGTTTGCAGGTCATGCTCGACCGAGGAAAGGAGCTGGACTGGTTTAACTCGCCGGAGATAATCATCCTGACCATTGTCGCGGTGGTGGCGCTGGCGTTCCTGATTGTCTGGGAGCTGACCGACGACAACCCGATTGTCGATCTCTCGCTGTTTAAATCGCGTAACTTCACCATCGGCACGCTGTGTATCAGCCTCGCCTACATGCTCTACTTCGGCTCGATCGTGCTATTGCCGCAGTTATTGCAGGAGGTATTTGGCTATACGGCAACCTGGGCGGGGCTGGCGTCGGCACCGGTCGGGATCCTGCCGGTGTTGATGTCGCCGATTATCGGCCGCTTTGCCCACCGTCTCGATATGCGCTGGCTGGTTACATTCAGCTTCATTATGTATGCGGTGTGTTTCTACTGGCGTGCTTATACGTTCGAGCCGGGAATGGACTTTGGCGCCTCGGCGTGGCCGCAGTTTATTCAGGGTTTCGCGGTCGGCTGCTTCTTTATGCCGCTGATAACGATAATTTTATCCGGCTTACCGCCTTCGCGCATGGCGGCGGCTTCCAGCTTGTCGAACTTTACCCGAACGCTGGCGGGCTCGATCGGTACCTCGATCACCACCACCATGTGGAGCAACCGCGAATCGCTGCACCACGCGCACCTGACGGAAAGCGTTACGCCGTTTAATCCGGCGGCGCAGCAGGCCTATTCCCAACTTGAAGGCATGGGAATGAGCCACCAGCAGGCGTCGGGGTATATCGCAAGACAGATTACCAATCAGGGGCTGATCCTTTCCGCCAATGAAGTATTCTGGGCCGCCGGAGGAGTGTTCCTTCTACTGCTGATTCTGGTGTGGTTCGCCCGCGCGCCGTTCACGGCAGGCGGCGACGGCGGTGGCGCGCACTGATTCTTTAACGCAGAAACTGCATATAGCAGAAAAAAAACGGACGCTATTACGCGTCCGTTTTTTATTTTTCTTTCTAAAAGTTTATCTAAAAACTTTCTAGAATCAGGCGGGGATTAGCCCTGATTCTGACGCCACCAGTCGGCCAGCAGAATGCCGGTCGCGACGGAGACGTTAAGGCTTTCAACCTTGCCGGTACCGCCGATGGAGACGTTGAGGTCACCCTGCTGCCACGCGCTGTCAGACAGACCTGCGCCCTCTTCACCCAGCACCAGCACCATTTTGGCAGGCAGTTCAGCCTTGCCGAGCGCGGTCCCTTTGTGGCTTGAGGTGGTCACGATGGTGTAACCGGCCTTGCGGAAGTTATCCAGCACTTCAATAAAGTTATCGGCGATGATCGCTTTAATGTGCTCGGCGCCACCTTCTGCGGTACGCACGGCAGCACCGGATTCCAGCTGCGCGGGATCTTGTACCAGCATGCCTTTGATACCAAAGTGCGCACAGGTACGCATGATACCGCCGAGGTTGTGCGGGTTACCGACGTTTTCAAGCGCCAGTACACAGTCTTTGGCCGGTGCGGTTTGCAGATAGGTTTCTGCATCCAGACCCTGACGTTTCTTGATCAAGAAACAGACGCCGCCGTGGTGTTCGGTGCCAGACGCTTTTGCCAGCTCATCGTCTTCTACGACGTGATAGGCTTTGCGGTTAGCTGCCATCCAGCGCAGCGCTTCGCGGAAACGCGGCGTGACTGACTGTACAAACCAGGCGCGAACGATTGAGTCCGGACGGCTGGCAAACAGCGCCTGACAGGCGTTCTCGCCGTAAACGCGGGTCTCTTCCTGACGCTGGCGACGCAGCTGCTCAGGGTCGATAAAGCTTTTACCGCTGATACCACCGTGATCCGGCGCTGATTCGTCATCAGGCGCGCGGGAAACGGTTTTCCACGGCGAAGCATTTTCCCAAGGGGAAGAGGATCCAGCTCCTTCAGCTTCACGGTTTGGACGGCCTGCTGGTCGGCTCGGACGTGAGTCACCGCGACGCGCATCCGGACCGCGCGCTTCACCACGGGAATCGCTACCGCGACGTTCGTTGTTGCGACCTTCAAAGGGACGGGAACCCGGGCGAGCTTTATCACCTGGACGTCCTTTATTGTTGGAAGGACGTTTATCTTTATTTCGGTTATCGCCGTCGTCGTCACTGCGGACGTACATCACTTTGACTTTGCCGTTCTTACCACTGAATGAATCGTTCATTTTTCTCTCCACCTACGCGCTGGGCGCGAAGATTACCTGATGTCTGCGAGGTAAGCCACCTGCTTTGGTCCAAAAGCCTAAAACTGTCATGTTTAGCAAGTCCAAGACTCGATGCCAAAAGCCTAGCGCTGTTATTTCTAAAAGCCTAAAACTGTAATTTCTAAAAGCCTAAAGCTATCGTATTCATTGGATAAACCGCATTGTTCAAATTGGCGGCAAATACCATAATTGCTCGTATATCTTCGTATCTTAGCCACCGGCGCAGGTTTCTGGTGACGGGATACGGTCTGAAATGCAGAGGCTAAACTATGAATACGATTTGCTCATCATGCCAGGCGACCAACCGCTTGCCTGACGACCGTATTGACGATGGCGCCAAGTGTGGCCGCTGTGGTCAACCCCTGTTTCAGGGCGAAGTGGTCCATGCAACCGCGGCAACGCTCGATAAATATTTGCAGGACGATCTGCCGGTCGTCATCGATTTTTGGGCCCCGTGGTGCGGGCCGTGCGTTAACTTCGCGCCGATTTTTGAAGATGTCGCGGGCGAGCGCGCCGGTAAGGTCCGTTTTATCAAGATCAATACCGAAGCCGAACCCGAGCTGAGTGCGCGGTACCGCATTCGCAGCATCCCGACCATTATGGTGTTTAACCAAGGTAAAATGGTCGACCAGCTGAGCGGTGCGATGCCAAAAGCGCCGTTTAACGAATGGCTTAATGAATCATTGTAACGCATAACCGGCTCTACGGCCCCTTCAATGTCCGAGGGGCCGTTTCATTTCCTTTCTCACTCGTTTCGTTATCCTCATTTTTCCCTGCCTGAAAAGCTCACTATCGGTGCGGCGCGCATCCGATTACAATAGCCCGCTTTATCGTTCAGGACCTTGTGTTCAGGTCTTACCGTTCAGGACCTACCGTTCAGGAATAGCCATGCCGGACAATGCCGTACTGCGTTTGCGCACCCAGCGCCTCGCAAAATCCACTCGCCCCTATCTGGCACGAGGTTCCCGCGTGATCCGCTGTCAGGGCTGTTTGCTGCCGAAACGCAACTGTCTGTGCAGCCACATTTCGCCCCAGCCAGCCACCAGCCGATTCTGTCTAGTGATGTTCGATACCGAGCCGCTCAAGCCGAGCAATACCGGCAGGCTGATTGCCGACGTTTTGCCGGAAACGCAGGCGTTTATGTGGTCGCGTACCGACGTTGACCCCGCATTGCTGGCCGCCATCGCCGATCCGACGCGTCAGGCTTACGTGGTATTTCCGGGATCTTTTGTCCAGCCGCCGCGCGAGGTGTTTACTTCGCTGCCGCCAGAGAGCAAGCCGCCGCTGTTTATCATGCTCGACGGCACCTGGAATGAGGCGCGCAAAATGTTTCGCAAAAGCCCTTATCTCGACGGCCTGCCCGTTTTCTCGCTCGATGTGAGTGCCAAATCAAGTTACGTGCTGCGAGAATCACCGCGCGCCGATCAGCATTGCACGGTCGAAGTGGCGGCGGCGCTGCTCGAAAAAGCGGGCGATGTGGCGGCGTCGGAAAGCCTGTCGGCGTTGTTCGAACGTTTCAGAACGCTCTATTTAGCCGGAAAACCTCATCATCCGGTGCATCAACTCACAGCAATCTCCGACGAAAGCCTCTAGAATCCTGTTAGGGTAATCAACAGGAGGCAGGATGAGCCAGCGTGGGTTAGAAGCTTTATTACGTCCAAAATCAATTGCTGTTGTCGGCGCGTCGGATAAACCCGGGCGCGCCGGTTATTTAATGATGCGTAATTTATTGGCCGGTGGATTCAAGGGACCGGTGCTGCCGGTTACCCCCGCCTGGCGCGCAGTCTGCGGCGTGCTGGCTTATCGGGATGTCGCCAGCCTGCCGATGACGCCCGATTTGGCGGTCATCTGCACCCGCGCCGATCGCAATTTGCCGCTGCTCGAGCAGCTTGGCGAGCTGGGCTGCAAAACCGTCATCGTCCTCTCTTCGCATAAAGAACAGTTTGCCGAACTCAAAAGCACGGCGCAGCGTTACGCCATGCGCCTACTCGGCCCGAACAGTCTAGGCATTCTTGCGCCGTGGCTGGGGCTGAATGCCAGCTTCTCGCCGGTGCCGATTCTGCCGGGCAAGCTGGCGTTTATCTCGCAGTCGGCCGCCGTCGCCAACACGATTCTGGACTGGGCGCAGCAGCGTTCGGTCGGATTCTCCTACTTTATTTCACTCGGCGACAGTCTGGATATCGACGTCGACGATCTGCTCGATTTTCTGGCCCGCGACAGCAAGACCAGCGCCATTCTGCTCTACGTCGAGCACGTCAGCGATGCCCGCCGTTTTCTCTCTGCTTCGCGATCTGCCTCGCGCAATAAGCCTATTTTGGTGATCAAAAGCGGACGCAGCGCGCAGGCACAGACATTGTTAAACAGTCCGTTGAGCCTCGATGCCGCCTATGACGCCGCCATTCAGCGCGCCGGATTGCTTCGCGTACAGGATACCCACGAGCTGTTCTCGGCAGTTGAAACGCTGAGCCACATGCGTCCGCTGCGAGGTGAGCGCTTACTTATCCTCAGTAATGGCGCGGCACCGGCGGCGATGGCGCTTGACCAGCTGTTGAGCCGTCACGGCAAGCTCGCACAATTGGGTGAAGAGCTGACGCAGCGTCTGCGCCAACAGCTGCCGGAAGGCATTACGGTCGGTAATCCACTGGATTTGCACGATGACGCCAGCCCCGGGCTTTATAAGTCAGTGCTTACTACGCTGCTAGATAGCCACGATTATGACGCGCTGTTAATTATTCACGCGCCTAGTGCCGCCTCGCCGGGCACGATAACCGCCGAGAAGATGATTGAAGCTATCAGCCAACATCCGCGTGGAAAACGGGTCACGCTGCTGACTAACTGGTGCGGCGAGTTCTCGTCTATCGACGCGCGCAGGCTGTTTACCGAAGCGGGTCTGCCGACTTATCGCACCCCCGAAGGCGCGGTGACAGCGTTTATGCACATGGTGGAATATCGCCGCAACCAGAAACAGCTCAAAGAGACGCCTTCCTTGCCGCTCGATCTGAATAAAAATACTGACGGCGCGCATCGGCTGATCGATCAAGCCTTGCGCGACGGCACCACAAGGCTCGATACCCACGAGGTGCGGGCAATCTTTAAAGATTATGGCATGTCGGTGTTGCCTACCTGGATTGCCGGCGACAGTCGCGAAGCCGTAGAAATCGCGGGGCGCGTCGGTTATCCGGTGGCGCTCAAGCTGCGCTCGCCCGACATCGATCACAACTCAGAGGTGCAGGGCGTGATGCTTTATTTGCGTACCCCGAGTGAAGTGAGTCAGGCCGCCGACGCTATTTTCGACCGCGCCAAACGCGCCTTCCCGCAGGCGACCATCAACGGGCTGCTGGTGCAAACCATGGCAAACCGGCCGGGCGCGCAGGAGCTGCGCATCGTGGTGCAATATGATGAGGTCTTTGGTCCGCTGATTATGCTGGGTGAAGGCGGCATTGAGTGGCGTCCGGAGCAGCACGCCGTGGTGGCGCTGCCGCCGTTAAATATGGCGTTGGCAGGTTATCTGGTGCAACAAGGGCTGAAAAGCGGCAAGATTCGCGAACGTAACGCGCTGAGGCCACTGGATATTCCGGCCCTGAGTCGTCTGCTGGTGCAGGTTTCCAACCTGATTATTGACTGCCCGCAAATCAGCGAGCTGACGATTCATCCGCTGCTGGCCTCGGGTAGCGAGCTGACGCTGCTCGACGTGTCGCTCGAACTGACGCCAGACAGTGACGAGCTTCAGTCACGGCTCGCTATTCGCCCTTATCCGCAGCGGCTTGAAGAACGAGTGACGCTAAAAGATGGCTCGCCCTGCCTGTTCCGCCCTATTCTTCCTGAAGACGAGCCGCTGTTGAAAGCCTTTATTCAGAAGGTCACCAAGGAAGATTTGTACTATCGCTACTTCAGTGAGATCAACGAATTTACCCATGAAGATTTGGCGAACATGACGCAAATCGACTACGATCGAGAAATGGCTTTCGTGGCGGTTCGCGGGCAAACCCATGAAATCGAAATCATTGGCGTGACGCGCGCTATCTCGGATCCTGACAATATCGACGCCGAGTTTTCCGTGCTGGTGCGTTCGGATTTGAAAGGCTTAGGGCTTGGCGGCAGGCTGTTGTCGAAGATGATTGCCTACACGCGCGAGCACGGCATTCAGCGATTAGCGGGAATTACCATGCCAAATAATCGCGGCATGCTGGCGTTGGCGCGCAAGCTGGGATTTGTGGTCGACGTTCAGTTATCGGAAGGGATCGTGAGTTTGTCGCTTGCGCTTCAAGATGATTCAAACGCGGCAACATCCCGAGAATAAGACCTTTTTATGTCTGGATTTTTACAGTTTTCAGGGTAGACGTTACAGTTTTAGGACAGCCTTGCAGGCAAAACTTGCGCACATCGGGAGAGACTAATGGTATTATCGACCGATTGTGCGGTTTGTTTTGAATTGTTATACCGCAATCGCCATTCATTATAGAGAGAAGAAGCGCACTGTGATGTTGTCTAAATTTAAACGAAACAAACATCAACAACATCTTGCTCAACTGCCTAAACTCCCCCAATCGGTTGATGCTGTTCAGACTCTGTACAGCGCCACAGATTTCCGTACGACGCTGCTTGAGGTCATTGCCAACGCCACCCAACGGATCTATCTGGTCGCTCTGTATCTGGAGAACGATGACGGCGGGCGAGATGTGCTGTCGGCCCTTTATGAAGCCAAACGTCAGCGTCCGGAGCTGGATGTCTGCGTGCTGGTTGACTGGCATCGCGCGCAGCGTGGCCGTATCGGCGCGGCGGCGGCCAATACCAATGCCGACTGGTACTGTAAAATGGCCAGCGATAATCCTGACGTTAGCGTGCCGGTCTACGGCGTGCCGGTTAATACCCGTGAAGCGCTGGGCGTCTTGCACCTCAAAGGTTACATTGTTGACGAGCGCGTAATCTACTCCGGCGCGAGCCTTAACGATGTCTATCTGCATCGTCACGACAAATACCGTTTTGACCGCTATCACCTGCTGAACAACGCCAAATTGGCAGATACGATGGTCAACTATATTCACAAATCGTTGCTCAATGCGCCGGCGGTGCAACGACTTGATCGCGAAGATCGTCCAAAAAGTCCCGAGATCAAAAATGAAACCCGACAGTTCCGCCAGACGCTGCGTGACTCGGGCTACCATTTCAAGGATTCAGCTTCCGAAAACGAACTGGCGGTAACGCCGATGGTGGGTTTGGGTAAGCAAAACGATCTTAACCGCACGATTTATCATTTGATGGCCAGCACCGACGAGAAACTCACGCTTTGCACGCCTTACTTTAATATGCCTGCCCTGCTGGCGCGCAATATTATGGGTCTGCTGCGTCGTGGCAAACAGGTAGAAATTATTGTCGGCGATAAGACGGCTAACGATTTTTATATCCCTCAGGATCAGCCGTTTAAAATTATCGGCGCGCTGCCTTATCTCTATGAAATTAACCTGCGCCGCTTTCTGAGCCGTTTGCAGCGTTATATCGACAGCGGACAACTTATTGCCCGCCTGTGGAAAGACGGTGAAAACAGCTATCACCTGAAAGGGATCTGGGTGGACGATCGTTGGCAGCTAATTACGGGTAATAACCTGAACCCGCGCGCCTGGCGTCTCGATCTGGAGAATGCGATTCTTATCCACGATCCTAATAAAGAGATGCAGAGCCAAAGACAGCAAGAGCTGGATAATATCCGTGAGCACACCCATATCGTGTCGCATTATATGGAGCTCGAAAGCATTCCGAATTATCCGGTCAAAGTGCGTAAGCTTATTCGCCGCCTGCGACGTATTCGTATCGATCGACTTATCAGCCGTATTCTGTAATCGCGCAAGGCCCGGACAATTATGCTCCGGGCTTTTTTTTGGCTTATCTCAAGGGAATATCCAGCCATGCGAAGACTCTTGCCTCTTACCTTGATTCCACTTTTGATTTGCAGCGGCTGCACCCATTGGGCAAACGACAGCTGGACCGGAAAAGATAAAGCCGAGCACTTTGCCGCTTCAGCAGTTTTGGCCGCGGCAGGCACGGCCTACGCCAATAATCAGGGGCGAAACGAGGCACAGAGCCGATCGTTTGGCTTACTGTTTTCTGTAGGCTTAGGGGCGGGGAAAGAGTTTTACGACAGTCGTGAAGCCGGTAGCGGATGGAGCTGGAAAGATTTTAGCTGGGATATTGCAGGCGCAGCGACCGGATATAGCGCCTATCAGCTAATTCATAAACAGTAATTGATTTGCTGTCATTCATAATAAAAAGGGCCCCAGAAGAGGCCCTTTTTTTATAATGAGATACAACAGGATATAACGGGTTTTAAAGTTTAGAGCCTAAAGTCTAAAGTCTAAAGGCGGATCTCTTTGCCTCTGGCGTGCAGCTTAATCGAGACTATAAAGGCTATCAGGCTCATACCAGAAACGTACCAGAAGAAGACCTCTTCAATATTCCACGATTTAAAACTTAGCGCGACATATTCGGCCGATCCGCCAAATACTGCGTTAGCTACTGCGTAAGAAAGGCCTACACCCAACGCTCTCACTTCTGCCGGGAACATTTCGGCTTTCAATAATCCGCTTATCGAGGTGTAGAAAGTCACAATGGCCAATGCAATAACGATGAGCGCGAAGGCTAAATAAGGGCTCGTCACGCTTTGCAGCGTATACAGAATAGGGATAGTCAGCAGCGTCGCGAAGCCGGAGAATATCAGCATCGAATTTCTACGCCCTATTTTGTCTGACAGCGCGCCGACAAGCGGCTGCAATAACATAAAGACGAACAGTGCAATCGTCATTATTCCGCTGGCGGTTTTCGCATCCATCCCCGCCGTATTCACCAGATATTTTTGCATATACGTGGTGAAGGTATAAAAGCTTAATGAACCGCCCGCTGTGAATCCAAGGACCATAAGGAAGGCTTTCTTGTGTTTCCACAAACCTTTCAGGCTTCCGGCATCTTTATGGTTTCGCGTCTCCTTGTTAGAAGTTTCATTTAACGAACGACGCAGGAATAGCGCAACCACGGCAAGCGCCGCGCCCAAGGCAAACGGAATGCGCCAGCCCCAGGCACGCAGCTCATCACCGGTGAGAAGCTGTTGCAGGCAAACCAGCACCAACAAGGCTAAAAGCTGACCGCC
This sequence comes from Rouxiella sp. T17, assembly GCF_036663475.1. Taxonomy (NCBI): domain Bacteria; kingdom Pseudomonadati; phylum Pseudomonadota; class Gammaproteobacteria; order Enterobacterales; family Yersiniaceae; genus Rouxiella; species Rouxiella sp. T17. The sequence continues at coordinate 827 of NZ_JAWUEA010000035.1, read as the reverse complement.
GATTAGGGTAACGTACTGGAAAGAAGCGAAAAATCCGCGGCGTCCTTCAATCGCAACTTCACTCATATAAGTCGCGCTGGTGCCATATTCGCCGCCTACGGACAATCCCTGGAACAATCGCGCCAGCAGTAATAACGCCGGAGCCCAGCTACCAATCGCCTCATAGGTTGGTAAACAGGCGATCACTAATGAGCCCGCACACATCATGCAAACGGAGATAAGCATGGAGTTTTTACGGCCGTGTTTATCGGCAATATAGCCAAATAACCAGCCACCGATTGGCCGCATGAAGAATCCGGCGGCGAATACGCCCGCTGTTTGCAGCAGCTGTGTGGTGCTGTTACCACTTGGAAAGAACGAGGCAGCGAAGTAAATCGAGCAAAATGAATAGACATAAAAGTCGAACCACTCAACGAGGTTACCTGAGGAAGCCCCCACGATGGCAAATATCCGGCTTTTTTTGTCTTGATCCGCCACGTTCTGTGGCGCTGGACGAGAAGTTTCTGTCATTTTTATTATCTCCTGCTTTGCGCAGTTTAGGTCATTTCTTATGATTTTTTATGCAATATGCATCCTAAGTTAAGCAGGAAAAGGGGGGATAAAGCGAGGTTTTTTGCTTATTTATGGCTTTAAAAGGATGTTTTGCGAGCAATACTGAACTGTTTAATTGTTCTCTGCGCAGCAAAAAAGGCCCCGGTCGTCAGACGGGGGCCTTTTTTGGTTTTTGATAGGTTTTTTTTGCCAGAATATAGACGAGAAAAAGCCCTAATCTTTCGATTAGGGCTGTTCCTTGATTTGATGCCTGGCAGTTCCCTACTCTCGCATGG